>BEHK01000035.1 GCA_002898775.1 bacterium HR08 | reverse complement strand
CAGAGGGTTGACTTCTCCTGAGGGGCGAGAACCGGCGCTCCAGGCGCGCACACGTCCGCGTCCGAGATGGCGCGCCCACGCCTCGGCCATTTGGCTCCGACACGAGTTCTCGATGCACACAAACAGAATGTTCTTCATCCGGACGAGCGATTGAATATACACGTCTGGGGACAACGGGGACAAGGGGCCGGCTCGCGCATTCGTAATCTCCCGGGTGTGACCGGGGGGGAACTGCAAACGAATATTGCCTCCTCTTCCGCACAAGGCCGGCGCCAGCCAGCGTCCGAATATGGCCCAAGGCGAGCCGAAGGCGAGGCCTTTTGAGATGACACCCTCCGCATAAAGCCTGCGCGAGCGGGCCCGTGAAGGAGGCGAATCCGCATGGCCGTTCGGAGAGTCCACCTCCGCGCTCTCTCACAACGGTTCGGGAAAGAGCGGAAGCCCCGTCACGTCTTCATCCTGCGCTAAAAGAGCGCTCCCTCACAACGGTTCGGCAAAGAGGCCGCGATCATCCAAAGGGAGGCGCGAGGTGGCGTATCCGAGATGGCGGTAGGCCGTCTCGGTGACGACGCGTCCCCGCGGCGTCCGATTCAGGAATCCGATTCGGATCAGGTACGGTTCGTAGATCTCCTCGATCGCATCCTTCTCCTCGTTGATGGCAGCAGAGAGGGTGTTCAGGCCGACCGGGCCACCGTGAAACTTCTCGATGATCGTCAGCAGCAGCTTGCGGTCCACCTCATCGAGTCCGAAGCGATCCACCTCCATACGATTGAGGGCATATTCGGCGACCTCGCGCGTGATGCGTCCATCGGCTTCGACCTCGGCGAAATCGCGAACGCGACGGAGCAACCGATTGGCGATGCGCGGCGTGCCCCGCGCGCGGCGGGCGATCTCGCGCGCGCCTTCGGGTTCGATCTCGATCCCCAGAATGCGCGCCGAGCGCAGGACGATTTGTTCCAACTCCTCCGGCTCGTAGAAATCCAGGTGCAGATCAATGCCGAAGCGGCCGCGCAGGGGCGCGCCGAGCAAGCCCTTGCGCGTTGTGGCGCCGATCAACGTGAAGGGCGGCAGATCAATCTTGATCGAGCGCGCGGCCGGCCCCTGTCCGATGATGATGTCCAGCTGATAGGCCTCCATGGCCGGGTAGAGGATCTCCTCGACAGCGGGATTGAGCCGGTGGATCTCATCAATGAAGAGCACATCGCGCGGCCCCAGGTTCGTGAGCAGAGCGGCCAGATCGCCCGAGCGTTCGATGACCGGCCCGGAGGTCGCGCGGATCTCGACACCCAGCTCATGGGCGATGATGTAGGCGAGCGTCGTCTTGCCTGTTCCCGGTGGCCCGTGCAGCAGAACGTGATCCAATGCCTCGCCGCGCGCGCGCGCCGCGCGGATGAAGACGCTCAGGTTCTCCTTGAGCTTCGGCTGCCCGATATACTCGGCGAGTCGGAGGGGGCGCAGCCGGGCATCGTATTGCCGGTCCTCCTCTGTCGGCGCACCGCTTGTGAGCGGATTTCGCTTCGGCATGGCGCCGATCATTGTAGCACAGCGAGCCGCGCGGTTGAAATTCTCGGCGGCGGTGGGATATCTTGAAACCTCGCGCCATGCCCGGCACGTTGTACATCGTGGCGACGCCCATCGGGAACCTGGAGGACATCACGCTGCGCGCGCTGCGGATCTTGAAGGAGGTTGATCTCATCGCGTGCGAGGATACGCGGCGGACGATGAAACTGCTGCAGCATTATGGCCTCCGGCGACCGCTCATCAGCTATCACGAGCACAATGAGCGGAGGCGAGCGGAGGAATTGATCGCGCGGTTGAAGGCCGGGCAGAAGGTGGCCCTCGTCAGCGATGCGGGCACGCCGTTGCTCTCCGATCCCGGCGCCGTGCTGCTCGAGCGGGCGATCACCGAGGGGATCCCGATCGTCCCCATCCCCGGTCCGTCGGCCATCACGACGGCCGCGATGGCTGCGGGCTTGCCCGTGAGTCGCTTCCTCTTCGTCGGATTCCTCCCGGCTCGGCGCACTGAGCGGCGAGCGGAGTTGGAGCAGCTCAAGACCGTGCCGTATACGCTCATCTTCTTCGAAGCGCCGCATCGTCTCGCCGCCACGCTCACCGATATGCGGGAGATCTTGGGCGCGCGCGCCGCCGTGCTCGCGCGCGAGCTGACGAAGGTGCATGAGACGTTCGAACGCGCGACGTTGGACGTATTGGTCGAACGCATGAGCGGGGCTTCGGTCAGAGGGGAGATCGTTCTGCTGGTGGCCGGAGCTGAGGCCGTTCGGTCCGATCCCGCGACGCTCGCGACGAGCGCGACGGCGCTCGCCGAGCGCGTGAAGGCCCTCATGGCGGCCACAGGACTCGATGCGAAGACGGCCATCAGGCGCGTGGCCGAAGAGTGCGGCGTGAGCCGACGCCTCGTCTATCACGCCTATGTGAGCCGTCTGGAGAAGAACGGGGATGGGTGAGGCGAGACGATCGTCGAGGGCCTTCGGACGCTTCGAGCGCGGCGCCCTGTTGGGCCTCATCCTCGTGGGCGCGGTCGGGATGCTGATCCCGGAGGTGAGGGCGCAATCGCGCGTGGCCGAACGCGCGCGCTTGGGGGCGAGCGTGACGATGGTCCTCTATCGGGCTCGGGGGCGGCGAGCCGATTCGAACCCCGAACCCGTGCGCTTGGCGCAAACGTTCGATAGCCTCGACGCCGAAGTGACCTACTTGCGAAAGGTGCTGGGGATCGAACAGGTGACGCCCGTGCATATTCGTTCGGTGGGGCTCATGCCCGGCGAACGCTTTCAGGATGGCGTGTTCCTGGGGGACCGAACACCGGGGCGGGATCCGGAGGGCATGGACCATCTCGCCCGGCGGGTGATCCAACGCACGGTGGCCTTGAATTCCGTCTCTCGCACGGAAGCTTCCCTGAGCGTCGCGCTGATTCATCGAGAGCGAACGATCGTGCGCGTGGAAGGGGTGGGGGTGCGCCATTTTGAGACGATCCTGCTTGAGGGAACGCTCTCGGAAGAAGCGGGCGAGCCTCACGCGATGCTCATGACGATCACGGTCACCGTGCTCCCGCTCGCTCACCTGCGGAATCGTCCGCGGGAGCTCTCCGCGCCGTGCGACGAGTACGGGCGGGTGCTGGCGACGGGGCCGGAGGATGTTTTTCTCCCCCCTGTGCTCATTGAGCGCGTCACGCCCAAGTTCCCTTCGCGCCGTCCGATGGGGAGCATCCTCCTGGAAGGGATCGTGACTCCGGAAGGGCGCGTCATAAACGCGCGCGTCGTGCGCCCGTTCGATCGCGAGATGGAAGCGTTCGCCCTGGAGGCCTTCCAGCGCTTTCGCTTCCTCCCGGCGCAATTGAACGGGCGGCCGATCCATGCGACCGTCCGCGAGGAGGTGATCTTTCAAACCGTCCCGTGAGCGGGAACGCGCGAAGATGAGGAGGGGCACATGGGCGTTCTGCGCACGCTTCTTCTGGCCGGATCTCAGAATCGGTGGTTGCGGGAGCGCGCGCCTCGCTATCGGTTCGTGCGGCGCGCGGTGGAGCGCTTCATTCCGGGGGAGACTCTGGAGGCCGCGCTGCAGGCCGGACTCACCTTGCAAGAGCAGGGCATTGGGACGGTCTTCACCTATCTCGGGGAGAATATCACCGATGCGCGGGAGGCCGAAGCCGTCGCGGCGCACTATGCGGAAGTGCTCGCGCGGATTCGCGCCTGGCCGCAGCCGGCGGAGGTCTCCGTCAAGCTGACGCAGTTGGGCTTGGACTTGGACCCGGAACTCTGCGCGGCGAATCTCCGGCGGATACTGGATGCCGCAGCGCCTCATCAAACGGTGTGGATTGACATGGAGTCGAGCCCGTATGTGGACATCACGCTGGAGACCTATCGGCGCGCGCGCGCCGTCTATCCGAACGTGGGGGTGTGCTTGCAAGCGTATCTCTACCGGACTGAGCGCGATCTCCTCTCGCTTCTGCCGCTTCGGCCCGCCATCCGGTTGGTGAAGGGGGCGTATCGGGAACCGCCCGATCGCGCCTTCCCGCGAAAGCGCGATGTGGATGCGAATTTCTTCGCCCTGGCGCAGCGGCTTTTGGGAGAAGAGGCACGACGCAACGGCGTGCGCGCGGCTATCGCCACGCACGATCGCGCGCTCATTCGCCGCATCGCGGCGTTCGCGGCCGCAGTGGGCATCCCGCGCTCGGAGACGGAGTTCCAGATGCTCTACGGGATTCAGCGAGAGGAGCAGCAGCGCTTGGCGCGCGAGGGGTATCGCATGTTGGTGCTCATCTCCTACGGATCATCGTGGTTCCCGTGGTTTATGCGCCGATTGGCCGAGCGGCCGGCGAATCTCCTCTTCCTGCTGCGGCACCTGCTCCTGGGGTGATGAGGGCGTGCACGCGCCCCGGTCAGTGGAACACGCGCGCGAACATCAAGCGAGCGGGATCCCGCTCATTCCCAGACCCTCGAAGGGAGGCGGCCCATCGCCTGACCCCACGCGGTGGGCATCTGGATGACGGTGCTCTCGGTTGCATCCCTGATGGATCACCTGCGCACGCTCGCGTTCATCGCACCGTGCGCACCCAGAAGGGGATGTCGAGCTGTGCCGGGATCGTCGTGCCGTCATCGCGGATGGAGATAAAACCCTCCCATTCCCGCGTCCCCGGCGCGATCGTCGGCGCGATTCGCAGCGTGAGGGTGAATTGTCCCGTCCCGCCGGGCCGCACCTGAAACGTCGTTTTGTTCAGTGTGGCCGTGATGGCCGGATCCGCGTGCGTCATCGTGAGCGCGAGCCGATAGGTCACAAGCTGCGAGGAATGGTTCTTCACGGTGAACGTCTTCATCCGCGTGACGGTTTGCCGTATGCGAATGGAGCCGAAGCTGTACGTGGGAGCATCCACCGTCGTCAACACCCGGGCCAGCGCGCGCATGTCCACGATTCCGGAGCCGCGATCCATCACCCGCTGCGCCGCCAGTTGTGGTGGCCGACGTGCCGTCGTGAGAATCGCCGAACGAATCTCATCCGGCGTCCAATTGGGGCGAAGCTGCTTGAGCAATGCGGCCACGCCCGCCACGCGCGGCGCGGCGAAGCTCGTCCCATTGCGAAAGGCGAAGCCGCTGGGGTCATACAGGGGAGCTTGCACGTCTCGCTCCACATCCGGGGGGAGGGGGAAGCGCGCCTCTCCGCGCGGATCGTCGTCCTGGACGGCGGCGTAGCTGCTCAGGCCCGGAGCGACCACATCGGGTTTGATGGCGAAGCTTGAAGCCGGCCCGCGCGAGCTGAAATCAGCCAGATGATCGGGCGCGATCGGCACGGTCACGATCATCTCGCCCGGCAGATCGAGCGGCTCCAGCACGGCGCGCACCGATCGGCCGGCGCGTTCCACAGCATTGATGAACTGTTTGAGGGCGAGCCCGGCACGACGCTGAAGGAACAGCGCGGGGAGAGGCGCTCCGCTGAGATCGGGCGTGATCAACGTATCCCCTCCGGCTTCGGTGTTGTAGAAGATGACGGCGAGGGCTCCGGCCGCCGCCGCATTTCGATTCTTCTCCGCGAACCGGCATTGTCCGCGCTGGATCAAGGCGATGGCTCCGGCAAGCGAACCGGCCGGTAGAGGTTCGCACGCAAGCCCGCCCCCATCGGCAGCGCCATTGTCCACCAAGTCCACGTCCACAAGGCGCGCCACAATCGGCGTCTCCGGGAAAGGAGTCGCGCCGTTGAGCCCTCGAAATCCGAGCACTTCGGCAAGCTCCGAAGGCGGCGCAGGCTCTTCCACACGCACGCGCCCTAAGGCGGAAGCGGCGGCCCCTTGATGAGCATTGGTGGTTGCGCCGACGGCGATCACCCGCTGGGCATTCGCCGGACTGCGAACCGTTCCTCCGGCAACGTTCTGCGTCTCACTCGGTGGAGGACCATCATTCCCGGCAGCGGCCACGACGATGACTCCTGAAGTGACGGCATTGTTGGCCGCGCGATCCAGTGGCGCGCTCGTCGGAGCGCCCAGGCTGATATTGATCACGTCCATGCCATCGCGCACGGCCTCTTCAATCCCAGCTAAAAGGCTATCCAGGCCGCAGCGCGGGGCGCACACGCGATAGCTGCCCAGGAAGGCTTTCGGCGCTACGCCGCTTATGACGACCGGCCGCGCTCCGGGAAACGTCCTCAGGTCCAAGATCGCTCCGGCGGCGCAACTGGCCACGTGCGTCCCATGCCCGGTCAGATCTTGCGCTGTTCGGAAGCGCGGGTCCAGGCGCGCCTGCCGATCTATGATGGATTGGAAGACCTTAGCGACGATGACCTTACCGTTGGCCAGATTCTCACCGGTGTTCGCGCGCGGGAATCCCGACGGCGGCGTGAGGGTCGCATCCTGAAGCATCGGGTGATCGAAATCCACGCCCGTATCCACGATGCCGATCCTGATGCCCGCCCCGGCGTTCTCACGCCCGCCGACAGCTTGCCAGAGGTCTTCTGCTCCCATGAGCGCATGACTCGTATCCAGGGGGAGAACGGCGCCTGAGGCGCGGGCGCGCGATTCCGGGAAGATCTCCACGATGGGAAAGATCTCGACGACTTCCGGGAACATGGCGAGCAGCTCGAGCTTCTCGGCCGGGACGGTGAGCGCGAGGCCGTTGAGCAAAACGGTATAGCGAAAGTGCACAACGGCTTCAGGGATCTGCTCGCGCACCTTCGCCAGAAAGAGCTCCTGCTGACGTTGCAGATATGCCGCATAGGCGCGCGAGCGAGCGGAGTTGAGGTCCAGTTTCCCCCCGATGTGATTGTCGGGTGCGGCGGCCAGGCTCGTCGCCGCCCATCCTCTTTTCGTCCCACGGTAGGTGGCGATCGGTTCATCCTCCAGGATGACGATCACCGCCGGATGACCGGCGACCCGAACGGCGTGCTCCAAAACCGCCTGCACCTGCGCGCGCTTGCGTTGAAGCGCTTCGGTCTGTCGAACGCTCGAGCCGGCGGCGCTCGCGAGCGAGAAGAAGAGGATCGCGAGCGCGGCGATCACGGAAGGCATCCGCCGCTGCTTCATCACCCACGCCTCCGCGCGTTCTTCACTCATGAGCATGAAAGCGCGGGGATTATACATGACGCTTCGCGGGGTGACGAGTATATTGGCGGCTCGGATGCGGGCGACGCCCGCATCCTCTGGGCCAACGGCTCGGAGGGTCGGGCAGATGGGCCGCTCCTTAGGGCTTACTTTCAGCTCGCTTCGGGCGACGTTCGGGCGGCCATTCGCGCGGGCTTCCTGCGGAGGGAGACGGCGTCGAACCCACTTCAAGAAGCATTCGAGAGGCCCGCTTGCGGAAGATGAAGAATGCCGTCGAGCGAAATTCCGGCAAGAGATGGCCCAAGAGGGAGGACCATGCTACAATAAGCGGCTCTTTGTGGGAACATTACCTTATGGAGGGGAGCCCAATGAGACGACTTCGCCTTTACGCCGCAGCGATCCTCATGCTCGCCGTCCTCCCCTGGATCGGACTGGCACGCGAAGCCAAGCTGGTGCGGTACCCGCATTATCACCAAGGGCGCATTGTGTTCACGTATCTGGGGGACATTTGGACGGCGGATGAGAACGGTCAAAATGTGCGCCGCCTCACCGTTCATCCGGCGCGGGACATCTATCCGCGCTTCTCGCCCGATGGGCGGTGGATTGCGTTCTCCAGCGATCGCTACGGGAATCTGGATGTCTTCATCATTCCGTCCGAGGGAGGGGTGCCAAAGCAACTGACCTTCCACTCGGCCGATGATATGGTGCTCGGATGGACGCCGGATTCGCGCGCGGTGCTCTTCAGTAGCCAGCGCGGAGAGTTCTTCATGCCCAAGCTCTATACGGTGAGCATCGAAGGCGGCATGCCTCGTGATGCCGGTCCGGACATGGGCATCTACGGCTGCTACTCCCCGGACGGGCGGAGGCTCGCCGTCAATCGGAAATCTCAAGCCTACTGGCGCAAATATTATCGCGGCGCCTACCAGAGCGACATCACGGTGATGGACCTGGCGACTAAGCGCTTCGTGGACCTGACAGATTTCGAGGGGATGGACTCCTGGCCGATGTGGGGGCGAGACGGCTACATCTACTTCGTGAGCGATCGCGATGATGGAGGGGTGACCAACATCTGGCGCGTGCCGGAACGCGGCGGGCGCGCCGAGCGCGTCACTTCGTTCCGCAGCGGCGATGTGCGCTGGCCGGCGATGAGCGCCGATGGGCGCGTCATCGTCTTCGAGCACGATTTCGGGATCTGGAAGCTCGATGTCGCCACGCGCAAGGTGACGCCGATCCCGCTCCAGATCGCCGCCGAGACGCAGGAGAACATGGTCGAGGTTCGCGAATTCAACTCCGAGGTCGACGACTACGATCTGGCACCCTCGGGACGACGCCTCGTCTTCTCCATTCATGGGGAGATCTTCACCGCGCCTGTTGAGCCGGGGGATCTCAAGCAGATCACCGACAGTCCGGCGCGCGATCGCGATCCGAAGTATTCGCCTGATGGGAAATGGATCGCCTTCGTCTCGGATCAGAGTGGGCGCGAGGAGTTGTACATTGCCCCCGCCGATGGGTCGGGCGCGCCGCAGCAGCTGACGGATCACGACGTCCTCAAGTTCGCCTTCGTCTGGTCGCCCGATTCGAAAGAGATCGCCTATACGACGTCCGATCTCAAGCTCCGCAAGGTCCATATCGAGACGAAGCGAGTCGTGGAGCTCGCGTCCTCCCCATATGGGCCGATCGGCACGCCCGCCTGGTCGCCCGATGGGAAGTGGATCGCCTACGCCAAGCCCAATCACGCGCGGCGGAACGATATCTATCTGATCCCCTCCGGCGGGGGCCAGGAGCGGCGGGTGACGTCGGAGCCGTTCAACTACATGGCGCCGCAGTTTGCGCCCAACGGGCGGAAGCTCTATTTCCTGCGAAGCGAGTCGAGCCTCTTCTCCGGTCAACCCTCGGCGCAGATCTTCTCGGTGACCCTGGAGCGCGAGGAGCGCGATCCGAGCGAGCCGGAGGAGCGCGGAGAGGCGGCAGAAGCCACCGAGGGAGGACCGCGCCGTCCGCAACTCCAACGACCAGAGCCTCTGAAGGAGATCGCCATAGATTGGGCTGGACTACGGCGTCGGACGCGTCAGCTCACGCGTATGCCGTTTGCCGTCACCAGTTATGCCATCTCTCCCGATAG
The DNA here is from genome assembly GCA_002898775.1 of bacterium HR08. Lineage (GTDB taxonomy): Bacteria > Acidobacteriota > Blastocatellia > HR10 > HR10 > HR10. The sequence goes on along the minus strand of BEHK01000035.1, from coordinate 13,490 downwards.
CCGCACGATCGTCTTCGCGACGAGCGAACCGGCGGGAGTGCGTATGGTGCCGGTTCTCTATTCGATTCAAGAAGACGGTCGGCGGCTGACGCGCGTCACGGCCGGGACCGTGCCAGATGAGGGGGATGAGGAAGGTCCGCCATTCCCCGGTTTCGGTCCTGGAGGGGGGATCAGTGACCTCGCGTTCTCGCGCGATGGACGCACGGTCTTCTTCCGCGAAGGCGGCGGCGTCTACTCGGTCGCCCTGCCGGCGAGCGTGGCGGCAACTCAGGCGCCGGGCGCTCGGGGGGATGCCCCGCGTCGGCGGGTCACCTTCACCGTCAAGGTGAAGATTGATAAACCGGCGACCTGGGCGCAGATGTTCGATGACGCCTGGCGGACGATGAAGTACCGCTTCTACGATCCGGCCATGCATGGCAAGGATTGGGATGCGGCGCGCGCGAAATATCGTCCGCTGGTCGAGCACGTCGGCGATCGCCAGGAGCTGCTCAACATCATCAACGAGATGATCGGCGAGCTGAACGCCTCGCACACAGGGACGGCGCCGCCCCCGCGTGGGCGCGCAGCGAGCGTCTCGACCGGCCATCTCGGCCTCGACCTGGAGCCCGATGAGCAGGCCGGACGGTATCGCGTGACGTACATCTACGAGAACGGACCGGCCGATAAGGATTGGGTGAAGGTGAGCGTCGGTGACTACCTGATCGCCATCGAAGGGAAGCCGATCAAAGCCGGAGACAACTATTATCCCCTGCTCAATCATCGGCTCAACCGCAAGATTGAGGTGACGTTCAACAACAAGCCGACCGAAGAGGGCGCCTGGACGACGCGCATCGAGCCGATCTCGATGGCGGCGTTCAACCAACTCCGTTATGAGCGGTGGGTCAAGGAGCGGCGCGAGCTGGTGGAGAAGCTCTCGGGTGGGCGCATCGGCTACGTGCACATCCAGGCGATGAATCGCCCGTCGCTCCTGCGCTTCGAGCGCGAGCTGCGGGAGAATCGGGACAAGGAGGCGCTGATCATTGACGAGCGGTGGAACGGCGGGGGGAACATCGAGCAAGAGCTGCTGGCCTTGCTCATTCAGCGCCCCTATCAGGTGTGGCAGCCGCGCGGCACCGAGCCGACGTATCGCCCGCTCAACGGCTTCTTCGGTCCGAAAGTCGTGCTTCAGAACTGGCGTTCGGCCTCCAACGCCGAGATGTTCCCGGCGGGTTTCCGCGCCCTCGGGCTCGGCAAAGTGATCGGGACTAAGACCATGGGCGCCGTCATCGGGACCGGATCGTATCGCCTCATTGACGGCTCAACCATCCGCACGCCGAGCGTCGGCGTCTTCCTGGCCGACCCGCGACGCACGAACATGGAGAACTACGGCGTCGAACCCGACATCTTCGTCGAGAACACACCGGAGGACAATTTGGCTGGCCGCGATCGCCAGCTCGAAGTGGCCGTTCAGGAGCTCCTGAAGGAGCTGGATCGCAAGCCCAGAGGGCCACAGCCGATCGTCGGGTCTGGCCGCGCGCGATGAACGACCGTCGGGGGGGCTCCACGCCGGGTGGGGTGTGGAGCTCCCCGCTTGAAAGTCGGCGCGCCGTTCAGGGCTGACTCCCTTTCAGGAAGCGGTCGAAGAATTCGGCCGCCGCCCGGTACGCCCGGATCCAATTTCGGTGCAGGAGGAAGTCGTGCACTTCGTCGGGGAAGATGAGCTGCTCGACATGCGCTTTGCCCTCGGCGCGCAATCGCTGGATGAGATCGGTCGTCTCGATGAAGTCCACGTTGCGATCGTCGTCGCCGTGGATGAAGAGGACCGGGGAGTACCAGAAGCGGACCGAGGCGACGGGTGAGGATTCCCAGGCCAGGCGCATGAGGTCTTGGCCCTGAATGCCCCAGCCGCCCCCTCCTTCGCGCAGGCGCGCGCGCAGCGACCAATCATGCACGCCATGCAGATCCACGCCCGCGGCGAACAGGTCGGAATTGCGCGCCAGCCCGAGCGCCGTCAGATACCCACCGTAGGAACCGCCCCAGAGCCCGATCTTGTGCGGATCCACTTCAGGACGCCGTTGGAGATACTTCGCTGCCGCCACCACGTCCTGATATTCCGAAGCGCCGCGCGGTCCCTGATTCGGTGCCAGACGAAAGGCTCGCCCGTAACCGATGCCCGACCGAAAGTTCACCGAGAGGACGACGTACCCTTGGCTGGCCAGATATTGATTGAAGCCGTAGGCGCGATGGTAATATCCGCGCGGATGCCATCCGAGGAGCATCTGTCGAATCGGTCCCCCATGCAGGAAGATCACCGCCGGTCGCCGATCGCCCGCTCGCGCATTGGGCGGCAGAAAGAGCTGACAGTGAATGGAGAGCCCATCGGGGGCCTTCACGATCACCGGCTGCGGCTCTACAAGATGCTGTTCGGGGAAGTCGCGGGGAATCGCTTCTGGAGCGATCACTCGCACGCTGGTCGTCCGTTCCTCCACCAGTGCCGGAGCCGCCGGTCGTCGAGCCGTGGACGAGAGACAGAGGGTATACCGTCGTTCGGCCGTGATGACCGGACTCCATTCTATACCGGTGCCGCGCGTGAGCGGTCGCAACCCCGTCCCGTCCACATTCACCCGCCAGAGGTGACGACGGTCAATGTCGTCCTGATTGGAATTGAAGACAATCACGCGGCCATCGGGCGAGAGCGTGGAATCCTCGACCTCGAATTCGCCGGGCGTCAGGACGGTCTCCTTCCCGCCGCTGACGGGGACTGAGTAGAGATGCATCCACCCTTCGTGCTCGGAGTAGAAGACGAGGCGATCCGAGGCCGCCCAGCGCAGGGGTTCGGCCGGATACGTCTGCGCGAATCCCGCTGTCGCATTGGGCGACGCCCACACCAAACGCGCCTCGCCCGTCTCCACATCGGCGACATAGAGAGAAAACGGCAGCTCCCATTCGCGCGTGCGTGGAGGGTCGGCCATCGCGCCGGGGATACGAATGAACGCCAGACGACGCCCGTCGGGCGACCACACGGGTTCGCGATCTCGATCCACCGAAGGCGCGATCCACGTGATCTGCTTACGCTCGAGATCGAAGACTCCGATGAAGCTGTGATCTCCTCGCGCGCTGACGAACGCCAGCTTCGTCCCATCGGGCGACCATACGGGCGAGCCATTTCGCCCACGCGCTTCGAAGAGCGGGCGCTCGCGCTCCCCCCCCATGAGCGGGGCGACGAAGATACGCCCGCGCCGTTCGAAGGCGACCAGATCTCCGCGCGGCGAGAGGCGCGGATTGCTGCCTTCGGCGATCTCCCAGGCCTTCCCGTCCGCTACGCGCACGGCCATGATGAGCTGCCGCGCGCCGCGGGGATCGCTCGTCGGATTCGGCACCTCGCCTTCGCGATTGGGCGGGCCACCGCGCACGTAGACGAGGACCGAACCATCCGGGCTGAAGGCGAGTTGGCCGAGCTCCTGCCCGTCATCCTCGGTGTACGCCGTGACCTGCCGCGCCTTGAAGTCAGGCCCATCGGCCACCCAGATGTTTCGTCGCCCCTGCGCGTTGAAGACCCAGGCGACGCGGTCCCCCTGTGGCGCCGCGATGAGATCGGATGGGAAAGGCGCACTCAGCACGGCCTCGATCGAAAAGGGCCGATCCTTCTCCTGAACCCGCGAGGCGGCGATCCCGGCCGGCACCCCCGCCACGGCGATGAGCGCAGAGAAGGTGATGATCCCGAGTCTGAAAACCTTTTGCTTCATCTCTCCCCCCTCCGTGATTGACGAGGTGTGGCGCACCGCCACCGACGCGCCTGGTCTTTCCCCGGCATCGGGCGCAATGTTAGCCGCACCGCACGCTCAGGGTCAAGATGCGCCCGATCTCGGCACTGGGAGGCGCCGGATGCCCAGATGTAACGCTCGGCGGGCCTGGGGCGTATCTTGCAAACGAAGGCCGGAATCACAGAAGCGCTGAGGAGGTCAGATCATGCGCGAGGTCATCGAGCTTTACGTCAACGGTGTCCGACACCGCCTGGAGGTGGAGCCCAATCGCAGCTTGCTCAGCGTGCTGCGCGAGGATTTGGACCTGACCGGCGCCAAGTACGGCTGCGGCGAAGGACAATGCGGCGCGTGCACCGTGCTCGTCGCCGGGCGGGCCACGCGCTCGTGCACGACGCCGGTGCACCTGGTCGCCGGTCGTTCGATCCTCACGATCGAAGGCCTGGCTCGCGACGGACGCCTGCATCCCCTTCAAGAGGCATTTCTCGAAGTCGGGGCCTTACAATGCGGCTATTGTACGCCCGGCATGATCATGTCCGGGGTGGCTCTTTTGAACGCCAATCCCGATCCGAGCGAGGCCGAGATCATTCGCTTCATGAATGGCCATATCTGCCGATGCGGGACCTACGGGCGCATCGTGCGGGCGATTCAACGAGCGGCCCAAAAGATGAAGGAGGCGCGGCCATGAGACACGACCTCTGGACGCCGTCGGGGGAGCCGGAACGATACGAGTTGTTCGCCACATCAGTACCTGAAGGCGCGAGCGAGTCCACGGATGGGGAGCGCCCACTTCCGGTGACACGCCGCCAATTTTGTCAGGCGCTCGGAGCGGGAGTGCTCGTCCTTCTGCTTCGAGAGGTTCGCGCCGTGCAGGAATCGGGCGGAGGACGACGCGCGGAGATCCCCTCCATGCCGCGGGAGATCAGCGCGTGGCTGCATATCGCCAACGATGGGCGCGTGACCGTCTACACCGGAAAGGTCGAAGTCGGGCAGAACATTCGGACTTCGCTCACGCAAGTCGTCGCCGAAGAGCTGCGCGTGCCGATGGAGCGCATCCACCTGGTCATGGGGGATACGGACTTGACGCCGTTTGATCTGGGGACGTTTGGGAGTCGGACGACGCCCGTGATGGCGGCACATCTGCGTCGCGTCGCGGCGGCTACGCGCGAGCTGCTCCGCGATCTCGCGGCCGAGCGGTGGAAGGTCGAACGTTGGGCGGTGGAGATCGCCGAGGGCAAAGTCCGGCATCCGGCGAGCGGCCGATCGCAGGACATCGGCGAGCTGACGCGCGGTCAGAAGCTCTCGCGTCCCATCCCGGACACGGTGACGCTCACCCCCCCGACCGAGTGGCGCATCATCGGGACCTCTGCCCCCAAAGTGAATGGTCGGGCCTTCGTCACCGGCGAACATCGGTACACCTCCGATCTGAAACTTCCCGGCATGCTCTATGGGAAGGTCCTGCGGCCACCGGCGTTCGGCGCGACGCTCGTCTCCGTGGACACGCGCGAGGCGGAAGCCATGCCCGGCGTCATCGTCGTGCGCGACGGCGATTTCGTGGGCGTCGCGGCGCCGAGCACCGAGCAGGCGACACGCGCGTTGGTGGCGATTCGCGCCCAGTGGAAGACGACCCCTCAACCGTCGAGCCGCGAGATCTTCGAGTACCTGAAGAAGAACGAGATCGAGGCGGAGGGACGTTCCCGATACGTCGTGGGCTCACTCGAAGACGGATGGCGCCTGGCCGAGAAGCAGTGGCAGCAGACGTACACGGTCGCTTACATTGCGCATGCGCCGCTTGAGCCGCGGGCGGCCGTGGCCGAGTGGAAAGACGGACGTCTCACGGTGTGGACGGGGACGCAGCGCCCCTTCGGCGTGCGCAGCGAGTTGGCGCGCGCGTTCGGCCTTCCCGAAGATCGCGTGCGCGTGATCGTGCCCGATACGGGCTCGGGATACGGCGGCAAGCATACGGGCGAGGCGGCCATCGAAGCGGCGCGCTTGGCCCGGGCAGCTGGTCGTCCCGTGAAAGTCGTCTGGACGCGCGAAGAGGAATTCACGTGGGCATACTTCCGCCCGGCCGGCGTGATCGAAGTCCGCAGCGGCATGAAGGGCGACGGGACAATCACCGCCTGGGAATTCCACACCTACAACTCCGGTGCTGCCGCCATCCGCACCCCTTACGCGATCCCGAACCAATGGATCGAATTCCATCCCACGCGTTCGCCCTTGCGCCAGGGGTCGTATCGCGCGCTCGCAGCTACGGCCAATCATTTCGCGCGTGAGACGGCCATGGACGAACTGGCTCACCTGGTGGGGATCGATCCGCTGGAGTTCCGGTTGAAGAACCTGAAGGATGAACGATTGCGCGCGGTGCTCGAAGCGGCTGCGCACCGCTTCGGGTGGGGGAAGCCGAAGACCGCACCCGATCGCGGGATGGGTCTGGCGGCCGGATTCGAGAAGGGGGGATATGTGGCGACCTGCGCAGAGATCGCTGTGGATCGCGCGACGGGGGAGGTGAGCGTCCTGCGCGTCGTCACCGCCTTCGAGTGCGGCGCCATCCTCAATCCCGATCACCTCAAGAACCAGATCGAAGGCGCGCTCGTGATGGGGCTAGGGGGAGCGCTCTTCGAGGCTATCGAGTTCGAGAACGGGAAGATCCTCAATCCGCGGTTCTCGCGCTATCGCGTTCCTCGCTTCAGCGACCTCCCGCAGATTGATGTCGTTCTGTTGGACCGTCGGGACCTGCCCTCAGCAGGGGCGGGAGAGACTCCTATTGTGGGTATCGCTCCGGCGATCGGGAACGCGATCTTTCACGCAACCGGGATGCGGCTGCGATCACTCCCCCTGGCGCCCAACGGGTTGAAGGGGGAAACTCGCCTCCCTTGAGGAGAGTGAGGGTGAGCGCCCGGCCAAAACTGCACATCGTGGGGAGGGGGAAGATGAAGAAGCGACTGATTCTCACTCTCGCGACACCGGTCCTCGTCCTCTTGAGCGGCGGGAGCTTTCCGGTTGCTCACCCGGCTCAAGAGTGGGCGCGACGACGGCTGGAAGCTTCGCCGCGCCATCAGGAATGGGTCACCCTCACGCGTGACAAACGTGTGATTCACGCGTTCGTCGTTTATCCCGAGGTCAAGACGAAGACCCCGGCGATCATCGTCATTCACGAGAATCGAGGCCTGACCGATTGGGTGCGGAGTGTGGCCGATCAATTGGCCGAAGCCGGATATATCGCCATCGCTCCCGATTTGCTCTCGGGCATGGCTCCCGGTGGAGGACGGACGAGCGACTTTCCCTCGGAGGACGCTGCTCGCGAAGCGATCTCGAAGCTGCCGCCGGATCAAATCCTGGCGGATTTGGACGCCGTCGCCGACTATGCTGCGCAATTGCCGGCGTGTAATGGGAAAGTCGCTGTAGCCGGATTTTGCTGGGGCGGAAGCCAAGCCTTCCGCTTCGCCACACACCGTGCGGACCTGGCGGCCGCCTTCGTCTTCTACGGCACAGGGCCGCGGGATCGCGAGAGCTTGGCGCGCATTCGCTGTCCCGTCTACGGATTTTACGGCGGCAATGATGCGCGCGTGACGGCGACCGTGCCGGAGACCGCCGACCTGATGCGACAACTGGGCAAGACGTTTGAGCCTGTCACCTACGAGGGCGCTGGGCATGGATTCATGCGCACAGGGGAAGAGCCCAATCCCGCAGATGCGAACCGAAGAGCGCGCGATCACGCCTGGGCCCGATGGAAGGAGGTACTCAAGAAGCTCTGAGGTTGTGGCGATCGTCCCGCGAACTTTCAATCCGCGCTGAGCGCCATCTGCTGCGCGTCTCTCAAAAGGCGCTGGGACATGGGCTCGCGCGAACCTGCGCGGCCCGTGAAACGATCCGCATTGATTGATCGAGAAGGTGTAGCCTGCAGAGCGAGCGCCTGAACCTGACCCTCGAGCGGAGTTGATATTGCCGCATGGAGCCTGCGAAGCGAACGCTCGGATGTAGCTCGGGACGAACCGAGGGCGAGGCCATCTGAGAGACCGCCCTTCCACATCAAGCCCGCGTGAGCGGGCGTGCGAATATAGCCCAGGGCGAGCGTGAGCGAGCCCTGGGATAACGGCGCCATGACCATTGCCCAAGCCTCCGAAGGGGGCGGCCCATCGGCACGGTCGCATGCGGTGTTCATTCCGGCGACGTCACGGTTGGCCTCCGCATGGGCCGCCCGCTCCCGCGGGCTTGGAATTCGGTTAGGGGCCTCTCCCGTTCCTAGGGTTCGCTTCGCTCACCCTAGGCTAGATTCGGTCGCCCCCTTTGGGGGCTCGCGTGCGGAATCGGGTTGGGTCTCACAATGCGGGTTCGCTCCGCTCACCCCGGGCTAAACTCGAACACCCGCGCGGGCTGTATGAAGGCCGCGGTGCGTGACTTCAGCCTCAGGCCGCAGCGAAGCATTATTCCGGTGTCCTCGCTCGTCTTCTCCATGCCGGAGGCCGGGCGGCGTGAGCACGCGCCGCTTGTGGCCGAAACCGGCGAAGAAGCGGAGTCGGCATCATTGAGCCTCAAGGGCGCGTCCCAAGTGGGCCATGAGCACGGCGTAGATTTCGATCCCGTCCCAGAGATTTTGGATCCGGAGGTTTTCGTTCGCTCCGTGTTGATTATTGTCGTGGTTGACGATGGGCACACCGATGACGGGAACGCCGAGCAGCTCCTGGAAGAGATACATGGGGATGCTGCCCCCGAGCGTCGGCATCTTCACGATGGGCGCGCCGATAGCCTCCTCGAGGAGATGTACGAGCGCGCGCGAGACAGGCAGATCCATTGGGGTGCGCGCCGGCGGATACCCCGGCCCCCAGGTGAGTTGCACGAGCTTCGGATATCGGCGCCGCTCGTCAAGACTCGGGGCATGCGAGATGATCGTGAAGCCCTGACGGCGAAGATGCTCCTCCACGCGTCGGCGAACGCTCTCCGGCGTTTGGTTCGGCACGAGACGGAAGTCAATCGAGGCCGTCGCTTCCATCGGGATGGCGTTCTGCGCCGTTTCGCCGACGTGCCCGGCGCGCAGACCGCGCACGTTGAGCGCGGGCGCCATGAGGAGTTCGACGAGGGATCGGCCCTCACCTTCGGACCACGCGAGCCCCAGCTCATGCCGGAGCTGTGCCTCTATATCCGGCGCTTCGGCGAGCGCGCGCCGTTCGCTCTCGGTGAGAGGGCGCACGTCGTCATAGAATCCAGGAATGCGAATACGTCCATCCGCCTCGCGCAAACTCGCCAGGAGATGCGCGAGGAGGACCGCGGGATTCGGCGCCCAATTCCCATAGTGGCCGCTGTGCAACGGGCGCACGGGGCCGTAGACGGTCAGCTCCAGGTCCACGATCCCTCGCGCTCCGAAATAGACCTGCTGGCGCCGCGTCTGATGCACTGGTCCATCGCAGAGGATCCACGCCTCAGCCTTCAACCGATCGGCGTACTTCTGGAGGATCGCTCGAAGGTGAGGTGAGCCCGCCTCCTCTTCGCCCTCGAAGAAGAACTTGAGGTTCACGGAGAGCGGAATCTGGGCCGCGCGCAGGGCATCCAGGGCCACGAGAAGCGCGAGGATCGGCGACTTATCATCGCTCGCCGAGCGCGCGTAGAGGCGCCATTCACCGGGAATCGGCGTGGGGATTGCGGACCAGGGGATCTCGCGCCCCCCTTGTTCCAGCGGCGCATCGCGCAGAATCGGCGTCCAGGGGGCGCTCGCCCATTGCCTGGGGTCTACCGGTTGGCCGTCGTAATGCGCGTAGAAGACGATCGTATGCTGCGCCTTCGGGACGAGGAGTTCGCCGTAGACGGCCGGAGGGGCGTCGCCCATCGTGAGGATCTCCGCGCGGATGCCCCGCCGCTGGAGCATCGCGCGCAGGAATTCGGCGTTTCGGCGAATGGCCTCCCGATCCGCCGCCAGATTGGGGATCGAGAGGAATTCGACCAATTCGCGCAGGATCGTCCTCTCGTGAGCCAACCGATACGTCCGCACGCGTTCGCGCGTGGCTTGCGGCGTCATCTCCTGGGCCGATAGGCGTTGGCCCGGTGTGAGGCCGAGCAGAAGAAGGAAGAGCGGAAGGAGTTTGCCCATTATCTCCCGATTCTTCATCGCACCCCTCCCTGCAACGGCAAGAGGCGCCGCGCGCGGCCTCTTTGGCGGAAGACCGCAGAAACCGCGCGCGGACGCTCAGATTCAGCAGCGGCGCGCGACCCGCTCAATTGGCGAGCGCGCGATAGCGGCTTGCTGCTACTGCAGTTGAGCCGATGAGCCGGGGACCTCTCGCCACGGCTCGACGCGTCCACCGAGATATTTCGCCAAGAACTCCTCGGCGCGACCGAAAAAGTCCAACCGATTCTCGGGGCGGGCGAACCCGTGCCCCTCATCGGGGTAAACGACGTAGGTGACCGGGACATTCCTGGCGCGCAAGGTTTGGACGATCTGATCGCTCTCGGCCTTCTTCACGCGCGGATCGTTCGCCCCGTGACCGATGAGCAGCGGCGCCGTGATCTGATCGGCCCGAAACAGTGGCGAGCGCGCTTTCAGGAACTCCTCGTCGGTCTCCACCTTCCCCAGGCGTTTATCGAACACCGCTTTGATCGGCGCCCAGTATGGAGGGATGGAGCGCAGCAGCGTGACGAGATTGGACGGGCCGACGATGTCCACCCCGCAGGCGAATTCCTGGGGGGTGAAGGCCAGGCCGACGAGCGTGGCATAGCCGCCGTAGCTGCCGCCCATGATGCATACGCGCTTGGGGTCGGCATAGCCCTGTGCGACGGCCCAGTTCTTGCCATCAATCAGATCGGTGTGCATCTTCCCGGCCCACTCTCGATCTCCGGCGTTCAGATACGCTTTCCCGTATCCGGTCGAGCCGCGGAAGTTGACCTGCAGGACGGCGTAGCCGCGATTGGCGAGCCATTGGACCATCGCGTTGAATCCCCACACATCGCGCGCCCACGGTCCGCCGTGCACGAGCAGTACCATCGGCAAGCGCTTCGGCTCGACGCCCACCGGGAGCGTCAGGTAGCCGTGGATGGTCATCCCATCGCGCGCCGTGAAGGAAATGGGCTGCATCTTCGCCAGCCGATACCGCTCCAGCGCCGGTTGACTGCTGAAGAGCAGGCTGAGCCGCCGCGTCGCGCGCTCATAGGTGTAGTAGTAGACCGGGCCGTCGTCCACGAGATACGAAACGACCCACGTCCGATCCTCGCGGTCTCGGCTGACGACGCTGAAATCGCCATCGCGCTCTTTCCGCAAACGTTCGAAATCCGCGCGCAGCGACGGATCCAGCACCTGCCACTCGCGACGAGCGCGGATGAACTGTACGGCTTCCACGTGTCGCGTCTTCGGGTGGATCATCACTTGGCTCACGTCATACTGCGGATCTTCGGCGATCACCTTCCTCTTCTTCGTGGCGATGTCCACTTCGATCAGGCGCGCGGCATTGGCGTCCACGCTGGAGATGAGCCAGAGACCGCGATTGTCCGGCGTGAACCCCACGATCCCACCGAAGGTCTCCTCCGGCCCCCAGCGCAAGAATTCGCGCCAGGGAGATCGCGCCTCCTCGCGTACGCGGATGAGCATCCCCCCATCTGGGGTGAAAACCGAAGCCGCTCGCACCTGGAGCCGATGATCCGCGGCCCAGCCGGCGACGTCCCCCGGATTCTCCGTGTCCAACTCGGCGGCGCCGGTCTTCAGATTGATGCGGTACACATCGTGGAACCGCCGATCACGGCGGTTCAAGGCGACGAGGATCTCGTCGGGGAATTGCGGATCGGTCGCGATCACCTGCGCCTGCACGCCTTCAAATGGCGTCAGATCGCGCGTCGTGGCCGTTCGCACATTCGTCTGATAGAGGTGCCAATTCTCATCCCCATCGCGATCCTGCAGGTAGAGGATGTGTTCGCTGTCCTCTTGCCAGAAGTAAACGCGGATGCCACGCTTGCGGTCCGAAGTCACGACGCGGTCGTCGGTCTTGCCGATCGTGCGGATCCAGACGTTGAGCACGCCTTCGTGCGGCGCCAGATAGGCGAGCTTCGTCCCATCTGGGGAGATTTGCGGATTGACCCGCTCGGGATTCCCAAAGAGGACCTCGCGCGGGATGAGCGGCGGCAGTTCCAAGGCGCGCGCCCCCCATCCGCTCAGAGCGAGCGCGAGGCTCACAATGGCCGGGATCGCCATTCGATAACCCTTTCGCATCGCCTCCCTCCTTTTCACTTGTGATCCGAGCGCCTCAGGATTCGGATCGGCGCCGTTCACTTCTACGCGGGCGGAGAGCCTGAGGTTCCCCGCCCGGCTATCGAGCGTAGTACCCGCGGCGCGCTTTCACGCGGACGCCGGGGCGGAGGACCTTCACGCGAATGGTGCGCCATTTTCCATCGCGCGTCGCGTTGGTCGGGCTGTAGGCGAGACTGTAGATCGTGCGCAGCTCATCGGCGATGCGCTGGTAGACGCCTTCCAGGTCCTCGACCGTGTCGGCTCGATAGAGGGTCCCGGCCGAATGCTCGGCCAGCGCCAGCAGTTGTCGCCGGGCGACGGCGTAGCTCATGGGGCTCTCGCGCCGCTGGCGCACGACCATCTCGTACTCCGTGTCCAGGTAGATGGGGTAGATGAGCGCGTCCGACTCTTGAACGCGTGCGAGCAGCTCCTCGAACGTATGTTCCGTCGGATAGAGCCACGGCTGCCGAATCGAATTATCCACCCCATCGGTCATGACGACGATGGCCCGGCGTCGTCCGGGCCGCCGCTCGACTTCGGTGAGTACGTACCAGAGCGCATCGTAGAACGCCGTCCCGCCGCCTCCGCGAATCGCCTGAATCCGTTGTTTGAGCAGGGCGCGATCGTTCGTGAAGGGAGCGATCGGATAGACGCGGCGCGCGAAGGCGAAGACGGCCATGCGATCGTCCGGGCCAAGCATATCCACGAAGGCTTGCGCCGCTCGCCGAATGACGCTGAGCTTCGATTCCGTGCTCCCGCTGACATCCAGAAGCAGCGCCAGATCGAAGGGCGCCGTGACCGAAGCGAAATGCGTGATCTGTTGCTCCACGCCATCTTCGTAAATGACGAAGTCTTCCTTTCGGAGATCGGCCACGGCTTTGCCGTATTCATCGGTCACGCTCACGTTGACGTTGACCAGGGGGGCTTCCAGCGTGATGGCCTCTCCGGTATCCGCTGAGCGCGTCCGGCGTGACGGGGGAGGGGATTCCTCGCTGGGCTCGGTGCGCAGGCTCGGGCGAGCGCGCGGGGACGATGATTCCTCCGCGCGTTCAGGCTGCTCACGCGGTGCAGAAGCGGCGGAGGATTCCGTTCGGGCCAGAGACGGCGAGGGGGACATCGTCGGCGGAAGGGCCAGCAGGCGGATGTCCCCATGCGCGGTCTTCACCGTGAGTGAGCGTCCGCCGCGCCCGAGCTTCCCTTCGATCGCGTGGGCATCGAACTTCCCTCGGACCAGGATCGGAAGTTCGGATTGGATCGCCCCTTGTGGGGCGGAGAGCGCGAGCTCCGCGTCGAAGTTCGCCGGAAGGCGGAGCGTGACGTTGCCGCCGGTGGTCTCGATCGTCACCGCTCCCGGTTCGCCGGAGACCTCGATGGGACCGTCGGTGGATTTCAGCTCCAGGGACGTCCCATCTGGAACGCGCAGCCGCGCCTCGAGGCGAAGGTGAGGAGCAGCGGGGATGAGGCACGTGAAGGCGTCCGCCGAGGTGCTGAGCGAGATGAGCGAAGCGCGAAAGGCGCGAGCGCCCGAGAGCGGGCGCAGA
>BEHK01000034.1 GCA_002898775.1 bacterium HR08 | reverse complement strand
TTGTGGTCGCCGAAAATCTCAGCAAGGAGAGGGAACGATGGCTAAGAAGGCGACAGCCAAGAAGACCGCTGCGAAGAAGACCGCGGCCAAGAAGAAAGCTGCGGCGAAGAAGACCACGAAGAAAGCCGCGAAGCTGACGGCGCGCTCCTCGACGGCGAAGTTCGCCGCCAAGAAGAAGGCCGCCGCCAAGAAGACCGCCAAGAAAGGAGGCAAGAAGTAAAATGCCGGCCAAGAAGAAGGCGACCAAGAAGAAGGGCGGGAAGAAGTGAGCGCCTCGGGGGCATCCCTCGCCAAGAGGGATGCGCCCGCGAGTCGCCCCGCTTGCGGCTTTCTCGCGCTTCAAAAGGGATGGATGATCCATCCCTTTTTTTCATCCCCGCCCGCCACATGGGTGCGGACGATCGGGATCTCGGCTTTCTCCCCTAACTGGGATAAAATGATGGAGTGTGCGAGCGCGCGCGAAAAAGGAGGGGGGCTATGAAGCTCTTCGTCACCGGTGGTGCCGGATTCATCGGCTCGAATTTCATCCGCTACATGCTCGGGGCGCATCCGGATTATACGATCGTGAACTTCGATAAGCTGACCTACGCGGGGAATCTCGACAACCTGCGGGACGTGGAGGCATCGCCTCGCTATCGGTTCGTGCGCGGGGATATTTGCGATCTGTCGGCGGTGCTCGCCGCGCTGGAGGAAGGAACGGATGTGCTCGTGAACTTCGCCGCTGAGACCCATGTGGATCGCAGCATCGAGGAGGCGGCGCCTTTTGTGCGGACGAATATCCTCGGCGTGCAGGTCCTGCTCGATGCCGCGCGCGCGCGTCGCGTCGCGCGGTTCGTACAGATCTCCACCGATGAGGTGATGGGGAGTCTCGGCCCGACGGGCTACTTCACCGAGGAGAGTCCCTTGCGGCCGAACAGCCCCTATGCCGCGAGCAAAGCGGCGGCCGAGCTGCTGGTGCGCGCCGCTCATCGGACGTTCGGCATGGATGTCCTCCTGGTGCGCGCGGGGAACAACTACGGGCCGTATCAGTTCCCCGAGAAGTTGATCCCCTTGGTGATCACCAACGCGATGGCCGATCTCCCGCTTCCGATCTACGGCGATGGTCGGCACGTGCGCGATTGGATGTACGTCGAGGATTACTGCCGCGCGCTCGATCTCATTCTTCATCATGGGCGAGCGGGGGAGATCTATTGCGTGGGGGCGCGCGCGGAGCGGACGAATCTGGAGGTGGTGGAGATGATCCTGGCGCTGCTGGGCAAGCCGCGTTCGCTCATTCGATTCGTCGAGGATCGTCCGGGGCATGATCGGCGCTACGCCATTGATCCGAGCAAAGTCGAGCGCGAGTTTGGGTGGCGGCCTCTGGAGACCTTCGAGAGCGGGCTCCGGAAGACCATCGCCTGGTATCAGGCGCATAGCGCGTGGGTCGAGCGGGTGCGCAGCGGCGAGTATCGGCAGTACTACGAGCGAATGTACGGACGGCGGAGGGTGATCGGATGACGATGCGCGTCCTCGTCACCGGCGCGGGCGGATTGTTGGGACGCTATGTCGTGCGGGCATTCGCGCGCGCGGCATCGGTCTGGGCGATGCGGCGGGAGGACCTCGATGTGCGCGATCGCCAGCAGGTGGAGCGCCTCGTGCGCGAGCTGCGCCCTCAGGTCGTCATCAACTGCGCGGCGCTCTCGAATGTGGACCTGTGTGAGCGCGAGCCCGAGCTGGCGTTTCAGGTGAACGCCGAGGGGCCGCGCCATTTGGCCGAAGCGTGTCGGGCGATCGAGGCCGAGCTGGTGCACATCAGCACGGATTATGTCTTCGACGGGAGCAAGGGCGCGCCATATACGATCGCCGATCCGCCGCATCCGATCAATCGCTATGGCGCTTCGAAATGGGCCGGCGAGGAAGCCGTGCGTCGCGCCTGGGCGCGGCACTACATCATCCGTCCGGCTCGGATCTTCGGTCTCGGGGGGAAGAACTTCGCCAGCGCGCTCCCGCAGCTGCTGCGGACGCAGCCCCTGCTTCGCGCGATCGTGGACGAAGTGGGATCGCCGACGTATGCCGCGGATCTGGCGGCGCGCATCCTGGAGATTCTGGCGCGAGGGCGGCCCGGGACGTATCACGTCACCAACCGTGGGGTGTGCTCCTGGTACGAGTTCGCCTGCGAGGTCGCCCGGCACCTGGGATGTGACCGGGTGCGAATCGAACCCGTGCGGAGCGCGGATCTGGAACGCCCGGCTCGGCGGCCGCTCTATACGGAGCTGCGCTGTCTGCTCTCGGAGCAGCTCGGCCTCCCGCCGCTGCGTCCCTGGTCCCTGGCGCTTCGCGATTTCCTGGAGGAGGTGAAGCGCGATGAGTCGCTATGTTGAGGAGCGCCCGTGGGGGACATTCGAGGTCCTGGAGAAGGCCGATCACTATCAGATCAAACGGATCACCGTGAATCCGGGGCATCGGTTGAGCCTGCAGTATCATCACCATCGGACGGAGCACTGGGTGATCGTCGCCGGATCCGGGCGCGTGACGCGTGGCGAGGACGTGATCCCGGTCACGGCGAATCAGAGTGTGGTCATCCCCAAGGGCACCCCGCATCGCATCGAGAACACGGGGATGGAGCCGCTCGTGTTCATCGAGGTGCAGTACGGGGAGTATCTCGGCGAGGATGACATCGTGCGCTTGGCCGACGATTACCATCGCGTTCCGGTCGCGTCAGCATCCGAGAGCGCATCTCAGGAGGCGTCGTGAGAGAATGGATGGATGCCCTCCCGCCTGACCTCGCACGCGTCGTTTGTGAGACGCTCGCGCGATGGGAAGCAGGACGCTTCGTCGAGCGGCTCTGGGCGGGCGATGTCTCCCTCTGGACGAGCGATGGGGAGGATCGGTGGCTCGGCTGGATGCACGTTGTCGGGCAGGAGCGCGGGCGCGCCCGGATGTTCGCCGCCCTGGGGGAGAGCGCGCGTCGCGCCGGATGGCGACAGGTGCTCTTGCTCGGCATGGGGGGATCGAGTCTGGCGCCGCAGGTCTTCGCGCGCACGTTCGGTCCGACGGCGGGAGCGCCGGAGCTGCTGGTACTCGACTCTCTGGATCCGGCTGATGTGCGTGCGGTCGAAGAGCAGCTCAATCTCGCGCGCACGCTGGTGATCGTCTCCAGCAAATCCGGGACGACGCTCGAATCGAATCTCCTGCTCGACTACTTCCTCGATCGGATGAAGCGCGAAGTGGGAGCCGAGCGCGCGAGGGGACAGTTTGTGGCGATCACCGATCCCGGATCCCCACTGGCGGAGATCGCCGTGCGCGAAGGGTTTCGACATTGCTTCTACGGCATCGAGACGATCGGCGGACGATACTCGGCGCTCTCGGTTTTCGGGCTGATCCCGGCGGCTCTCCTGGGGGTGGACGTGGGGCGGCTTCTGGAGCGAGCCGAGCAGATGGTCCGCCGCTGCCGTCCCGAAGTTCCGATCGCGCAGAACCCGGCCGTTGTCCTCGGCGCGATCCTCGGCGTATCGGCTCACGCGGGGAGGGATAAGATCACGGTGCTCGCATCGCCGGACTTGCATCCCTTCGGCGCCTGGCTCGAGCAATTGCTCGCCGAGTCCACGGGCAAAGAGGGACGAGGCGTCATCCCCGTGGAGGGCGAGCGAGTGGGACCGCCTGAGGTGTATGGTTCGGATCGTCTCTTCGTCTGGTTCTCCCGCGAATCCGATTCACCGGCGCCGCCTCCTCTGGAGCGGCTTCGGGACGCCGGACATCCCGTGCTGTCATTGACGCTCTCCGACCTCTATGATCTCGGCGCGATGTTCTTCCTCTGGGAGATGGCCACGGCCGTGCTCGGCTCGATCCTCGGCGTGAATCCGTTCGATCAACCGGATGTCGAGGCGAGTAAGGCGAAGACGCGCGCCCTGGCGCGCGCGTATGAGGAGACGGGGACGCTTCCGAAGCCGGAAGAGGTCCTGCGCGAGGGAGAACTGCTGCTCTTCGCCGATGAGGGGAACCGACGGGAGTTGGAAGCGCGCGCGCGCGACCGCTCGCTCTCGGCCTATCTCCGCGCGCATCTCGGGCGATTGCAAGAGGGCGAATATTTCGCCCTTCTGGCTTACCTAGGGAGGAGCCGCGCTCATGAGGAGCGGCTGCAGGCTATTCGACATCGCGTGCGGGATGCGCGACGCGTGGCCACCGCGCTCGGCTTCGGGCCGCGCTTTTTGCATTCGACGGGACAGCTCCACAAGGGGGGACCGAACACGGGCGTCTTCCTGCATGTGATCGGCGGCGATGCGGAGGATCGGGCGATCCCAGGGCGCCCGTACACGTTCGGCCTCATCAAGCGCGCGCAAGCCTATGGCGATTTCGCCGTTTTGGCCGAGCGCGGACGTCGCCAACTGGGCGTGGAGATCGAAGGCGATGTGGAGGCCGGACTCTCCCGCCTGCAGGCAGCGATCGAGCGCGCCCTCACCCTGTGAGAGCGGCGTCATCCCCGCCGGCGGAGGGCGTCTCCTTCTGCTTCGCCTCTTGCCAGAGGCGGTCCATCTCCTCGAGCGTGCTCTCCTCGGGGGAGCGGCCGTGTCGGCGCAGCTCGCGCTCGATGTAGCGGAAGCGCTCCTTGAATTTTCGATTGGCGCCCTTGAGGGCGGTCTCGGCATCCAGACCGAGCAAGCGGGCGAGGTTGACCACCATGAAGAGGAGATCGCCGATCTCCTCCTTGAGTCGCTCGCGCGCCTCGGGCGTCGTGGCCAGGGCGTGTTTGAGCTCGGCGACTTCTTCCTCGAGCTTTTCGAAAGCGCTCGCGGCATCGCCCCAATCGAAGCCGACGCGGGCGGCGCGCTCGGTGAGTTGCGTCGCTTCAAGGAGGGCGGGCAATCGCGTCGAGACGCCATCGAGGATGGACGATTCCGTCATCCCGCGCTGCGCCTTCTCCTGGCGTTTGATCTGCTCCCAGCGACGCAGGACGTCCTCGCTCGTTCGGGCCGTCGCCTCGCCGAAGACGTGCGGATGGCGACGCCTCATCTTCTCATGAACGTGCGCGATGACGTCTTCGATGGTGAATTCTCCGCGCTCTTTCGCGATCTTCGCGTAGAAGACGACCTGGAAGAGGAGGTCGCCGAGCTCCGCCTTCATCTGCTCGATGTTGTGGGTCTGGATGGCTTCGAGCAGCTCATAAGCTTCCTCGATCGTCATGGGGGCGAGCGTCTCGTAGGTCTGCTCTTTGTCCCACGGACACCCGTCAGGGCCGCGCAGCTTCTCGACCAATTCGACGAGGGCCTCAAACGGCACGGGTTTCATAGCCGGTTCTCCTCCTTGGGCGGGGTCGCGCCGCTTCTCCGAAGGTCGGGAGAGGAGGATTCGGCGATAGCGCGCAGGATGATGCGGGCGGCGCGCACAGCGGCTCCCCCCTCGCCGAGTTGTCCCCGGAGTTCGGCCAAGCGCCTTTTCATGGCCTCGCGTCGCGTCGTGTCCGCGAGCCACTCTTTCAGTGTCTCCGCCAGCCGCTCCGGCGTCAAGTCCCACTGGATGAGCTCGGGGACGAGGCGTTCTCCCGCCAGCAGATTCACCATGCCGAAGGTGTCCACGTGAAGGAGGGGGCGGATCAGGAGATAATTGATCGCGCGCGCGCGATAGACGACGATCATCGGCGTTTCCAGCAGCGCCGCTTCGAGCGTGGCCGTGCCGCTGGTGATGACGGCCAGATCCGCATGCGCGAGCGCGTTATAGGTCTCGCCCTCGAGGACGCGTATCGGCGGATCGAGCGACGCTCCGATCTCGGACGTCGGGAGGTCGGCGCGGGCCCCTCGCGTCACCTGAAGCGCGCGATGGATGAGCGCCCAGGCCATCTGTGGACGAATCGTCGGCGCCAGCGGAATGAGGAATTGCGCTGGGGCGTGCGCTGCGAGGGCGCGCGCCGCGCGCGCCATGATGGGAAGGATGCGCTCGACCTCGGTCGGACGGCTGCCGGGCAGCAGGCTGATGAGCGGATGATCCGGTCGCAGTCCGTACTTCTGGCAGAACGTCGCGCGGGAGAGCGTCGCCCGCACCACGTCCACCAGCGGGTGTCCGACGTATTCGGCGGCGACGCCATGGCGGCGGTAGAATTCGATCTCGAAGGGGAGGATGACGATGAGCCGATCCACGTAGCGTCGGAGCGCGCGCACGCGATACGTGCGCCAGGCCCACACTTGCGGCCCGATGTAGTAGATCGTGCGCAGCCCCAGGCGCTTGAGCGGGCGCAGGAGCTTCATGTTGAACTCCGGCCAGTCCACGAGCACGACGGCGGCCGGGCGGCGCTCGCGCGCCAGGTGCAGGAGTCGGCGATAGAGAGCGTGGAAGCGGGCGAGAGCGCGAACGACCTCCAGCGGTCCGATGATCGCCGTCTCCGAGATGTCGGCGAGCGTCTCGGCCCCTTCGGCGCGCATGGCCGGACCTCCGCAGCCGAAGATGTGGAACGAGAGATGAGGGGCTTCGGTCTTGAGCGCACGCATCAGTTCGGCCGCCCGCTGATCGCCGGAGGCCTCACCGGCCACGATCATCAGGGGGAACGTCGTCACCGCTTCGTGCGCGCCGATCCCGATGCGGTCTTCGACGAGAAGATCGCCTCAATGACATCCTGGTGGATGCGGATGCGGCCGTCGGCGATCATCCTCTCGCGCAACGTCTCCAGATAGGCCCGGTAGAACTGATCCCGCTTGGTCGAGAGCAGGCGATCGCGAATGGCCGCGCGCTCGGCCTCGAGCTTGGCCCGATCGGGTTCGGTGCGTTTGGTGATGCCGAAGACGACGACATCCTTGCCGATGCGCACCGGTCGCGGAGCGACGCGCGAGACCTCCAGGGCGAAGGCCATGCCCTCCAGTTGTTCCGAACGCTCCAGGTCCGGCAGGAAGGTCCCGCGCTTGAACCCTTCCTGGGTTTTGACGTCGAGCTTCTGGGCGGCCGCGACTTTGCGCAGGGCTTCGACCGTGGGCGCTCGCGCGATCAACTGCTCGGCCATCTGACGGGCGCGCTCGATAGCCTTCTGCTCCTGGAGCTTTCGGATCACGCGATCCTTCACGTCCTCGAACTGGGGCGTCTTCGGCCCGCGCTTGGCGATCAGTCGCGGGATGGCGTACCCATCGCTCAGGTAGATCTTGCTCCCGATCTGGCCGATCTCCTCGAGTTCCGACGCGGCGCTGGTGAAGCCCGAGGAATAGGCGCCGAATTCGGGCAACTCCTCTCCGGCGGCGAAGAAACCCGTGCGTCGGATCATCTGCTCCGGTGGCAGATTCCCCAACTTCGGGGAGAACTCGGCCGCGACGCGACGCAGATCCTTCACCTCATCCAGGCGCTTTTTGATCTCATCGGCCAGCTTGGCGGCTTCATCGCGCTGTTTGCGCTCGCGGAGGCGCCGGATGAGTTCGGCCCGCACCTCGGCCAGGGGCCGGCGATGCCAGCGCGTGACCTTCAGGATGTAGAACTTCCCCTCCTCGCGGATCGGCTCGGTCACATCCTTCTGGAAGTCGCTCAAGCTGAAGACGCGTTGGCGGTAGGACGTATCCTTGGGATCCTTCTTGACGAAGCCGATCCGTTGGCCGCCCAGTTTCTGGAAATCCTCGGCCGGTGTCTTCTCGTCGCCGCGCGCGCGCTTGACCAGATCCTCGGCCTGACGCCGCACCTCGGCCTCGTTCTGCTCGGTGAAGGGCAGTTCGATCTGGCTCACGTCGGCGCCCGTGGTGTGCTCGGACTTCGTCCGCTCGTACTCGTCGCGAATCTCCTGTTCGGAGACGGTGACGGGGATGCGCGCCATGGGGATATGGAGGTACTCGACCTGACGTTCGATCCCCGTGATGGCGAATTCCCCGTGATGCCGCTCGAAATAGGCGCGCGCCTCGCTCTCGCTCACGGAGATGTTCGCGCGCAGATCGCTCGATTTGAGGACAACGTAGACGAGATCCACGGACGTGTTCTCGCGGAGAAACTCCTCCTCGATCTCGCGCGGGCTGACCTGCAGAGCGGCCGTCAGATGCTGGCGCACCTTTTCCTGAAGGATCGAGCGGCGGAGGTTCTCCTCGAACTCTTCGACCGTTTGCCCGCTCTGCTGAACGGCGCGGAAATAACGCTCCCGGCCAATGAATCGGCCACTGGCATCGCGGAACATCGGCAGGAGGGCCTTGAAGACCTCCTCATCGGTCGCCGACAGCCGCAGTCTCTTGGCCAGCAGGAGGACGAGTCGGTCTTCGATCAGCTCGTTCAGGATCGTCGTGCTGAAGGGTTTGAGCAGCGCCGGATCCTCAAGGCCGCGGCCCAGGCGGGATTGCGTGAGGCGGGCGAGGGCCGCTCGATACTCTCCGGCCGTGATCTTCTCCCCCTCGACTTCGGCGACCACGGTGGCATCGGTGATCTCGCCGAGGCCGACCGCCCTCCGGTAGAGGGCCTGGCCGATGGGCATGTAGAGGATCACCAAGCCCACGACCATCATGAGGGCGACCACAATGAGCAAGATATTTCGGGCGCGTTGTTTTTCGCTCAAGAACCTCAACATCTCGTCCCCTCTCCGCGTCGGAGACCCGAAATTGTAGACCGAGACCTCAAGGTGAGGCAACGGGAGGGAGGAGAACTCGGGTGGCCGAGCCGAGAGCTGTTGAATGTCCGGCGGGGGTATGTTACATTGAATGCCTGAATGAGCATGTTTGACAAGACCTGAGGCGACGTAGAGGGATAATGGGTGCGTTCTCCATCTTTCGATGGTTCTCGAGCGATCTCGCCATTGACCTGGGAACGGCCAATACGCTGGTCTACGCCAAGGGCCGGGGGATCGTCGTCAGCGAGCCTTCGATCGTCGTCGTCAACAAGGTGACGCATAAAGTGGAGGCCGTCGGCCGCGAGGCGAAGGAGATGTTGGGGCGGACGCACGCCAACATCGTGGCGATTCGCCCGATGCGCGACGGCGTCATCGCGAATTTCGAGCTGACCGAAGCGATGCTCCAGAACTTCATCCGGAAGGCCCACAATGGGCGCTCCTGGGTGAATCCCCGCGTGGTGATCGGCATCCCGAGCGAGATCACACAGGTGGAGCGGCGGGCTGTCATTGATGCGGCCTATCGCGCGCGCGCCAGCGAGGTCTATTTGGTGGAGCAGTCCATCGCGGCGGCTATCGGCGCTGGGTTGCCCATCACCGAGCCCATCGGGAATATGATCGTGGATATCGGCGGGGGGACGACCGACATCGCCGTGATTTCTCTGTCGGGAATCGTCTACTCCCGTTCGATTCGGATCGCCGGCAATGAGATGGACGAGGCGATCATCCAGTACATCAAGAAGAAGTACAACCTGCTCATCGGCGAGCGGACGGCCGAGCAGATCAAGATCGAGTTGGGCTCCGCCTGGCCGTTGGAAGAGCCGCTCTCGATGGAGGTTCGGGGACGCAGTTTGATCGAAGGGGTACCCAGGACGATCACCATCACGGATGAGGAGATTCGCGAGGCTCTGGCCGATACTGTCTCCACGATCGTCAATGCCGTGCGCGTGGCCTTGGAGCGCACGCCACCGGAGCTGGCGGCTGACATCATTGATCATGGCATTGTGCTGGCTGGCGGGGGGGCGCTCCTGAAGGGGCTGGACAAGCGCCTCATGCAGGAGACGAGCGTCCCGGTCATCCTGGCTGAGGATCCGTTGTCGGCCGTCGTCCTCGGAGCGGGCAAGATGCTCGACGATATTGATCTGCTCAAGCGGGTCTGCACGAATCTGGAGCGTCTGGAATACTGACATGGGCAAGCCTCCGAGGGGACGATCGGTCGTCATTGTCTTTCTCGCCCTGACGAGCGGACAGATGCTCCTGATGTCGGCGCAGGCGCGCCACCCGCAGTCGGGGGAATCGTGGCTGCGCGTCTGGTCGGTGACGGCTGCCGCTCCCATTCTGTCTTCGGTTCATGCCCTCTTCTCGCGGATGGAGCGGTTGTGGGAGAGCTACGCGCGAGTCGGCGCGATCGAGCAGGAGAATCGCGCCTTGCGCGAGGAGGTGGCCGAGTTGCGGCGCGAGGTGGCTCGGCTTCGGGAAGAGGCGCGCGAGGCCGAGCGCTTGCGGCGACTCCTTGACCTGCAACAGGCGCTGCCGGTGCGTACACTCGCTGCCCGCGTCATCGGGCGCGATATGAGCGTGTGGTTTCAGTCGCTCATCGTCAATCGAGGGCAGCGCGATGGCGTGCGCTCGGGGGCTGCCGTGATCACGCCCGAAGGATTGGTCGGACGGGTGATCGAGGTGGGCCCCACGGTCGCTCGCGTGCAGCTCATCACCGATGAGCGGAGTGGAGTCGGAGCCGCTATCGGTGTCTTGGAGGAGACGCGCGCCGTGGGCGTGGTGGTGGGGAGTAATGAGGCGCTTTGTCGCATGCGCTATGTGCCCGGCAGTGAACCCGTCCGAGAGGGCGAGATGGTCTACACCACCGGCCAGGACGGCATCTACCCGCGCGGTCTGCCGATCGGTCGCGTCGTCGCCGTGCGGCGCGGATCGGCTATGGTCTCGCATGATATTTTGATCGAACCGGCGGCGCGGCTCAGCCGTCTGGAGGAAGTCCTGATCCTCTTGGAGCGTCCCCCGGAGGTTCGGTGGCCCACGTCCTGAGGTGACCGAGGGGCGACTCCTGCAAGAGGGAGCGCGTTCGGCATCGTCTCCGATGTCAGAAGCCTCTTGCCCGGCGTTGCCTCGAAGTCCCGGGTGAGAGGATCCGCATCGTCGCGTGCCGCTACGGTGAATTCGACCAAGATCGTCATCGTGGTCATCGTCGCGACGCTTGGGCAGTTGCTCATCGCGCGATATGTGCGCGTCCTGCGCCCTGTGGATGTGATTCTGATCGTGACCGTGTATGTGAGTTTCGCGCGACATCCCGTGCGCGCGATGCTGGTGGGGGCCAGCGCCGGTCTGCTTCAGGACGGCTTCTCCGGCGGGATCGTGGGGGCGCAGAGCCTGGCCAAGACGGTCGTGGCCCTCCTTGTCTCGCTCGTGAGCATTCGGGTCGCCCTGGATCACCTCCCTTTGCGGCTGGTCGCGCTGGTTCTGGCGACGGCGGTGCACATGCTGATCTATCTTGGCCTGCACTGGCTTTTTGGACAGAATTTAATAGGAAATCCCGTGTGGCCGACGTTGCTTCGGGACATGGGGGGGCTGGCCGGGATCAACGGGACGGCGGCCCTGGTGCTCTTCGGCCTCTTGGATCGGATCTTCGCCGAGCGGGAGCGGACGTTAGGTCGGACGGCTCGGCGCCGGCGGTGACGCCATGGCGAGTCGGAGCGGGGACTTCTTCGAATGGGCGAAAGAGGCGGCTGCCATGACCGACCGCCTCACGCTCATGCAGTATCTGCTGCTTGCGCTCTTCATCGGCTTGGGCGTGCGCTTCTGGTCGCTGCAGGTGGTGCGGCATGAGCAATATCTGCGGGCGGCCGAGAACAATCGAATTCGTCTCATCCCGATCCCGGCGCCGCGCGGGGCGATCCTGGATCGGCATGGGCGCGTGATCGTGGACAATCGTCCGACGCTCAGCATCATCCTCAATCGGGAGGAACTGCGCGCTCGGGGACGGAAGCCGCACGAGCTGGTGGAGGACCTGATCGCTCAGGGATTGGCGCTGGATCGGGAGAGCGTTCGGCAGCGTCTGGAAGCCATGGCCACGCAGCCGGCCTATTATCCGGTTGTCCTGAAGGAGAACGCGACGCCGCAGGATGTCGCCTGGGTTCGGGCGCGGCAGATCGAGTACCCGGAGTTGGACATCATGGAGCAGCCGCAGCGCCAGTATCCGCATGGGACGTTACTGGCGCACGTGCTCGGCTATGTGGGCGAGATCACGCGCGAGCAGCTGGCGCGGCCGGAATTTCGAGATTATCGGCCGGGTGACATCATTGGGCGCGCGGGTGTGGAGCTGGTCTACGATCGCTGGTTGCGCGGGCGCGATGGCTATCGGCGCGTGATCGTGGACAGTACCGGGCACGAGGTCGGCGAGATTGAGCGCGTGGACCCGATCCCCGGGCATAACATCAAGCTGACGATTGATCTCGATCTGCAGCGGGCCGCCGAGGAGCAGCTCGGGGGACGGCGCGGCGCTATCGTCGCCTTGAATCCGCAAAACGGGGAGATTCTGGCGCTGGCCAGCCATCCCACCTTCGACCCTTCGCTCTTTGCGCAGCGCATCAATACCCCGGAGGGACGTGCGGAATATCGTGCCTTGCTCGCCGATCCGGAGCGCCCCCTCTACAATCGGGCCATTCAGGGGATCTATCCGACGGGGTCCACGTGGAAGATCTTCGTCGCCGCAGCGGCTCTGGAGGAGGGACTCATCACGCCCGAGCATTCGACGTTGCCCTGTGGTCGTGGCCTTCAAGTGGGGAATCGGTTCGTGCGCTGCTTGGGATCGCACGGAATGCCTGATCTGCATCGGGCGATCGTCGTCTCCTGCGACGGCTATTTCTATCGGTTGGGACTGCGGCTCGGCATTGATCGCATGGAAGCGTGGGTGAAGCGATTCGGGCTCGGGCAGCGCACGGGCATTGATCTGCCGGATGAGGTGGCCGGATTCGTGCCGAGTCGCGCCCTCAAGGCGAAGTTCAACCCGCGGGACCCGCGGTGGCGGGATTTCGATACGGTGATCGCCTCCATCGGGCAGGGATCCGTGGCGATCTCCCCGCTGCAATTGGTTCGCGCGATCGGCGGGATCGCCGTCGGCGGCGTCTTCCATACGCCGCATGTCTTCAAGGAGGCCGTGGGACCCGGCGGCACGGTCTACACGGCGGATCGCCCCCTCATCGTGCCGCTTCAGAAGCGGACGGTCGAAGCGCTGCGCTCGGCGATGTGGGGCGTGGTGAACGAAGGAGGTGGAACGGGCGCTGCCGCGCGGGTCGAAGGATTGGATGTCTCGGGCAAGACCGGCACGGCGCAGGTCGTCGCCAAGGAGCGAGCGGGGGGAGCCGCTCATCTGAAGGACCATGCCTGGTTTGTGAGTTTCGCCCCGCGCGACGACCCACAGATCGCCGTGGTCGTGCTCATCGAGAATGTGGGGTTCGGAGGGCGATTCAGTGCGCCCGTCGCCCGGGTCATCTACGAGACCTACAAGGAGAAGTATGTCCGCGCGAGCGAGGTCGCAGCGATCGTTCCTCCCGCGTCCGAGAAGCGCGAAGGCGCACCGATGGCCTCACCTTCGCCCGTGGTGCTCGAGGCGACCCGCCGTCGCTTGCCGCTTGAGGTGTCGAACCGACGATGACGACGTATCGGCAGAAGCGGCGGTTCCTTCTGGACTTCGATTGGTGGCTGCTCGGGGGAGCGCTCATTCTGGCCCTGCTGGGAGTGGTGGAGATCTACAGCTCACAGCCGCAGGAGGATTTTTGGAAGCGGCAGCTCTGGTGGCTGGGCGTCGGGCTGGTGGCGATGTTCGTGACGGCCACCGTGGATTATCATCGGATCCTCCAGGCTGCGCCGGTCGTCTATGGGGCGTGCGTATTTCTCCTGGTGCTGGTCCTGCCCTTCGGGCAGGAGGTCTATGGGACGAAGGCGTGGTTGGGCGTCGGGCGCTTCAGCATTCAGCCCTCGGAGTTCGCCAAGATCGGGACGATCCTCATGCTCGCGCCGTTCTTGGCTGAGCGATGGGAGGAGCATCGGAGGACGAAGCATCCCTACCTGACCATGCGCGAAGTGCTCGCCGCTTTGGGGATCACGGCCGTGCCGGTTCTGTTGATCTTGTTGGAGCCGGATGTGGGGACGGCGTTGACGTTCTTCCCGATCGTCGGCGGGATGCTCTTTGTCGCCGGATTGCGGCCGCGCCTCATCGCCACGGGGATCGTGGGCATGGCCGTCGCGCTGAGCCTCGGCTGGTATTTTCGCCATCAGGTGCTGAAGCCGTATCAGGTGCAGCGCATCGAGACGATCGTTCATCCGGAGCGCGCCGATCGTCGCGGGTATGGGTATCAGACCTATCAATCCATGATCGCCGTGGGATCGGGCGGGCTCACCGGGCGCGGCCTCTTTCGCGGGACGCAGAGCCGGTTGCGCTTTCTACCGAAGGCCTATACGGATTTCATCGCGGCCGTCGTGGCCGAAGAGCTGGGATTTCTGGGCATGTTGGGCGTCCTCGCGCTCTACGCTTTCCTCCTGCTGCGAGCGCTCAATCATGCGAAGTTGGCGCGGGATCACGTGGGCACACTGCTCGTTACGGGAGTCGTCTCCCTGCTGGGGTTTCACATCCTCATGAATCTGGGCATGATCGTAGGGCTTGTGCCCGTCATCGGCATCCCGCTGCCGCTGATGAGCTACGGCGGATCGGCCCTTGTGGCGACCTTCATCGGCCTGGGGCTGATCGCGAATGTGCGCTTGCATCGTTATGTGAATTGACGCCGCCGATCAAAAGGGAAGGGGAGGGCTCGCGGAGATGGAGCCCGAGAAGGAATCGGCGGCGAGATCTTGATGTTCGGAGGGATCTCGACGATGGCGAAGGAGATGATCATCAGTTCGAACAATTTCGAGCGGAAGATCGCCATCCTCGAAGATGGCGTGCTCGCGGAGTACTACGTCGAGCGAGTGGGTGAAAGCCAAGGGATCGTCGGCAACATCTACAAGGGGCGCGTGACGCGCGTCCTGCCGGGCATGCAATCGGCATTCGTGGACATCGGCCTGGAGCGGGACGCCTTCCTCTACGTCTCTGATGTCATTGATCTGGAGGAGTTGGACATCGAGTTCGAGCCGGTGGCCGAACCGGCATCTGCTCCGACGATGAGGCCGGGATCGCCGGCGGGAGACGAGGTGGAAGAGATCCTCGACGCGTTGACTCAGCCTGTGGCGTCCCCGCCCGAGCGACCGCGCGAGACGCCGGCCGCACCTCTGGAGCAAGAGCGCGAGCTGGGGGAGTTGGTCGAGCACCTGGTCGAGGAGCTGCCGCGGGCGGAAGCCCTCGAGGAGACGGCGGCTGCCCCCGAGGTGGACCTCAAGGAGGCGATCTTCGATGAGAAGATCACCGAGGCCATTCACGCCGAGGAAGAGCGTGTTGACCTGACCGAACCCCGCGGGCCGGAGCCACCGGCGGAGGAGCCAACACCGCGCGTCGGTTCGATTCATGCGCCCCGTGGAGGGGCATCGCGGTGGCAGCGTATTATGGATGATCTGCCGGAGCCGTCCTCGACCGCGCCCGCTTCTCCCCCTGAGGGGGAGGAACGCGCCGTGGAGGCTCCGACCACAGAGATCTCCTCAGCAGGAGCGAGCGCGGTCGCTTCATCGGAGGAAGCGACCGCGGAGCCGAAGGAGGCCGCGGCGTCGAACGAGTCGGAGGATCCCCCCCTTCCCGATGCGGAGGCCTCGGTGCGACATCCGCGTCTTCGCGCGTCGTTTGCCGCGCGGCGGCGCGTGCGGCGTCGGCGCTCCGGACGCATGAGCGTGGCGGATGCTGCCGGCAGTGAAGAGCGCGTGGAGTCGAAGCCGACGATCACCGAGTTGCTCGAGGAGGGGCAGGAGATCCTGGTGCAGATCGCCAAAGAACCGATCGGCACCAAGGGCGCGCGCGTGACGACGCACATCACGCTGCCGGGGCGGTATCTCGTCTATCTGCCGACGTTCGAGCATGTCGGCGTCTCGCGGAGGATCACTTCCTCGGCCGAGCGCGCGCGCTTGCGTCGGCTCGTCACCGAATTGCGCGCGCGACAGAAGATCGCCGGGGGCGTGATCGTGCGCACGGCGGCCGAAGGCTGCGGTGAGGCGGAATTGCTCGACGATCTCCTGTATCTCTATCGCACCTGGGTGGACATCCGCACGCGAGCCGAGCGCGTGCGCGCGCCGCAGCTCGTGCATCGGGAACTGGATCTGGTCGAGCGCATCCTGCGGGATCGCCTCTCGGACGATTTCACGGCCATTCGCGTGGACGACGAGGAAGATTACGCGCGCATCGTCAACTTCGTCGCGCGCTTGCAACCGCGATGGCTCAATCGCGTGAAGCTACACACGCGGCCGACGCCGATCTTCGAAGACTATGGCATTCAGGCCGAGATCGAGAAGGCCATCCGTCCGCGCGTGTGGCTCAAGTCTGGCGGCTACATCGTCATCAATCAGACGGAGGCCCTGGTGGCCATTGACGTGAACACGGGTAAGTTCGTCGGTAAGACGAATCGCTTCGAGGACACGATCACGCGCACCAATATCGAGGCGGCGCGCGAGATCGCCCGCCAGATTCGTCTGCGCGATCTCGGGGGGATCATCGTCCTTGACTTCATTGACATGGAGGAGCGGAAGAACCGGCAGAAGGTCATGCAGGTGCTCGAGGAAGAGCTGCGGAAGGATCGCGCGCCGACGAAGATCCTCCAGTTCAACGACTTCGGCTTGGTCGCCATCACGCGCAAGCGCGTCAAACAGAGTCTGGAGCGGACGCTCTGCGAGCCCTGCCCTTATTGTCACGGGAGCGGGCTGGTGAAGTCGCCGCAGACCGTCTGTCTGGAGATCCTGGACGAAGCCAAGCGCATGGCGCTCGCGCAAGAGATCGAGGACGGCAAGGAAGCGATCCTTCGCGTCCATCCCGAGGTGGCGCGCGCGCTGCGGGAGAAGTACCCGAAGCTTCTCGAAGCGGTGGAGTCTTATCTCGGGGGCAATGTGACGGTCAAGGCCGATCCCTTGATCCATCAGGAGCAGTTCGACATCGCGTTGGTGTGAGGCGTGGGGTCCTCGCGCGAACCGGGGATCCGCGGGAGGACCCCGCCTATCGCCTGGAGAGGGAAGCCCAGAGGTTTTCGAGGTTCCGCGTTGAAGTCTCCCTGCGGCTGTGATACGCTTAGGCCGACCACTCAGCAGGTGAGACCACGTATGGAGGGGAGAGATATGCATCGGCGGCTTGTCTTTTGGGTCCTTCTTCCTCTGGGCGTGGGTCTGATGAACCCCGCGGTGGTCGCCGCGCGGCAGGCCCAAGCGGCCTCGGCCGATCTCACGGGCGTCGTGCTCGATCCGCAGGCGCGCGTGGTCGTCGGGGCGACCGTGACGATCCGAAATCAGGCGACGAACCTCTCGCGCGCGACGACGACGGATGAGACCGGACAGTTTCGCTTCCTCGCGCTCCCTCCCGGACGGTATGAGGTGACGGTCGAGGCGCCCGGGTTCGCCAAGGTCGTGAATCCGAACGTCGTCCTCACGGTGGGACAGAGCGCCGAACTGAACGTGCGGCTGGAGGTCGCGCGCTTGGGCGAGGAGATCACCGTCGAGGCGGGGACCGAACTCATCGAGCGCACGCGCACGGCCGTGGTCGAGACCATTGATCAGCGGCGGATTGATTATCTGCCGATCAATGGGCGGAACTATCTCTTCTTCGCGCTGACCAGCTCGCTCGCGACGCGCGACAATGCGCCGGCCATTGGGCCAGCGCCCACTTCCGGGCTCAACTTCGGTGGGCAGCGCGCGCGGGGCAATAACGTGCAGGTGGACGGCGTGGACAACAACGACAATTCAGTGAACGCCGTGCGGGCGACGGTCTCGCAGGAGGCCGTGCAGGAGTTTCAGATCATCGCCAACAGTTACAATGCCGAATTCGGCCGCGCGACCGGCGGCGTCATCAACATCGTCACACGCTCGGGAACCAACGAAGTGCACGGTAGCGTCTTCGGGTTCATCCGCCATCGTTCGTTCCAGGCGACGAACGCGTTCTCGACTGAACCGGATCCACCCTACACGCGCGTGCAAGCGGGAGCGACGCTCGGCGGCCCCTTTGTGCGCGACCGTCACTTCTATTTCCTCTCCTATGAGACGACGCGGCGGCAGGAGACCGGATTCTCCACGATCGGGCAGGGGAATTTCGATCTCGTCCCGGTGACCGTCGGTGGGACGACGGGTCTGCTGACGCGCGAGCAAGCGGCGTTCGTCGCGAATCCGGCCGTCCCGGAGCCGCTCCGCACGGCGTATTTCCGCACGCTCGCGGCGGCGTCGGCCACAGCGATCTTCGGAAGCCCCGCGGGGCCGGGTGGCCCGCGCGTGTTCCCGACAGGGCGTCCTTTGCCGCCGAGCTTTCAACCGCTTCGTCCCTTGGGCCAGAACTATCCGATCTCGCAGCAGGTGAGCTTCTATCTGGCCAAGTTCGATCATCAGCTCTCGCCCGCGCACAAGCTCACGACGCGGCTCTCGGTGACGCCGAGCACGACGACCGGGGTCCAAACGACCTCGCAGAATCAGCCCTTCGGGCAGAACGCCTTCTCGCGCACGGCCATCGAGCAGTTCCGCGACCTGGCGTTCGCCGTCCACCTGACGAGCATCTTCGGGGGCAATGTCGTCAACGAGGCGCGATTCCAGGCGGCACGTCGCGGGCTCGGCTTCAAACCGCAGAGCACACAAGTGGCGGTCAACATCGCCGGATTCGCCTTCTTCGGACAGGAAGCCTTCTCTCCCTTGGATCGCGTGGAGAAGCGGTTCCAGTGGATGGATAACCTCTCGCTCGTGCACGGCTCGCACAGCTTCAAGTTCGGAACGGACATCAACTATCTCCCGCTGCGGGCCGATTTCCAGCTCTACTTCGGCGGCGTTTACAACTTCGGACCGTTGCCGGCCTCGGTCCTGGATCCGAATCTGCGGATCGCCCCGCCGCTGACGGCCGTGCAGGCCTATGGGCTGGGTCTGCCCCAGAATTTCATCCAAGGATTCGGCGATCCGCACGTGGCGGGCTCGAACAAGACGCTGGCCGTCTTCGGTCAGGATAGTTGGCGACCGCGTTCGAACCTGACGCTCAACTACGGCGTGCGGTATGAAGTCGAGTTGACGCCGTCGCTACCGCCACCCACGCCACTTTCGGCCGAGGCCGAGCGGGCGTTGGGATTGCTGGAGGGCATCGCGCGCGATCACAACAACGTGCAGCCGCGATTCGCCCTGGCGTGGGATCCGACCGGAAGCGGGAAGATGGTCATTCGCGCCGCCTACGGGATCTTTCACGATAAGTCGTTTCTGGCGACCTTCGCCAATTCGCGCGTTGCCAATGGGACGCGCCATCTCGTGCTGCCGATCGGGACGCCCGGACCGACGAGCGTGAATGCGGCTTCGCTCTTCCAGGGCGTGCTCAGTTTCCCCGGCTATCTCCCCGCCGAGCAACGGTTCGATCCGAAGGCTCCGGCCTTCCAGACGCAAGAAGGCATCTTGCAGGTCAGTCCGCTGCTGCCCTTCATGCTCCCGACCTCGCGGCGGAACGTCCTGCCCTATGCGCAGCACGCGAACCTGACGATCGAGCGGCAGCTCTTCTCGGACGCGAGCGTGAGCGTCGCCTATCTCTTCGTGAAGGGGACGCATCTGAATCGTCCGCGCGAGATCAATCCGCCGCTCGTGCCGTTGCTGCTGCGGAATCGAGATCGCGCCGTTCAGTTGGGGCTCGCGGCACCGGGGACGAATCCGTTGCAAGTCACCGCCTTCGATCCGGCCGGCGGTGTCGTCCCGACGGCCTTCTTCAACTTCTTCCGTCCTTCGGGACCGAACTTCGCTCTGCTGCAGCGCGTCGGTATAGGTCGCGAGCAAGCGTTGCAGATTGCGCGCGCGCTCGGCTTGCCTCAGGGGCCGGGCGTCTTCATCCCCTACGCGCAGATCATCCTGCAGGAGACGGCGGGCAGCTCCACGCATCACGGCTTCTCGCTCAACATCAACAAGCGCTACAGCCGGAACGTCCAGTTCCTCGTGAGCTATACCCTCTCGAAGACGATTGACGATTCGACCGATCTGCAATCGCAACTCATCCCACAGGACAGCTTCCGCGCCGATCTGGAGCGGTCGCTCTCGAACTTCGATCAGCGGCATCGCTTCGTCGTGAGCGGCATCTTCCAGAGCCCGTATCGGCGTTCGGACAGCGGTTTCTGGAGGAAGCTGCTGGCCGATTTCACCCTCGCGCCGATTCTGGAGCTGTCCTCAGGGCGACCCTTCACGATCTATCTCGGACAGGACAACAACTTCGACACCAGCCCGTATAACGATCGCCCGAACCTCGTCGGTCCGCCGACACGCGAGCGGCCGTTTGGCGTCTTCGCCGTCCCGCCTGAGGGGCAGATCGGAAATCTCGGGCGGAATACGGGCATGCGTCCGGGATTCGCCAGTCTCGATCTTCGGCTCACGCGCGCCTTCTTCCTCACTGAGCGATGGCGCCTGGATGCCATCTTCGAGGTGTTCAACACGTTCAATCGCGTCAACGTGAGCGACGTCAGTAACAACTTCCTGACGGCGGGACAGCCGACCGCTGCCTTCGATCCGCGCCAGATCCAGTTGGCGTTGAAGATCGTGTTCTGAATGGAGCTTGGCCGGTGGGCGATCGCGTCG
Organism: bacterium HR08; assembly: GCA_002898775.1. Classification (GTDB taxonomy): domain Bacteria; phylum Acidobacteriota; class Blastocatellia; order HR10; family HR10; genus HR10. The sequence goes on along the minus strand of BEHK01000034.1, from coordinate 3,239 downwards.
GGCGAGTCTCAAGCGAACCCTCGTGAGCGCAAGATTCGCTCTGGCTCATTGTCCGAGTAACGCGGAGACGAAGGCGTCCAGGCGATCAAGCGGCTGATAGCCGCGGATGAGCCGACCGTTGATGATGAGTGTGGGGGTAGAATCCACACCCGAGCGTTCGGCCAGGAGAATATCTTGGGCGAGTCGGCGTTGGATCGCCGCATCACGTTCGGCGCGTTCCGGGTCCAGACCATAGCGCTGCGCGATCTGCTGAATGCGCTCTCGCGTGAGCGATTCTTGCGCGCGCCAGATCTCGTGCGACCAGGCCTCGAAGACACCGCGACGTTGCGCGTCAATGGCGAGCCGCGCCAGCAAGCAGGCGAAGGGATGGGCCGTTTGCGTCAAGCGCAGATTGCACGATCGGTCGAGCGGATAATGCCGATAGATGACGCGCACTTGGCGCGGACGACGCGCGAGGAGTTCTCGCAGGGCTTCTGTCTGCAGCTTGCAGTAGGGACATTGGAGGTCCGTGAAGTAGACGATCGTGATCGGCGCGCTTGGGCTTCCGAAGACCGGGCTCAGCGCATCTCTCGCCGTGAGATCGGTCGCTTCGGAGACGGCGGGCGTTCGTTCCAAGGCTCGCCTGGATTCCGTCGGCGTCGGCGGCGCCGGGCGTGCGTACCAATTCAGGGGAACGATCACCAGAGCGCCCAGAGCCACCGAAGGCCAGAGCGGACGCCAAATGGCTCCTGTGGGTCGAACCGCGCGCGCCTGCTGCAGCAGGCGAATCCCGGAGATGAGCAATCCGAGATCAGCGATCCAACTGACGGCGCAACCCAGGCACAGCGCGCGAAGGCGCACCAGGGAGACGACCGGTAAGACCACGACGCCGATGGCGAAGGGGAGGATCAAAAGCGCCGTCGAGAGAATATCGTCCGCCGGCGCGCGTCGCCAGCGCTCAGGCTGAGCCGAGGTGAGTCGGCGCATGACCCACGTGGCGTGCGCAATGAGCGCCGCATACCCTCCCGCTCCCCACACCGCCAGCGGCAGGCCGAAGAGCCGACTCCAGGAGGAGGCCGCCACGCGATCGCAATTGACGAAAGCGCTCACGTTGCACAGCGCCTGATCGCCGGCTCCGGAGAGGAAGAGCTTGTAATGCCACGTGAGATAGAGCGCCGAGAGCAGTCCCAGAGCGGCCGAACGTCGGATCCACCGATAGCTTCTGAGGAGCGCGCCGACATCGAGTGAGGGCTCCAGGCGCGCCGTACGCCCGTGCGACCGCGCCGCCTGTTGCTTCTTCGATTTCATCGGAGGCAGAGTATAGTGATCTCGTCGCGGCTTTTCAACGCGCGGCGATGGCCTCCTCAGAGGGGCGAAGATGCGGCGTGCGCCAGAGCCAAAGGCTCGTTCCGATCAGCACGCCGGTCGCCAGAAGGCCACCTTCCGGCCCATAACTTCCGCCGGTGAGCCACGCGGGACCATCTTGAACCGCGCGACAGAGTGAAGCTCCGATGCGCTCCTGAATCCCGCTCACCGTCAATCCGTAGATGGCGCTCATCGTGAAATTCCATCCGGCGTGCAATCCGATCGGCAGCCAGAGCCGACGCGTCTTCAGATACGCGATCGAGAGCCACACGCCCGCCAAGACCGTGTTGCAGACGCCGAGCGTCGAGGCGTTCGGATTCCCCATGTGTCCGAGTCCGAACAGCAACGAGGGCGCGCTCACGGCGATGGCCGGAGGCACATCCAGAAGCAGCGTCTGCAGGGGATATCCGCGAAAGAGCAGTTCCTCAAAAGCAGCGGCCACGTTGAAGAAGAGGAAAGCGGTGAGCATTCCCCGGATCGTCTCGCCAAGGGGGCGCTCCGCCCAGCTCAGGTGCAGGCGGCCGAGCAGTCCTGTGGCGAGCACGAGCGCCGTCATCATCCCCGCGGCGAGGCCGAAGCCGGCGGTGTATTCCCACCATCCGCGCTCTCGCCACTGCAGGCCCAAACTGCGAAAGGGGCGCCGATCGAGCCATCGGAGGCAAATGGCCGAGGCCGCGAGCGTTCCACCAATCAGGGCGCCATAGGTGAGCAGGTGAAAGCCGAGCGCTCCCATCGGGGCGCTGGACCGATCGTTCATCGAGGGGGCGCCCGTCAGAGCACCGTAGAGGAAGCCAAGGAGCATCCCTCCAAACGGGCCGAACGCGAAAAAGAGGGCGAAGAACACAGAGGCGCGCCATCCGGCCCGCACGCGCCCGGCGGCATTGAAGAGGATCCCCCTGGCCGTCATCGCGTCTATACTGGAGCAATGGAAGCGGGCTGTCAACGTACGGAAAAGGGCTTCGTCGCGCGGGCGATTTGTCGAACGCGCGTCGGTGCGGTAGGCTATGTGCGTATGTTGACGCCGCGGGCCGAAGCGCTGATCCAGAGAGCGCGCGTGGCGCGCTTGGCGACGGCCAGCCCGGAGGCTGAACCGCACGTGGTGCCCATCTGCTTCGCTTACGATGGAATGGCGTTCTACTCTGTCCTCGACGCAAAGCCCAAGCGCGTCGCCGCTGCGCGCTTGAAGCGCGTGCGGAACATTCGCGCGAATCCGCGCGTCGCGCTGCTCATTGATGAATACGACGAGGAGTGGAGCCGGCTGCAATATGTGCTCATTCTGGGGGAGGCGGAGCTGCTCACTTCGGGCGAAGAGCATGCGCGCGCGCTCGCGCGACTTCGAGAGAAATATCCGCGCTATCGGGAGATGCCGCTGGACACGGCTGTGATGATCAAGATTCTCGGCCGCGCCGGGCGATCTTCTGGAGCGCTGCCGAGGCCCCGTGAGGCCTCCTTGAACTTCCCTGCGTGGGCGCCTACACTACGGCTCTTTGAAAGGTCAAGGGGAAGGGGATATGGAGCGCGTCGCGACAGCCGCATCGGACATGCCCCTGGAAGAATTTCGGCGGTTCGGGCATCAGCTCGTGGAGTGGATTGCCGAGTATTTGGCGGAGATCGAACGGTACCCGGTCTTGGCGCGGGTTCGGCCGGGAGAAGTGCGCGAGCGCCTGCCGGCGCATCCGCCGACTGAGGGGGAATCGTTCGAAGCGATCCTGCGGGATTTCGAGCAGATCCTGCTGCCCGGGATCACGCATTGGAATCATCCGGGCTTCATGGCGTATTTCGCGATCACGGGGTCCGGACCGGGGATTCTCGGTGAGCTGCTCGCGGCGGCGCTCAACGTGAACGCCATGCTGTGGAAGACGTCGCCGGCGGCGACCGAGCTGGAGGAGGTCGTG
>BEHK01000033.1 GCA_002898775.1 bacterium HR08 | reverse complement strand
CGTGGCCATCGGCGCGAGCCGATCGTCGTGAGCTGGCGCAACCATGATCGTCCTCCCTCGCTTCCGCTCGAATGGGAATGCCGTACGAGATCTCACGTCGGTGAGCGTCGCATCGCGTCCGCGATCTCACGTCCGGCCACATCGCGAGCGTAGTATGAAGGGGATCGGCCCCATTCGTCAAGAGGATTTTTCGTCCGAGGGCGCTCCGCATCTGATGCCTCGGGGAGTACAGCGCGTTGACAATGCGAAATGGCCTGTGATATACGTCACGCTCGCGTGAGTGCGAGCGTTCAAGGCGAGGTCATGGAGATGGCACAAAGGATTCGAGTGCTCAAGGCGCGCCTTGCGTTCGTGCCGGCGACCGGGTCGGCTATGGCTCGCGTCACCGCGTACTGGCAGAGTTCGCGCCGATGGGGCATCGCGCGATCGCGCGCCTGTTCCCCAGGGGGGCTGTCGTCTCCGTCAGACGGCGGGTGGGCGGCTGCGCGGCGGAGGGGGCAGAGCCCTCCTGCCGCATGCTCGGCTCGCACATGGAGCCGACCGGAGCCTCTTCATCGCATCTCAACTCAGGAGGAGGGTGTATGAGCGAACCGGTCATCGCGTTCAAGAAGCCGGCGGTCCTGACGCTGGATCCAGGGACCTACTACTGGTGCCGCTGCGGGCGATCGCAGAACCAGCCATTCTGCGACGGTTCGCACAAGGGGACGGGGTTCACGCCCTTGCGCTTCGAGATCACGGAAGCTCGGCAGGTGGCCCTGTGTCAGTGCAAGCATACGAAGAACGCGCCCTATTGCGATGGGACGCATAAGACCCTGTGAGGAGGCGAAAGATGAAGCTCTCCCGCCCTCTGATGATCGTCATGGTCGGGCTCGCGCTTGCCGTTCCGGCTCGGAGCGCCGACGAGTTCGTCATTGATCCCGTGCACAGTTCGATCGAGTTCTCCGTGCGCCACATGATGGTGACGAACGTGCGGGGGCGATTCCGGGAATTCTCCGGGACGATCTTCTACGATGAGAAGGACATCACGAAGTCGTCGGTGCGCGTCACGATCAAGACGGCGAGCATTGATACGGGGAACGCCGATCGCGACAACCACCTGCGCAGTCCCGATTTCTTCGATGCGGCGAAATACCCGGAGATCACCTTCGCGAGCACGCGGATCGAGAAGCGTGGCGCTGAGTATGTGTGCATCGGGACGCTGACGATTCGCGGCGTCTCTCGCGAGGTGGCGATCCCTTTTCGGGTCCTCGGCGTGGTAAGGGATCAGCGAGGGAACACGCGATTGGGCGTCGAGGCTGGGCTTACGATCAATCGGCTCGACTACGGCGTCTCCTGGAGTCGCGCGCTGGAAGGTGGCGGATTGGTCGTCGGGAACGAGGTGAAGATCGAGCTGAACGTGCAGGCGATCCGGCGAGCGGTCCCCGCGCCCTCGCGGTGATCCTGTCGCACATTGACGCGAGGGATACCCCGAAGCCCATCCCCTTCTCGCGTGAAGGCAGTGGAGAGCCGTGAGCGTATCCGCTGTGGGGGGAAGTGTCTTCTGTAAGGAAATCGGGACGTTGGCTCCTGAGAGGGCGGGCGATCCTCCGTCTTGACTCGCATCCCCGGGCCGCATATACTGGGGGTGGCTTTTCTCGTGGGAAAGGCCACAACCCAGCTAAGGAGGGGAGATATGGGCGAAAGGGTGAGCAGGTTTTCCCTACGACTTGTTCCTCTACTGAATCAACATCAAGAACAACACGCTCTTCGATCAGTTCGCCTTGATCCCCCCGGGCATCGGTCCCGATGTGTACGATGTCACCTTTGTCGCCGGCCCCGATGGAACGCCGATTGACATCGGACCGCAGCCGGGGTTCCCGCAGGGCTTTCCGGGAGGCGATTACACGTCACTGGTCGGGAAGCGGATCAAGGACGTGCTGGACATCCTCGGTAAGATCTACCTCGCCGTGCAGGCGGCTTATGCGGGGTACCGGTTCGATCCCATGCGGGGGCCTTCGCTCTTCGAGCTGAGCCGGGGCGTGACCTTCGGCTTCCTCATCCCCGGTGATTTCCGCATCCCTTATTCCATGCAGTTCAATATCGGCGTGCAGCGGGAGCTGGCTCCGGGCACCGTCCTGACCGTTGATTACATCCGCAATCGCGGCGTCGGGATGCCATTTTTGGGCGTGGATATGGAGTGCCGACGGTGTGCCGATACGCTCGACGTGGCGGCGGCGCGCGCTCAGGTGAATCGCGTGCTCGGCGGTCTGACCGTGGATCAATGGATCGCGGCCAATCCCGGTCGGACGATCGCGGCCTTCGGTCTGGCGAGCGATGCCATCTTCATCGGGCGGACGCGCGAGTTCACACGGGCGCGGATCATGCAGGGCGGATTCTCTCTCTATCAGGGCTTGCAGGCGAAGCTCGTCGGCCGACTCGCGAACAAGCTCGGTTTCGTCCGCGACCTCAGCTATTCCATCTCGTATGCCTTGGGGCGCAGCGAGGCGACCAACGGTTCCAATCGCGTCGAATTCCTCAACAACGCCATCAACAAGCGGAACATGAACGCGAAGGAGGTCTTCGGCCCCATCGGATTGGATCGCACGCACATCTTGACCGCAGGCGTGATCCTCACGATCCCCGGAGGCGTTCGATTCAGCCAGATCTGGTCCTTCCAGACGGCGGGTCCGGTGAATCTCTTCGTCCCCGCCCTGGGAGCGGTGACCGGGGCGAACACGCTCTTCACGACCGATCTCAATGGGGACGGGACGATCGGGACGACGCCTCAGGTGGATGTGCTGCCCGGCACGCGCATCGGCGATTTCGGGCGAAAGATCAAGAGCTGGCGCGATCTGAACCGTGTCATTCAAGCCTTCAACCAGAACTTCGCGGGTAAGCTGACGCCGGCCGGTCAAGCGCTCGTGCGCGCGGGCATCTTCACCGAGGAGCAGCTTCGCAAGCTGGGAGCGGTCATCCAACCGATTCCTCTTGTACCGGAGAACAATCCCTGGCCGTTCCACAACGTGTTCAATCTCGACCTGCGGATCACCCGACCTATCGTGATCGAGGACGCGAAGTTCGTGAAGAATCTGCGGATCGAGCCGTACTTCGACGCGTTCAACGTCTTCAATCGAAGAAGCGTGGGCGGATACCCGGGAACTCTCGGCGGAGGATTCGGTTCCTTCAACTTCAATTACGCGGGAACAGGCCGATTGGGCGAGTTGCGCGATGCCCGGGGATATCTCCAGGATCCGCGCATTGTGCAATTCGGCTTCCGCGTCGAGTTCTGACAGCGTGTGGGGAGGGCCGGCGATCGGTCCTCCCTCGTCTCCTCAACGGAGATCAGCGACGGGGCATCTCCCCCAGATGCTCGCGGAGCCATGCGGCGAGGACGGTGAGGAATTCGGGATCGAGCTGTGTGCCGAATTTCCCGTATTCGGAGATGTCGCCGGTCTCGGCTTTTTGGAAGAGATGGTTGAGCGCGGGGAAGACCGTCACGACGTGAGTCTTCCCCAGAGCTGTGAGCGCTCGAGCGAAGCCTTCGGCATGATGAGGGAAGACTTGCGTGTCCTTCCCGCCCTGAAGGACGAGGATCGGGCACGCGACGCGCTCCAGGAGCGCGAGCGGTCGGATCCGGATGAATTCTCGGAACCACGGCGAGCGCGCGAGCGCAAGTTGAGCGCGGGCTTGCGGCGGGAGGGCGCGTTCGATCTCCTCCCATCCGCGATCGGTCTTGGCCGCTTCGAGGATCTTCTTCTGCAGGGCGATGCGTTCCTGCTGCTCCTTCTCCGGAAGATTCCGGAGGAGATACCGCTGTTGCTCCAGGACGACCTCCTCGCCACTTGTGGCCGGACCGGCCATGAGGACGACGGCTGCGAGCGTCGGATCATGGGCGGCGACCAGCAGCGCGACGATCGCTCCTTCGCTGTGGCCGATGAGAGCGATGCGGCCCGGCGCGATCTCCGGTCGTGTGCGGAGGAAGCGCACGGCGGCCTGGGCATCGTTGGCGAAATCGTAGGTCGTCGCCGCGTCGTAGCGTCCTTCGGATCTCCCGACCCCGCGCTTATCGTAGCGGAGGACGGCGAAGCCCTGCGAGGTCAGATGCTCGGCGATCTGCGCGAAGACCTTCACACCCGCGATGTTCTCGTCCCGCTCATGCGGGCCGGAACCGGCAATGAGCACGACGGCCGGGACCGGCTGCGAGCGCTCTTTCGGCATCGTGAGCGTCCCGGCCAGCGCGATCTCCCCTGAGGGGAATGTCACCTCGAGCGCTTCGTACGCTTTCGGCGTCGCCCGTTCGACCGCCTTCTCATACCCCTCGCGGTAGACCTCGATGACGAACGGGCCGGGAATGAGGAGCTTGATCATGCGGCGCGCGTCGTCCACCCACATCGCCATCGCGATCGCCTGACCCGTCGGTTGGGCGAGCGCGAGATCCAGGCGGATGAGATCGGCCGCCCGATTGGCGAACGAGACGCGTTCGCGCCCTCTGACGCGCACCGTGAGCGGAAGCTCGATCTGCGGCAGGACGTAGGCGCGAAGGTCCTGCGGCTCCGTTCGCGAGAGGTCCACCCGGTGCGCCAGGACTTCGTAGACGAAGAAGGGGACGTTCGAGAGCACGACGAGCGTTTCCGGAGAGACCACGTCCTCTTTCGTCGTCGTCGTTCCTCCCACCGTGATTTCATTTCGCGCCTTCCCGCCGACGAACGTCGTGCGCACTTCTTGTTCCGAGGAGCCGACGGTGGCCTTCACATGAACGTACCGAGGGTGGTATTGCGCATCGGTCGTGAGGAGGAAGGAGCCGATCGTGATGGAGAGCGGGCGCAGCTCCAGCGACGCGCGCCCCATCCAGGTGATCCCTCCCTCGCTCCTCATCACGGAGAAGGTTTCCTGCCCGGCTGGCCGGTCATTCACGTAGATGCGGAAGGCCCCATCGGCCTGCAGCGGCGACCTTCCCCATCCGCTCATCCATACGGCGAGGAGCAGCATGAGCTCGGAGACGAGCATCGGGGTTCTCCCATCGGGGGCGTCGGATGCAGTCGTTCACGACCCCGGATCGTGAAGCACGGGCTCTTGGTGGTCGAGCGACCGCGGGCTCGCCGCTTCGGCGGCGACCGAGGTCGAAGCGAGGCCGCGCCGTCGCTGCACGTGCTCGACCAATCGGCAATAAGCGCACACTCCGGCCGTCGTCGGCTGTCCGCACCGCGAGCAGGGGACGAGTGCGGGGGCCTCCGGCTCGGCGAAGAGCGCGCGGATTTGATAGAAGCCATCCAGGAAGCGTCGCTTCGTGCCCGGCGCCTGATGCTCCAATTGCGCGAGGATGTCCTTGTACGAGAGCGTCGTCGCCCCCAGCGCGTACGGGCATTCATCGCGGACGTAGGCGATCCGGTTCACCAGCGCGTATACCGTCGTTTGCTTCTCGGTGAAGTAGACGAACGGCTTGACCTTCTTCTTCAATCCCTCGCGCTCGTCCAGGACCGGATATTGGCGGGCCAGATACCCGCGATTCCAATGGAGCACGTTCGAGAAGAGCACGGCGACTTCGTCATCGAGATTGTGTCCGGTGGCGATGACGTCGTATTCGGCTTCGAGCGCGTAGCGATTCATGAAATAGCGTTTGATCAAGCCGCAGGCCGAGCACGCTTCGCGGGCCGTGAGGTCTTTGATCTCCGGGATCGGCGCGCCGACCTGCTCGGCCACGCGGACGATGTGCAAGCGGCGACCGAGGCGGTCCGCCAGCTCTTGGCAACGTTGCTTCGACTGCTCGGAATAGCCGTCGCGACCGACGATGCCGAGATCAATGTAGAAGCCGTCGGCTTCGTATCCGAGCGTGTGCAGGGCGTGCCAGAGTGAGAGGCTATCCTTGCCGCCGGAGACGGCCACCAGGATGCGATCCCGACGGGTGAACATCTTGAACTTGCGGATCGTGCGCTCCGTGTGCTCGAGGAACCACGGCGAGTAACAGGCCGAGCAGAGCGCCAGCCGATGCTCCGGCATATAGATGATGGCCTTCTTCGGACACTTCCGACACCTCATACGCCGACGAAGCCTCCGGAGACAACGCGGATCAGCTCGACCTCGTCCTCGACGTCGAGCCAGTCGTCTTCGGTCACGATCTCCTCGTTCCTGACGACGACAACGGTCTCGGGCAAAACGTTGAGCTTCTCCAGCAGCGCGCGCACGCGCATGCGCTCGCTGAATTCGTATTCCTGTTGCCCGTATCGTACCCTCATACGCTCGAAGAACGCGCTCATCGGCGGCTCGCGCCGTGCAGCTCGACATTATTGGCCACCAGGCGGAATTGGCAGCCGAGGAATTCGACGGCCTTGCGCGTCAGGATCATGCGCTCGGTGAAGATCTCGAAGAATTCCATCACGCTCCCGATGGACGTATCCACCTCCAGCTCCAGCGTGATGACCCGGTGATCGGGATCCACGGCGAGCGTGCTGCGCGTGACCGAATAGTTGATGCGATCGTGGATGTCGAACTGCTTGGGATCGGTCAATCGGACGCGCGAGCGATGGACATCGGCTTTGTCGGCGATGATGACGGCGGCGCTCACCGGGCTCACGGGCAGGCCGTCGGATTCGTCGTGATGCCCGATGGCGGCCATCACGACGCCGATGTAACGCGGAGGCATCTTCAAGGCCGTCAGAATCTGCATGGCCATGAGGGCGCCCGATTGCGCGTGCACGTGGCGGTTGATGACGTTGCCCGCGTCGTGGAAGAAGCCGGCGATGGCCGCCAGCTCTGGAAGCGGCGGCTCATAGCCGAGCTTCTGCAGGATCTCGCGCGCCCATTTCCCCGTCTTCTTCGCGTGCCGAATGCCATGCTCGGTGTAGCCGATAGCTTCGAGCACCGCATCGGCGGCTTCGACGTAGGCCAGAGCCGTCTCATCCTGCAGCAAGTCTTCGAGCGTCACAATCCGCCCGACCGGCTCGATCAGTTTCGTCGGCATGATCGCCCCTCGCTCTCTCGAAATCACAGGACACGCTTTAAATATACGCCGCGCCATTGTGGAGTGGCAAACCGCGCGGGACGATCCATCCGCGATCACTTCAGCACCTTTTCCTCCTTGGTGCACAGGACGTCTTCAAAGGCATTCAGAAGAACGCGCTCCGGTCGTGCGGCGAGCGTCACTTCGGTCTCGGCCGCGCCGTTCCCCCGCAGCGTGGCCACGCCCAAGCGCGTGAGCTTGCCCCGCCCATCGTCGAGGTACACGGGGACGAGCATCTGGAAATCTTCGGGCACGCGGCTCTGGGTGATCTTGAGCCAGAGGTGATGCCGGCCATCCGGCGCCGGGCGCAGTCGGTACTGGAGCGTGTAATGAGGGAGGGCGGTCCCATAGACCCACTGGCGGAAGAACCAGTCCAGGCTTCGGTTCCCGTCCAGGTCCATCTCCGGCGTCATGTATTTCTCCACCAGGCGCTGGAAGTCTCGGGTCGAGGCCGCGCGGTGCGCGTAGGTGCGGGTGAATTCGTGCATCAGGGCGATGAAGCGGTCGTCCCCTTGTCCCAGCGGAGCGCGCGGATCGCGCAGCATCATGCGCAACATGTGCAGGACGAAGGCGCCCTTCGCGTAGACGAGCCGCTCATAGGCGCCGCTCGTTCGTCCCGTGTTCAAGCGGGCTCCCAAGATGAGCGGGCCGATGCGATAGGGCTCCAGGTGCCGGCGGTTCACCCCCAGCAGGGCCTTTTGCGTGATCAGCTCGCGTTGGCTTCTCCAGAAGTCGAGAAAGCGTCGCAACCGTCGTTCCGGATCCGCGTGAAAGGCGAACTGCAGATAGAGCGCGGCGGCGAAGTCCGAGAATCCCTCGGACATCCACTGATCGCGATAGGTCGTCCAGCTCACGATGTGGCCCCACCACTGATGGGCGATCTCGTGAGCGCCGACGACGTCGGTGAACTCCGAGAAGCGCACGGGCAGGCCGAGCGCGCGCCGCTGCGTGCCGTCCAGAAAGGCCGTGTACGGCAGGTAGACGAGCATCGGCCAACTCTGGCCGAAGAACGCGGCCGGTTGCTGAGACAGGGCGAGTCGCCCGTAGGGGTTTGGACCGAAGTAGCGCGCGAAGATGCGCAGGGCATTGGCCGCTTCGGCGAGCGTGCTCTCGGCCAGGCCGCTTGTGGTCAAACTCCCCAGGGGCAGCTCCAGACGAACGCCCTGCTGCTCCAGCCGCTCCGCCAGCAGTTGCACGCGGCGGATCTCATCCGGCTCGGTGGGATTGGTGTAGACCTCGATGGTGAAGTCGTCTTCGGTGCGCTGTCGCGCGCGAAACAGGCCGACGTTGAATCCGGCGACGGCCGTGGGCCATTCGCTCGTCCAGAGCGACGTCTCAGGAGTGAGATCGTGTCGTCGCCCTGTCGCGACGATCGTGAGATCTCGCGGGATCGTGAACGCGACCTCGAAGATCGCGCGGTCGCCAAAGGGCATTTGCCAATTATTCGGATACCATGTGGCGCGCGCCTCGGGGACGAGGATATAGTTGCCGGGCCCGCTCAGGCGCACAGCGCCACTGCCGCTGTAATCGAAGATCACTGTGCGGGGGACGCCGACGGGAAGCGGATCCGGGAAGATCACGGCCAGAGCGTCTCCCTCCTCTTCATCCGCTTGTAGGAACGGAAGGGGACGTCTCTGGGCATCCCAGGCGTGCTCGACGCGCAGCATCGGAAAGAGGGCGAAGCGGATGACGCGCAGATGCGGCTGGCGAGGGACGAACGTGACCTCGGCGGTGACCGTCAGTCGTCCCCCGCGATCCAGGCGAACCTGCAGGCGATAGCGCGTGAGATCGTACTCGCGATGATCTTCCGCCTCGGCGTCCGCGGCCGATTCGGCAGCTCGGTGAAAGAGCGCCCAGATGCCCTCGGTCGTCTCCTCGTAGCTGGCCAGGCCCACTTCTTCAGCGCTCGGCAGCGAGGGCGCGAACCCGAGCGGATCCACGCCGAAGACGAGTTTCGGGTGCATCTTGCCCTTGAGGAAGGCGAGGAAGAAGCCCTCGCGGTGTGGGGCGTAGAGATCGGCCAGGAGGCGGAATTCGAGCCCCTGTTTGAGGCGGCGGCGCACCACGCGCTGATGCTCGCGAAATCGGTCCAGGATCGGCTTCGCAGGTGGCGCCTGGACGATCGAGAGCTGTTCGCGCAACTCCTCATACGTTCGGTCGGTGAAATAGAGGATGGCCTCCTCGAACGTCTCGCGCAGCTCGCCCTGACCGGCGAAGTGCGCGAGGAATTGTCGCTCGACCTCATGCGGCGGGGAGAGTGTGAAAGTGCCTTCCCCGAGGAAGACAGCGCCGAGCACGCGCCCGTTCACGGGCGTGAGGAAGTAGAGCGTCCCGCGATGGAAAGTGAGCTGTCCGGCATCGCGCCGCAGTTCCAGGTGTTCAACGGCCGCGTGCTCCTCGGAGGGTCGTATCTGACGCAGGGCGAGGAAGACGGGATCGGACGCCACCAAGCTCTCTTGAGCCGGGCGCATCGGAAGGAGGGTCGGGAGAGCCAGGAGTGCACAGAAGAAAAGGGTCGCTCGACGCATGTGACCTTCGACCTCTCAGGGAATCGCTCGGGCCCTGCTGGCCGCCGTCGTTCGTCGGGGTGAAGACTTTCGGCTCGCCCACAGCGCGCGGCGGAGGCGAGGCCAGCGATCCGCCCATTCCTCCCGCGCGCCTTCGACGATGAGCACATCCCTCCCGCGATGCTCGAGGTAGACGCGGCCGGCTTCGGTCTCCCAGGACCGCCACGGCGTCTCCGACGGGTATGGGATCGCTCGCGCCCTCTTATACCGCCGCTCGATCCGACGGGCATACGCCTCGGCGAACTCGCGCGCTTGGTCCGTGTCCTCCCACGTCGAGAGGTGAACCAGAAGAAGGTGTCCCGTGCGCGCGTCCTCATAGAGCGCGAACTGGTCGCCATCCCACCCTTGGGCCGCGCGTTCGGCCACCGACTTGTCCAGATACTCGCGCAGAATGAGGAGGTATCCGAACTCGCCGTTGCGATCGGTCAGGCGCCGCCGCAGGGACGGGCCGAGCAGAGGGCGAATATCGGCCAAGCGGATCCGAACCGGGCGATCGCGGGCGAGGAATTTCTCCGGATGGAGAATTTGCTCGGTTGAGTCCGGCGGATCGGCATACGCGCGCGAGACGCGCGCCCATGAGCCGTGCCGCACGAGATATTGGACGAAGGCCGCCCCATAGGTGTACGGGAAGAGCAAGCTCTCGCGCACGGCGGCCGGAGCGCTCTGCAGGACTTGACTCCGCTTATCGTCCATCGCCTGAAGTTGCTCGAAAACGGCGGTCAGGGGGACGGGGATCGAGGTCAGATCCAGGCCCTGCGGCTTCAGGATATAGGTGAGCATCACGCCCATCGCCTCTCCTTCGATCAGCGCGTGGATGGCCAGGTCACGATCGCTCTCTCCTTTGGGGCCGTCCTCGAACCGTTGCAGATCGAAATGTTGATCCTGAAGCGCATGGACCAGCTCGTGCACCATGACCCATCGCTGTTCTTCCGGCGTCAGCCAGTCGGCCAGATAGAGCGTCTTCGTCCTCGGGCGATAATACCCGGCGACCTGCTCGGTCAGAATCCGCAACAGCAGATCGCGGTAATTGAATCCGGGCGGCGCGAGGCCGAAGGCGATGAGGGCTTTCGCCGCGGCATCGAACTCCTCAGGGGAGACCTTCCTGTTCATATCTTCGAGCAGATGGCGCTCGATGTCTGCGCGAGATTGCAAGCCAGCCTTCACGGGATGCCGCACCGGTAGGCCGCGAAGACGGCTGACCTCGGTGAGGATCTCCTCGACCAGACTCAGGGCGTTCGGGCGAACCGTTTGCTCGGGCGTCGAGCGTCGCTCCGGAGACGAGGCGGCGGACAGGAGAAGAAGAAGGAGACAACCGCTTGCGCAAGCGATCCGACGTCGTGGCGACCGGGAGACATCGTTTCGTTTTGACATCGTCGCGTCCTTGACCTTACATTTCACTCCGTTTGTAGCCGAAGTCGAGGGGGTTGTCAAATCGCCATGACGGGCTGGGGATGGAGGTATGGAGCAGGGACATCGCGAGCCGGTTGAGGTGACGACGCGCGTGCGGTATGCGGAGACGGATCAGATGGGGGTGGCCTATTATGCGAATCACTTCGTCTGGTTCGAGATCGGGCGCAGCGAGTTCTGTCGGCAACGCGGATTCGCCTATCGGCGGCTGGAGGAAGAGTTCGGGCTCTATCTGGTCGTGGTCGAGGCGCGGTGTCGGTATTTGGCCCCGGCTCGCTACGATGATGAGATCATCATCCGCACCTGGCTCGGAGACCGGCGCCGGCGATCGGTGAGTTTTCGGTACGAGATCCTCCATCGCGCGGATGGGCGAAAGCTCGCCGAGGGGGAGACGGTGCATGTCGTCGTGGATCGAGAAGGGCGCGCGCGGACGCTCCCCGAGCCCTTCCTCGAGTGCGTGAGTCGCTGAGGCGCGTTTGCGGGTGGGGTGCTTGACAGCCTCGGGGGGGCGCGGCATATTTACAGCATCGGGGAGGGGGGATATGCAGACGGAACGATTGACGCTCGGCCAGGAACTGCGACGTCGCCGCGAAGCCAAAGGGATCGAGCTGCAGGACATCGCGAACGCGACGCGCGTGGCCGTGCGCTTCCTCCGCGCTATCGAGGAGGATGATTTCGCCTCCTTGCCGGGGGGGCTCTTCACCCGCTCCTTCATCCGAACCTATGCCCGCCATGTGGGGATGGATGAGGAGGAGGCGATCGCCCGGTACTATGAGCAGACGGGGCAGACGCGGGAGGACATTCCGCGATACCCCTTCACGACGGTGGCGGCTGAGCGCGCGCGTTCGATCTTCTGGACGCGCGTCGTCGTCCTGCTCTTCGTCGCGGGCGTACTGGCGGTAGGGGGGTATGGGGGATGGCATTATTGGCAGCGGGAGGGGAGACGCCTGTGGGAACAGCGAGGATCGCAGCCCGCACCTGTCCCGAAGCGCCAGGAACCGGTTCGCGCTCCCGTAGCGCCTTCCTCCGAAGGCGCTTCGGCCCCTTCTTCCGTGAGTGCCGAGGCGGAGCCGACGGCGGTCTCTCCTGCTCCTGCGCCGAGCCTCTCATCGGTGTCGAAACCGCTGGAGATTCGGCTGGAGGCGACGGGGAATTGCTGGATCTCGGTCCAGGTGGACGATGAGCCGAAGCCGCGACAGGAGATGTTGCGCGCCGGCGATGTGCGCACGTTCACGCCGCAGAAGCAAGTGCGCTTATCGGTTGGGAGCGTCCCCGCGCTGAAGGTGACGATCAATGGGCAACCGGCTCAGCTCCCCTCGGTCGGACATGTCGCCCGCGGCGTGATCATCACGCCGGAGAACGCACGGCAGTTCATCACGCCGTGAGCGATCCAGAGGAACCGCCCTTGGCCGGAGGCGCCCGACGGCGCTTCCCGTGCATCTAAGAACGTGGTGAGGCATCCACTTCGAGTCGAGGAGGGAACCATGAAGAAGCGATTCGCAGCGCAGAGTCTGATGGCGGTGCTCGCCCTTTCCGTGGGGGCATTCCCCCAGGGCGGGTACGAAGGGACGCGGCCCTTGCGCGTCGCGGTGGCGCAGGAGAGCGTGCGTGTCCCCGTGGATACGCTCTTTCGGCTTCGGCTCCAACAGGGGCTCAGCTCTCGGACGGCCCGAAAAGGGGACACCTTCACGGCGGAGGTCGTCGCTCCTGTCGTCGTCGGCGAGGTGGTGGCTGTCCCCGTGGGGAGCATCGTGACGGGGCGGGTGACCTCGGTCACGCGAGCGGCGCGGCGGCGCAGTGGGACCATCGCCGTCGCATTCGAGGAGCTTCGGCTCCCTTCAGGGCAGAAGTACCGCATCTATGGATCGCTCGCCAGTTTGGAGACCCCTGAGGGAGAATCACGCGAGGTCGGTCAGGAGGGAGAGGTCAAAGGGAAGTCCTCGATTAAACGCGATGTCGTCTTTATCGGAGGAGGTGCGGGCGTTGGCGCGGTCATTGGGGCGGCGGCTGGCGGCGGCAAGGGTGCGGGGATCGGCGCCGCCATCGGTGCTGGCTTAGGCACGGCGGCCGCGCTCCTGCGCAAGGGCGCCGAGGTGGAAGTCCCCTCGGGGACGGAGATCGGCATGGTGCTCGATCGCGAGCTGATTCTGCCGGCACGCCGGTGAGATGACACATGATGGGGGGGATCGCTCGCCCCCCCTCGGTTGGCGCCGTCGTATGAGCATCTACGATCAGCGCCCGATTGACCTCACGCCGCTTCGCACGTACAGCCTCTTTGAGCGCCCGAGCAAGGTCAGCGTCCGCGATTTCGCGAAGCCGCATGAACGAGGCGCTTCGGTGAAGGCCTTCCTCGAGAGGCTCCCGCGCGTGCTCGCGGGCGAAGACCTTCGAGCCCTTGTCGAGAGCATTCATCGGGCGCGTCGGCGCGGCAAGCCGGTGCTTGTGGGATTGGGAGGACACGTCATCAAATGCGGTTTGGCTCCGATCCTCATTGATCTGCTGCGCCGACGGTGGCTCACAGGGGTGGCGATGACCGGCGCGGGGCTGATCCACGATTTCGAGATCGCGCTCTGCGGCGCAACTTCCGAAGATGTGGACGCTTCCTTGGGCGAAGGGCAGTTCGGCATGGCTGAGGAGACGGGCCGATTGATCAACGAGGCCATCGGTGAAGGCTATCGAGACGGCCTCGGATTGGGCGAAGCCCTCGGGCGCGCGTTGCATCGGCTCGATCCTCCGTACAAAGCCTTCTCGCTGTTGCACGCTGCGTACGCCGAGCGCGTTCCGGTGACCGGGCACATCAGTCTGGGCGCAGACATCACTCACCTTCATCCCTCGGCGAGCGGCGCGGCCATCGGCGCCACCAGCCATCGCGATTTTCTCCTCTTCTGCGCGCTCGTGCGCGAGATGGACGGCGGCGGGGTTTATCTCAATCTCGGATCGGCTGTGATGCTGCCCGAGGTCTTCCTGAAAGCCGTCGCCGTCGCGCGCAATCTCGGGGTGAAGCTGCAGGACATCACAACGGCGAACTTCGATTTCATCCAGCACTATCGCCCGATGACGAACGTCGTGCGACGCCCGGTCGCCGGCGTGGGGCGCGGCTTCGCCCTGACGGGGCATCACGAGATTCTGATCCCCCTTCTGGCCGCTGCCCTCATCGAATGGGGTGAGTAAAGGTCGGCTCAAACGCGGGGCGGGACCAAGCCGGTCTGATCTTGGTATTTCCCCTGCCGATCTTCATAAGAGACCTCGCACTCCTCATCGCTCTCGATGAAGATGATCTGCCCGATGCCCTCTTCGGCGTAGATGCGGACGGGCAGATCGGCCGAGTTCGAGATCTCCAGCACCAGGCGGCCCCGCCAGCAGGGTTCCAGCGGCGTCGCATTGATGATGACGCCCGAGCGGGCATACGTGCTTTTGCCGAAGGCCAGGCCGATCACGCGCCGGGGGATATTGAAGGTCTCGACCGTGACGCCCAGCGCATAGGAGAGCGGCGGCAGGAGCCAATATTGCGACCCATCCTCGGCCGTCCGCAGCGGCGCTTCGATCAGGCTGCTCGTGTCGAAATTCTTGGGGTCAATCTCCCGCCCTTTGATCGGGGAGAAGATGAAGAAGCCATCCTTCGCCAAGCGAATATCGTATCCGTAGCTGGAGAGGCCGGCGCTGATGATCCGTCGGCCTTCGACCTCGCGGATCAAGCGTTCTTCGAAGGGAACGATCATGCCGTATTCCAGAGCCATGCGACGAATCCACTTGTCCGATTTCACCGGCATGGCGACCTCCTGAGCTCACGGGTGAGATTCGCGCGAAGGATGCTCGTCGCAGCCGACGTTCGCGGCCAGACCGGCGATCGTGACTGTCGCCAGTTCGTGGAAGAACGGAATCTTCGAGAGCGATCGCCGTCGGTCGCCGAGGGCCTTCCAGAGGGCGAGCGTCGCCTTCCAGGGATAGGTCGAGCGGAGCGCGTGGCGGCCGCCGATCAGATGCAGGAGGAATTCGGCCGTCAGCGCGAATCGCCGCGCCAAGAGCTCGCGTTCGGGCTCGATGACCTCCTCGATGAAGGCGAGCACGAGCTTCCGCGTGAGGCGGAAGGATGGGGCGTCGAGCTTCCGCCGCGTGACGAACTCGCGAGCGGTCGGTGTGTCCATCCACCATTCCGAGAACGGGAAGACGGTGAGCAACCGATCAGACGTGGCCAGGAGTTCCGCATACTGGCGGCGCACTTCCGCGAGGAGGAAGTCCGGGAACTCGGGGCGATATTCTTTGGGCGAGAGATCGTCGTCGCCGAAGATCCGCCGCCGGAAGGCGAACTCCGGGCAGATGAAGGCGCGATGGCGTCGCGCGAGGAAGAGCGCATCGCGCACGAGGGTGCGCGCCTCCTCATAGCTGATGGGAACAAGGGGGGTCTCGCGACGCATCAACGCCACCACGCTTCGGTAGTCACGCGGCGTGAGCCCGCGGGCGCTGAAGCATTCGGGAATACCCTCGCGTTCGCTCAACGTGAAGAGGGCGGCGTCGTATCGGCCCCCCTCGCCCTCTCGAGCGATGAGCAAGAGCTGATTCCCATAGCCGTCTATGTGCGTGAGCCAGCATTCCCGCACCGGTCCGGGAGCGGTGAAAAGAGGGGAGGCCCGCAATCCCGCCGCCCGCAGTCTCCGCAGCGCGCGCTCGATCTCTCCCCAAAGCGTCTCGCGATGGTTGAAGAGATTCTCCAGGGTGAAGATGGCGCGCCCCGATGGGATACGGGCGATCTCCGCAATGGCCAGGCGCGCCAGCTCCACATCCCGCGACTCCGCCACCGTCGCCAGCAGCGGCAATGCCCGTTCGTCCCCTCGTTCGCCGAAGTGTTCGAGCCAGTGCTGTTGCGAGTCGCGATCCCATTGCTCGAGATCCGCGACGATGGGAGCGATGGCGTCTTCGTCCTCGGCGAGACCCTCCAGGAGCCATCCCGTGAGCATGCGGGAGATCGAGCGCGGGTCTTTGAACGCGCCCACCAATTCGGGCGACGAGAGGCTCACGTTGTGGCGGAGAAGGAAGGGCAGCAGCCCCGCCTTTACCTCATCGGCCACCGACGGATCGCGCACGATCTCCAAGGCATGCTCGAGAGCCTTCGGATCCTCCATCCGCTCAATGACGAAGATGATGAGGGAGGCCAGATCCGAATCCTTCGTCGTGCGCAGCGTCTTGAACAGGAGGGGAATGACCTGGACTTGTTCGCGCTCGATGCGTTTGGCCAGTTCGGTGATCCGCGCATCCCATTGGTCCGGGGTCAGCGTGCTCTTCAAGAGCCGATCCAGCTCGTTCACGATCCGAAAGTCGCTGCGCATAGTTCACTTCCTCATCTCGCTCCCTGAGGGAAAAGCGCTCGACCTTCCCCAGGCGCAGCAGGGGCACACCTCCACGTCCCACCGCTCCGAAGGTCGCAGCGGAAAGCCCTCCGGCTTCGACCGAAGCCTTTATGCCCCGGTCGCGATCTCGATCTCCTTCAGGCCGCCGTCCTCGTCTCAGCACCGTGCGAATTAGAGCGCGATTCGGTCGCGGCGTCAAGCGCGCCGATCTCATCCGAAATCGGTGCCCGAGAGCACCGGAGCCTCCGGATCTCGTTCGACGTCCTCCAGGGTCCGCCCGGAGAGGGCCGAGTGAGGCGCCGCCTCCGTGATCACGCAGTCCTGGCGAGCCTCCGCATCGCGCTCTTTGATGAGCAGCCAGGTATTCTCCGAACGTCCTTTCAACCGGACGAGGACCCATCGCCCGCGCAGTTTCTGCCCGTGCAGGATGAACTTCAACGCGCCCGCCTGCAGCGCGCGCTGTGGGTCTTCGTCCGCTCGCTGCATCTCCCATCGCCCGTAATCCCAAACGATCACGGTGCCGGCGCCGTAGCTCCCCGGCGGGATCTTCCCCTCGAACGTCGCGTATCCGAGGGGATGATCGTCCGTTCGCACGGCGAGCCGCTTCTCGCGCGGCGAGAGTGACGGCCCCTTGGGGATGGCCCAGGAGACGAGCACGCCCTCGATCTCCAGTCGAAAGTCATAATGCAAGCGCGAGGCGCGATGCTTCTGGACGACGAAGATCGGCGGGGCCAGCTCGGGGAAGGGTCGCGTCACCCGCCGAGCGCGTGTCGAAAGCTCAGCGTCAGCCTTCTTCTTCGATCTCATATGTCATGGTGACGGTCGTCGCCGCGCCGAGCATCGCGGAGACACTGCAATATTTCGTCTCGGAGAGGCGAACGGCTTCGCGCACGGCCGCCTCGGAGAGGTTTCGTCCGCGCACGAGGTGACGCACGACGATGTTTTGCCAAATGCGCGGATAGGCGTCGCGCTGTTCGGCCCAGACCCGCACCTCATAGCGCGTCACCTCCTGTCGCTTCTTCCTCAAGATCGTGGCGACATCCGTCCCCGTGCACGCGCCCAGGGCGAGCAGAAGAAGCTGCATGGGACCGGGAGCGCTGTCCCGCTCTCGATCCGCGTCAATGAGGATCGCGCGACCGCTCGGCGAATGCCCGATGAAGAGATGATCTTCGGCGAGCACGACTCGAACTTCCGGCATCAGGGCGTCCCTCCATCTTTCCATCGAACGAGTCCCGCTTCGATGAGGTGCTCCACGTACTGCTGGACTCGTTCCACGGTCACCGTCCCATAATAATGCGCGCCGGCGCGGCGCGCCTCCGCATCCACGGCGTTGTAGATGTCCAGCACCGAGCGTGAGCCATCAATGAAGTTGAGCACCTCGAAGGCCATCAGCGGATGCAAGCCCTCCACGGGGCGCACGCGGTTGCGCCGTTCCAGGAATTCGGCGGGCCCGGCGACCAGCACCGGCACCTTCTGGGCCAGCTCGCGCTCTTTGGGCGAGAGCGAGAGGGTGGGGACGCGCGGCTCCCCAGTCGCCGCCCGGTAGTACCGCTCCAGCTCCGCGAGGCCCTGAGCCTCGCGCTCCGCGAGCATGGCCGCGAGGCGTTCGACGAGGTCCCGGACTTCGGGCACCGGACGCAGGATGGAGGTGAGCGCCGCGCGCTCCCGCCATCCGGCCTGGAGAATCTGGTTCCGCGCGCGTCCGAAGGCGAAGGTCGTGTCCCGTTCGTGCCGGATCAGTTCCAGAGCGAGGCGCTCATCGAACGCCAGCCGCTCGCGCGCCCGCGCGTAGACCTCTGTCGCCAGGAGGCGTCCGCGCTCCGAATCGAGCGAGGCGATGAAATAGGCGATCGCCGCCGCCGCGAATGTGTTCCGCTGCAGTTGCGTGCGATCAATGTTCCAGAGATCATCGTCCGTCGTGTGGATGTAATTGTCCGGCCAATTCGTGAACGTGATCCCCGGGACGCCGATCGGCGCTTCGTTGAACGTCATATGATCCGTGTTGTTGTGGAAGGGGATCATCTGCGCGTTGTACCGATGGCGCGTCCCCAGGTGCGCGAGAATCGGTTGGGGATAGGGGACGGGCGAACCGGCTTGAAATTGCGCGAGCTGTCTCGTGTTGGCCGCGACGACGAATTCGATGACGCGTTCGGCGACGTCCGTCAGGAAATGGCTCCGCGAGAAGGGGACGCGCGTGACGTTCTGGACGCGCAACAGGTCTTGTCCCTGATTGGCGCCGATCATGTCCAAGTTGATGTTGACGAGCATCCGTCGAGGTTCATCCGGATGATCGGCGAAATACTGTCGCGGGCCGGAGATCTCGGTCACCCACCAGAACCGGATGTTGCGGCGCGGTCGTCGAAGCTTTCCCTCCGTGATGAGCTTCGTGAGCGCCCGCGCGATCTCCAGAAGGCCCGCGCACCCGCTCGCGTTATCGTTGGCCGAGAATTTCTCTTCCTGGAGGTGCGCCGTGAGGACGATGTCCTGATCCGTGATGTCCGTCCCGCGGAGGAATCCCTCGACCATGACTTGCCATCGCTCCGGGCGCACCTCGGCCTCGATCCGGGCATGCACGAGCACCGGCCCCTGCGCGAGCCGGCGGCGCAGCGCCAAACCCTGTCGCAACGAGAGCGAGAAGGCGAAGGTCCCCTCTTTCCCTTCCGGGCTGTGAAGGGGGATCCGAACCCAGCGGATCTGGTCGGGGAAGTTGATGCTGTTGAGCGGATACTCGGTCGCCGAGGGGTCAGGGTAGTACACGATCCCCGCCGCGCCGCGTTTCCACACGGCTTCTTCCATCACGCGGTCGAGCGGGCCGTAGGCGAGGACGATCTTCCCGGCCACGGTCTTCCCCGCGTAATCCGTCTCCTGGACGCCGGCGCCCACATCCACCAGTTCCGCGCGAACGTCGGCGGAGCGGCTATTATCGGCCAGATGGACATGAGCCTGCAGGAAGTCGGCCAGGCGTTGCCACTCGGGCTCGACCATCCACAGCTCGGCGCGCCGCACGCTCCACGCCTCCAGGGGATATGGCTGCTTGATCACCTTCACATCCTCCAGGCCGTATTCGCGCGCCTTCTGCGCCGTATATTCGGCCACCCGCATCAACCCTTCTGTCCCCCCGCGGGGTCGGTGAAAGAGCGTGAAATAGCGAATGTGTTCGTAGGCGATGTCCCCGGAGATCTCGTTGACGAGAGCGCGGTACTCCGCCTCCGTGAGCAGTGGAAGCGTCTGGGCCGAAACCGGGGGCAGCACCAGCGCGATGAGAAGCATGCCTCCGACACCATATCGCCATCGCATCGTCTCCCCTCCTGATGTGCGGATCTTGGCGGCGATATGATACGCCTCGACGTACGGTCCGGACAAGGGGGGCGAGGATCCCGCCGCTCGCGGTCGCTCACATCCCGATGTATCGGGCGTAGAGGCTGCGCGCCAGCGTCATGTCCTCCGTGCCTTTGATGATGCAGTGCCCGTCCGGAAAGAGATTCAGCTCGTAGCCGTTCACGCGGAAGACGAGGAGAAATTCTTTGAGCGTCACTTCGCCGAGCGGTTTCAGACGCTCGGCGATCTCCCGCAGGTCGAGCGAGACATCGCCCGCGCTGGAGATATGGACGGCGTTGCGTCCGCAGAGCGTCAGGGCGGACTGCCGTCGGCCGACTTCCAGGAACTCGAAGCGCCGGTGATGACAGGCCGGACAATCCGCGCGCTCGCGCACCTGCTGCAGGCTCACGCGATGAACGGACATCTCCCAGGCATCCACCTGGATCAATCCGCTGTGCAACTTCTCCGTCCGCCCGATGAGCAATTTGATCGCCTCCGTCACTTGGATCGAGGCGATGAAGAGGACGATGGGGAGGATGATGCCCGCCGTATCGCACGTGGGGGAGGAGCCGGGCGGCGGGATCTTCTCGAACACGCAACGCAAACAGGGCGTGATCCCCGGGCGAATCGTCATCGTGAGTCCGTAGGCGCCGACGGCCGCTCCGTAAATCCACGGCTTCTCGTGTTTGACGCACGCGTCGTTGATCAGATACCGCGTCTCGAAGTTATCCGTGCCGTCCAGGACGAGGTCCACGTCAGCGATCAACCGTTCGATGTTCTTCTCATTCACGTCGGCGACGACGGCTTCGGCTCGGACATCGCTGTTGATGCGCGCCACGCGTCGGGCGCACGCGATGGCTTTCGGAAGCCGTTCGAGGGCATCGCGCTCCTCGAACATGATCTGCCGCTGCAGATTCGATTCTTCGACGAAGTCACGATCCACCAGGCGCAGGAAGCCTACGCCCGCGCGCGCGAGCATCTCGACCTGAGCCGCGCCGAGCGCGCCGCAGCCGATGACAAGGACGCGGCTTTGCCGCAGCCGTTCTTGTCCCGCCTCGCCGATCTCTCGAAAGAGGAGCTGTCGGGAGTATTTCTCGCGGTTCATAGGGCCATCCTCAAAAAAGCTATCGAAGGTTCCGGCTCGCGGTCAACGCCTGGCGCGTCAGTAGCAAGGGAGTGAGGGATCCACGCGCGCGATCCATGCCCGAATTCCTCCGCGCAAGCTGCGGACGCGCTCGAACCCGAGCGCGATGAGCCACGCGGCGGCGACCCGACTGCGAACCCCTCGGTAGCAATAGACGATGATCTCGGCTCGCGGGTCGAGCTCGCTCGCGCGCCAGGGGATCTCCGGCCAGGGGATGAGACGCGAACCCGGGATGCGACAATAGGCATGCTCATCCGGCTGCCGCACATCCACCAGCAGGACGGCGTTCGGGCGTTCTTCCAAAAGCGCCTTCAACTGCTCGGGTTCAATCTCTCTCACCCACGATTTCCCGGGGGGGCGCTCAAAGGGCGCTTCCTCCCGCGATGGCGGGGATGATGGAGACCTCCATGCCATCTCGCAGCTCCGTGGCCAATCCGTTCAGGAAACGGATATCCTCGCCATCCACGTAGATGTTCACGAATCGGCGGAGCTGTCCGTCGGATTCGCGCAAGCGTTCGGTGATGCCCGGATACTGCCGCTCCAACTGCTCGAGCGCTTCGCCGACGGTCCCGGCCGACAGCTCGATCACATCGCGATTCTCGGTGAAGCGCCTGAGCGGTTGAGGAATGCGCACCGTCACGCTCATGAGTGGCTCCCTCCTTCAGAGAAATCGCGGAGCACGCGCTCCAGTTCCGTGATCTTCGGGGCGATGCTGATCGGCGGCGCTGTCGCGAGCGCGTCCATCGTCTTGAGCCCATTGCCCGTGATCACCAGGACGACCGTCTCCTCCGGGGACAGATAGCCCTGCTCGGCGAGTTTCCGCGCCACCGCCACGGTGACGCCTCCGGCCGTCTCCGTGAAGATGCCCTCGGTTTCGGCCAGCAGGCGAATGCCCGCCAGAATCTCCGCGTCCGTCGCATCCTCGGCCCAGCCCCCGCTCTGGCGGATCGCTCGCGCGGCGAAGTATCCGTCGGCCGGATCGCCGATGGCGAGCGAGTGCGCGATCGTCTGCGGCTTGACGGGACGAATCTCCTCGCGCCCTTCCTTGACGGCCGCCACGATCGGATTACACCCGCGCGCTTGAGCGCCGAACAGGCGCGGGCGCGCCGGAGGAATGACTCCCAAACGCTGCAGCTCGGCGAACGCCTTGTGAATCTTCGTCAGGAGCGATCCGCCCGCCATCGGGACGACCACGGCATCGGGCGCCCGCCACCCCAATTGTTCGGCGATCTCGAAGCCGACCGTTTTCGACCCCTCCGCATAGAAAGGGCGCAGATTGACGTTGACCAGCCCCCAGTTCAATGTGTAGACGATCTCGCTGCAGAGGCGATTGACGTCATCGTAGGTGCCGCGCACGGCGATCACCCGCGCGCCGTAAATCTGCGTGCCGAGGATCTTCGCCTGCTCCAGCCTCTCCGGGATGAAGATGTACGCCCGCAGGCCCGCGCGGGCGGCGTTGGCGGCGACGGAGTTGGCCAGATTCCCCGTCGAGGCGCAGCCGACGGTATCGAAGCCGAATTCGCACGCTTTGGAGAGGGAGATGGCGACGACGCGATCCTTGAACGAGAGGGTGGGATGGCACACGCCGTCATTCTTGACGTAGAGGTTCTTCAATCCGAGCGCTTCGCCCAATCGCGGCGCCGGGATGAGCGGCGTATATCCGGTCTCGATCCCCACGCGCGGGGGGGCGGTCAACGGGAGCAGCTCCCAGTATCGCCACATCGTCGGCGGACGCGCGACGATCCGCTCGCGCGAGACCACGCGCGCCAGCGCCTCGTAATCGTACTCCACCTCTAATGGCCCGAAGCATTCCTCGCAGATGGCCACGGGCCGCTCCGGATAGGTCGCGCGGCACAGCCGGCAGCGCAATCCCGTCACGTAGCTTCTGGTCTCCGTTTCGACGACATCGCGGGTCAGGGCCATCTCCCCCCTCCGTGATGAAGCTCCGATGCCCGAACGCACGAGGAATTCTTCTCCGCCGGAGTCACCTCCCGGCGGCCTGCGCGCGCTTCACATGCAGGCCATTGGCCGCGCATTTGTAAATGGTGAAGGCTATGCGCTTGAGCCGGATTTGTCAAGACGGGCGGCTCCCCAGAGAGGCGCATTATGCCGCCTAATGCCGGGATAAGGGGCGTTTCTTCACGAGGTCGCGAGCACCTCCTGCAACGCGCGCAGCGTGACATTGCCGCCTGAGAGATCGAGCACAACCCGGCGCCCGCGCAGCCGCTCTTTGAGTCGAAGCGCGGCGGCCAGGGGAGCGGCGCCGGCGGCCTCGACGAGATTATGGGTCGCTTCCATCATGAGGAGCATGGCGCGGCGGATCTCCTCGTCGCTGACGAGGATGAAATCGGCGAGATTCTCGCGCAGGATCGCCAGCGGCAGCTCGAAGCCGACGCGCGTCGCCAACCCTTCGGCGAAGGTGTTCATGAAGTCCGTCGCGACGACTCTCCCCTCGCGCCAGGAGAGGTAAGCGGCGGGGGCGGCTTCGGATTGGACGCCGATGACCTCGATCTTCGGATCGAGGGCGCGCGCGGCGATGGAGATGCCCGAGGCGCCGCTGCCGCCACCGACGGGCACGAGGATGACCTCGACATCGGGCAGGTCCTCGATGATCTCCAGGCCGATGGTCCCCGCACCCGCGATCAGATGCGGCTCGTTCGCCGAATGGATGTATCGGTACCCTTCTCGTTCGGCCAGCGCTTCGACGTATTCGCGCGCCTCGTCGAAATCTCTCCCATGGACGATGACCTCCGCTCCCAAGCGCTCGATGGCCCTCACCTTGTCGGGATTACTGCCGATGGGCACCACGACGCGCGCCCGCACGCCGAACAGACGCGCGGCCCAGGCGACGGATTGACCGTGATTCCCCGTCGACGCCGTGATGACGCCGCGCCGTCGCTCCTCCTCGCTCAAGCGCGCGATCAGGTTCACCCCGCCCCGCACCTTGAAGGCGCCGATCGGCTGGTGGTTCTCGTACTTCACGTAGACGTCGGCT
>BEHK01000032.1 GCA_002898775.1 bacterium HR08 | reverse complement strand
CGCTCGACATCGCGCACAGCCTCTCGGACGCCTTCGACCTGCCCGTCGGGCTGCACGAGAAGAATGAAGGCCGTCCCGTTCGCGTCGCCGATTGCCTCGATATTCAGGAGATCGATGTCCAAGAGGAACTGGAGCGGTGGTGGAGCGAGGTCTACAAGTACTTGGCCGCCGTCTTCAGCGCCACCGGTATGGGCGATCTCATGGCCGAGGAGATGGCCATCCTCCCCGGCATGGAGGAGATCATCGGCCTGCTCTACATCAACCAGTACATCGAGGAGCAGAGTTACAACGTCATCATCTTGGACTGCGCGCCGACGGGCGAGTCGTTGCGCTTCATCAGCTTGCCCTCGGCGCTCGAATGGTTCATGGACAAAATCTTCCACCTGGAGCGCACGGTCATGCGCGTCGTGCGCCCGATGGCGAAGCCGTTCGCGCCGATCCCCTTGCCGGACGACAGCTACTATGCGGCCATCGAACGGCTCTATCGGCGCCTCAAAGGCGTGGACAAATACCTGCTCGATCCCCAGGTCACGACCGCGCGGCTGGTCACCAATGCGGAGAAGATGGTCGTGCGCGAGACGCAGCGCGCGTTCATGTATCTCTGCCTCTATGAGATCGCCGTGGACGCGGTGGTCGTCAACAAGCTCATCCCTCCACACGTCATGGACGCGCACTTCAAGAACTGGCTCACGGCACAAATGGGATACGTGGAACAGATCGAGGACTACTTCGCCCCCATCCCGATCCTGAAAGCGCCGCTCTTCGAGAGCGAGATCGTCGGTCTGGAGCGCTTGCGGCGGCTCGCGTCGGAACTCTACGGCGCGCAAGATCCGACGCGGGTGCTTTATGCCGAGAAGCCGTATCACTATCGCTTCGAGGACGGGCGATACATCCTCCAGCTCAAGCTCCCCTTCGCCAGCCGCGAGCACATTGACCTGTATCGCGATGTCGACGAATTGATCATCCGCATCGGCAGCTTCAAACGCCACATCCTCCTGCCGCACAAGCTTCTCAAAAGCCGCATTCGATCCGCCTCGTACAAAGGGGACACGCTCCTCATCGAATTTGCGGAAGCGTCAGAATCCTGAGCACCTTCGAGCCTCATCGGGAAGGTTCCCCGACGCGGTGCAGCTTCATCATGTCGGAGAAGCCGAGACCGCGCAGCGTCCCGGCCATGAGGACGACTACTTCGCCGACGTGGGCCAACCCCTCGTTCAGAAGAAGCCGGTCGCAGTGGGCGAGGAGATCATCGGAGCGGGCGGGGAAAGGGAAGAACCGAGGCTCCACGCCCCAGACCGCCGCCAATCGCCGATAGGTCGCGCGCGAGGGCGTGAGGGCGATCAAGCGTTGCGCTGGGCGAAGCGCGGCCACCTCTCGCGGCATGTTCCCTCCTTCGGTGAAGATGACGATCAGGCGAGCCTTCACCTCTTCGGCGGCGAACGCCGCGGCCTCCGCGATCGCCCGCCCAGAAGATCCCGACGGACGATCACTCACCGCTTCTCGGAGTCGCGAGCGGGAGAGCGGTGACGCCTCCGCGGCTCGAATGATGCGATCCATGGTGCGCACGGCCTCCAGGGGAAATCGCCCAATGGCCGTCTCCCCTGAGAGCATGACGGCGTCCGTACCATCGAACACAGCATTGGCGACGTCGGAAGCCTCGGCGCGCGTCGGGCGCGGATTCTCGATCATGGATTGGAGCATCTGCGTCGCCGTGATCACGAGCTTCCCCGCGCGATTCGCTCTCGCGATGATCTCCTTCTGCAGGACGGGGACGCTCTCGACCGACGTCTCGACGTCGAGATCGCCCCGCGCGACCATGAGCCCGTCCGCGGCGTGAAGGATCTCGTCCAGGCGTTGAACGGCCTCGGCTTTCTCGATCTTCGCGATCACGGGGATATGAGCGCCGGCCTCCTCGATCATTCGTCTCGCCAGGTGACAATCGGCGGGGGAGCGAACGAAAGAGAGACCGATGTAGTCCACTTCCTGTTCGATCCCGAACCGGAGATCGCGCCGATCCTTCTCCGTCAACGTGGAGAGCGACAGCGAGACGCCCGGAAGATTCAGACCCTTGCGCGGTCCCAGCCACCCTCCGTGGACGACGCGACAGACGAGGGCACCGGCCGCCTTCTCCTCGACCACCAGCTCGAGCGCCCCATCATCGAGCAGGATGCGATCGCCCACGGCGACCTCTTCGACCAACGCGGGGTAGTTCGTCGAGAGGCGCGTCGCGTCGCCCACGATCGGCTCGGCGACGATGCGCAGGCGCGCTCCCGTCGGCAGCTCAATCGGTCGTCCGTCCTTCAGATCTCCAATGCGCAGCTTGGGCCCCGCCAGATCCATCAACACGGCCACGGCGCGTCGCATATGGTCCGCCACCTCGCGCACCCTCGCGATGGTCTCCGCGTGCTCCTCATAAGTCCCGTAGGACATATTCAGCCGCACGACATCCACGCCCGCTTCGATGAGTGCCGGGAGCATCGAGCGCGAGGCCGGTCCGATTGTCGCGACGATCTTCACGCGCCGCATCTCTTCTCTCCGGGGCAAATGTCGGGCACCGCGAGAATCGCGCAGACTCACGAAACGCCTGTGGCCGACGAAGAGGGGGTTGAAGACGATGACTCCGCCACGTCGCGCTCCCGCGAGAGCGCTGCCGACTCCACCCCCTCCGGCTCCGCAGGAGTCGGCTCACATTTCGCCGCGGATGAGGCAGGTTCCGGCCGATCCTCGTCGAGCCGCGAGGAGGCCATGCGCAAAAAATCGAGGCTCGGCACAGCTTCGTAATTAGCATCCGCAGCCACCAACTCCTCCTCCCGAAAGCCGGGATAGGGGACGCGCTCATGATAGATCGTTCCCAACGTCTGAACGATCGTCTCCCGGATGCGCGTGAGATCGCGCATCCGAAGATGGCACTCATCGAATTGTCCATCGGTCACCATGTCCTCGATGATCCGCCGCACGAGCGACCGAATCTTCTCCGGCGTGGGGCGCCGGAGCGAACGCACGGCCGCTTCGGAGCTATCGCACATCATCACGATGGCCGCCTCGATCGTCTGCGGCTTCGGGCCCGGATAGCGAAAGCACCGCTCGTCCACCGGTGTTCCCAAGACAGCGGCGCGCTCGAGCGCTTTCGCATAAAAGTAATGCAGGCGTCGCGTCCCATGATGCTGAGGGATGAGGTCCACGATCTGCCGGGGCAAGCCGTATTGCTCGGCCAAACGAATCCCCTCGCTCACATGCTGAATGATCCGACGGGCGCTCTCCTCCGGCGGCCAGCGATCATGCGGATTGCTCCCCGCGCGCTGATTCTCGATATACAAGCTGGGGTCGACCAGCTTCCCCACATCGTGATAGTACGAGCCGACGCGCACCAGCAGCGCGTGCGCGCCGATGGCCTTGGCCGCCTCCTCCGCCAATGTCGCGACGATGAGCGAGTGATGGTATGTCCCTGGCGCCTCAATGGCCAAGCGTTTGAGCAGCGGGAGCTCGACATTGGACAGCTCCAGCAACTTCACGTCCGTGACGATGCCAAAGAGCGATTCGTTGATCGGTAAGGCGAACGCCGCCAGAGCTGCGGTCAGCAATCCCCCTGTCGCCCCGCACACGGCGTTCCAGAGGAGGGGACCGAGGACCACGCTCTCGCCCTGGCTCAGGACCACAAGTCCGGTAGCCCCGATGTTCGCCGCTCCGATGATCAGGCCGGCGCGCGTGATCGTGTCCCGCCGTTGATACCGGCCGACGCCATAGACGGCCACGATATTCCCGATCGCGGCATAGAGCAGCGACGAGAGGTCTCGCGCCAGCACGCCGACGAACAGCGAGACCAGTAACCCCACCACCAAGGCCAGGCGCGGTTCCAGCAACACGGCGACCACCAGCGCTGCCGCCGCATAGGGGATGGCGAACTGATACCCCTCAGGGGAATCGAACGTCCCCAATCGGTAGGCGACGCCGCTGGAGATGGCCAAGCCCGCACGCACGATGAAGAGTTGGGCGAAGATCGAGATCGCCGCCAACAGGAAGATCTTGAGCGGCGTGAGATAATAGACGCGCGTGCGCGCGGCGAAGCGCCAGAGCGCGTAATAGAACACCAAAGAGATGACGCACAAGCCGAGCGCCCGTCGGCCCGGACGCGCATCGGCCGCCTGTCGGCGCAACGCCTCCAAGGCGGCCTGAATCTGAGGCGTGACGATCTGTCCGCGAGCCGCGATCAACTGTCGCGGCGCATAGCGCGTTGTGGCCACCAAGTGCGCCGTCGCGTGCCGACGCAGGCGTTCGGTCAAGTCCTCGGCCGGCAGGCAATTCACGCGCACGAGGTCCGCAAGCCACGCGCCGTACAGTCGGGCGTCGGATTCGCTCAAGTAGCGCCGCACGGCCTGACGCGCCTCCGCCAGCGGAATGATCTCGCTCGCTCGCACGCGTGGATGCTCCTGAAGGCGCTCGATCTCCTCCAGCGGCTCCACGTGAGCCGGGACGATGCGCACCTCCCCGGTGAGATTCTCCGCCAACTCGCGCAGCTCACCATCGGGGCGAATATACCGGCTCATGACGCTCTGAAGCGCCGCCTCCAGACGGGCGAGCACCGACTCCCCACTCTGCCCCAGCGCCCAGACCGAGACGATCTCCTCCGTCAGTGGGAAAGGCGCCCCCTGAGCTCGAAGCGGAGCCACGACGTGCGCCTCCAAACGCGCCCGTATGCGACGACGGTTCAACTCCCCAGGGTTCAGCGCGCGCCTCCCGAAGCTGGCTTCCATCTGTCGGGCGAACTGCTCGCGCCCAAGCGCGAAATATTCCCGCAGAGCCGATCGAGCGTCCTCGGCCCGATCCGGATAAAACCGAAAGATCGGGGGGATCTTCCGCGCCTCCTCCTGGCGCAGCCGCGCCGTGCGCTCCGGGTCCACGACGATCAACTCCGTCGGCGCGATCACGTCTGTTCGGAGCACTTCCCCCACCCGATACTGGGGAAACACCGACAGCGGGAACCGCGCTACGAGCACCGCCGTCCCCGCGGCCAAAGGGACCGCGCAGAGCCAGAACGCAACGCTCGGCGAAGTGCGCCCGACGAGCCGCTCCCAGAAGCGCGCGGCCATCGCCTCGATGTGCTCCCGAAGCTCCCTCATGCGCGCCCCCCCACCAACGTCTCCCCGAAGGGTTCATCCGCTCCCCCACGTCGTCCCAACTGCTCCGCGATCCGCTCGAGCAACTCCCCGAGCGTCTCCGCGTGAAGGGCCGAGATGGCGAGTGCGCCGTAGCTGCGACAGAGATTGCGCAGGATCTCCGGGGCCACCAGGTCGCTCTTATTGAAGACGAGCAGGCGGGGGATCTGCCCCAGGTTCAACTCCCGCAACGTCGCCTCTACCGTCTCAATATGCCACTCCATATACGGGCTGCTCGCGTCCACCAAGTGAATGAGGAGATCCGAATCGGCGATCTCCTCCAGCGTCGCCCGAAACGCGCGAATCACGTCTGGCGGCATACGACGAATGAAGCCGACCGTGTCCGAGAGGATGATCTCGTCCCCATCGGGCAGCCGGAGGCGACGGCTCGTGGGATCGAGCGTCGCGAACATCCGCTCCTCGGCGAGCACACACGACCGCGTCAGCGTGTTCAGGAGCGTGGACTTCCCCGCATTCGTGTAGCCGACGATGGAGACGACCGGAATCTGCGCGCGCCGCCGCCGCTGACGCCGTTGCTCCCGCTCCGCGCGCAGCGCGGCGATCTGCGCCTCCAGATGCCGAATGCGCTCGCGAATGCGCCGCCGATCCATCTCCAGCTTCGTCTCCCCCGGACCGCGCCCGCCAATGCCACCGGTCAACCGCGAGAGTCCCGTATCGGCATCGGTCAATCGCGGCAGCAGGTAGCGGAGCTGCGCCAGCTCGACTTGCAACTTCCCCTCTCGCGAACGCGCCCGCTGCGCGAAGATGTCCAGGATGAGCTGCGTGCGATCGAGGATCTTCAAATCCGTGGCCGCATTGATGGCGCGCACCTGTCCCGGCGTCAGACTCTGATCGAAGATGATCATATCCGCACCCAACTGCAGCGCGCGAGTGAGGACCTCTCGCAGCTTCCCCTTCCCGATGAGGAACTTCGGATCATACGCCTTACGCCGTTGCACGAAGGCATCCAGGACGATGACGCCCGCCGAATCGCTCAACTGCCGAAGCTCCTCAAGCGACTCCTCGGCCTCGGCCAGAGATCCTGTCGTCACGCTCACCAAGAGCGCTCGCTCGCGCTCATCCTGCGGATGCACCAGGCGGCGATTGCGCGCCAGCTCCTCCTCGAGCGACTCGATCAGCTCCAGGAAATTCACCGAGAGGTGACCGGGCGGTTCAGGTTCGAGGAACTGAAATCGAGACGCGAAGGGGGCGTTCCCCCCATCGGCGTCCCCCGGCTGCGCCGGCATCAAATGGGCCACGTGCACGCGCGCCGGAACGCCCGTCTCGGTCACCTCCACGATCGCCATCACATCCAGCCGCAGCA
The DNA here is from genome assembly GCA_002898775.1 of bacterium HR08. Lineage (GTDB taxonomy): Bacteria > Acidobacteriota > Blastocatellia > HR10 > HR10 > HR10. Next base: position 17,481 of record BEHK01000032.1, on the reverse strand, counting down.
ACGCCAGGTCCGTCAGATCGTCCTCCGTGAAGGATTCCCCATTGAGGTGCGTATGAATGCATCGAAGCCCGCAAAATCGTCCGCTGGAGGTCCGAACGCGCCGCAGATCCGGCCAGACGATCTGACGCGCCTCTCCGACGACGACATACTCGATCCGCCCTTTACGATCCACGAGAATCCCCACCTGCCGATGCATCTCATGGGAGAGTTCGGCGAGGGTGCGCGCCAACTCCGGTGTGATGATCTGGTCCGGGGGAAGGCGGCGATGATAGAGACGTTCCAACCGCCGCCGATGGCTCGCCTTCAATCCCTGCGTCTGACCGAAGACCGTTCCGATAGGCCATGACCTCCCAGATCAACTTCACCGGGCGAACACGCGTCGCCCGCACTTCGGCCCTCATCGGCCGAAGCATGAGCTATTGTACCATTCCGGGCAGTCCGGGGGCGAGAGAGAAGGACGAGCGCCCAGCTTGACGCCGAGCGCGCGGCCCCCTTAGACTTCTCCCTCGCATGCGGAAGTGACGATGAGATCGGAATCCCCAAGGCGCCTTCCCTGCACCGTCCTCATCACGCGGCCTCGCGATCAGGCGCAGGAGCTGGCCGACCTCCTCCGTGATGCGGGCGCGCACCCCCTGATCTTCCCGGCGATCGAGATCGCTCCCCCCCAGTCGTGGGACGCTTGCGATGAGCGCATCCGGCGGATCGCCGACTACACCGACGTGATCTTCACCAGCCCCAATGCCGTCCGTTTCTTCCTGGAGCGATGCGCGCGCTTCTTCGATCTGGCGCATCTGCGCACGCGCACCTTCCACGCCGTGGGGCCGAAGACGGCGGAAGCGATCGCGGCCTATGGTCTCCCCATAGCTCCCCTGCCCGAGGCCTGCGATGCCGCGCATCTGGCGGAAGCGCTCGCTTCGGAGCCGACGGCGTCGCAGCGCCGCTTCCTCTTCCCAAGAGGCGACTTGGCGGAGGAGACCCTCCCACGCCGATTGCGAGAGGCCGGCCTCTCGGTGGATGAGGTCATCGTGTATCGAACCGTGAAGCCTGACCCCCCTCCGGAGGTGCGACAGGCCGTCTGGACGGCGCTCGCGCATGGGAAGATTCGCGTCGTCGCCTTCTTCAGTCCCTCCAGCGTGCGGAATTTCCTGGAATTCTTCCCGGACTTCCCAGCGCTCTTCCACGAGCCGCAGGCGCGCTCGCCCAAGATCGCCGTGATCGGCGAGACGACGGCGCGTGCGTGCCAGACGGTGGGTCTGCCCGTGCATCTTCGCCCCGAGGTGGTGTCGGGCGTCCCTCCGACACAAGCGCTCGCCCGCGCGATCCTTCGAGCATGCCTGGCGGAGAGCTCCGATGAAGCCGCTCGAGAATGACCTCTTCCTGAAGGCGTGCCGGCGAGAGCCGACTGAGCGCACGCCCATCTGGTTGATGCGCCAGGCGGGGCGATACTTGCCCTCCTATCAGACGCTACGTCAGCGCTATGATTTCCTCACGCTCTGCCGCACGCCGGAGCTGGCGGCCGAGATCACCCTCCAGCCCGTCGAACAGCTCGATGTTGACGCGGCCATCCTCTTCTCGGACATCCTCGTCGTCCCGGAAGCGATGGGACTCACGGTGCGTATCGAGGATGGCCTCGGACCACAGATCGAGCATCCCGTGCGCACGGCGGCTGATGTCGCCCGCCTGGTGATCCCCGATCCGCACGAGAAGCTCGGCTATGTCCTGGAAGCCATTCGCGCGACGCTGGAGCGCTTGCGCGGGCGCGTGCCGCTCATCGGATTCGCCGGAGCCCCATGGACGCTCTTGGCCTACATGGTTGAAGGAAGCGGGACGGGAGATTTTCGGCGCGCGCGTGTGTTCGTTCGCGAGGCTCCGGATGTGGCGCGCGCGCTCTTGGAGAAGATCGTGCACGCCGTCGCGCGCTTCTTGCGGGCTCAAATCGAGGCGGGCGTGCACGCCGTGCAGCTCTTCGACACGTGGGCCGGACTTCTCGATCCCGATTCCCTCACGGAGTTCGCGCTCGCGGGGGTGCGCCGCGTCATCCGGGAACTCAAGGCCGCCGGACGCGATGATGTCCCCATCCTGCTCTTCTCGCGCGGGACGGCCGCGTGGATGGAGACCCTGGCGGAGACGGGCGCCGATGTCCTGAGCCTGGATTGGACCTGTGACCTCGCGCGCGCTCGTCGGCAGGTCGGCGATCGCGTCGCCCTCCAAGGGAATTTGGATCCGATCGCCCTGCTCGCCTCGCCCGACATCGTCGCCCGGGAAGCTCGACGCGTGCTCGCCCGATTCGGCCCCGGCTCGGGACACATCTTCAACCTCGGGCATGGCGTGTTGCCGGAGACCCCGGTCGAGAACGTGCGTCGGCTTGTGGACACCGTCAAGCGCGAGAGTCCAAAATATCATGTCGAGGATCGGGCAGGAACCGACCTGTGACGGACGGGCGACTGCGCCTCATGTGAGGGTATCGCACAGGAGCTGTCGGCATGAGGAGTTTGGAATTCGTCGAACTGGACCTGCTTCGGAAATACGATCGGCCGGGACCGCGCTACACGAGCTATCCTCCGGCTCCGGCCTTCACGCCGGCGTTCGGACCGGAGGAGTTCCGGCGCGCCATTCTGGAGAACAACATCGTGCGGGCGACCGCCGAGCTCTCGCTCTACGTTCACATCCCGTTCTGCGATACGCTCTGTTACTTTTGCGGCTGCACGATGCTGGTGACGCATCGGCCGGAGACGATCCGAAAGTATCTGGATCACCTGGAGCGGGAGATCGCCCTGTTGCGCGCCTGGATCGCTCCCGAGCGGAAGGTCACGCAAATGCACTGGGGAGGCGGTACCCCCTCGTACTTGCGCCCGGAGGAGATCCGCGAACTGGCCGAATTCATCGCCGAGCGCTTCCCCTACGCGGAGGATCCCGAAATCGGCGTGGAGATTGATCCGCGCGGGCTCACCGTCGAGCACATGCGGGCCTTTCGCGAGAGCGGGTTCAATCGGGTGAGCCTGGGCGTGCAAGATTTCGATCCCGTCGTCCAGCACGCGATCAACCGCATCCAGCCGGAGGAGATCACGCGTCGCGCCATCGAGTGGGCGCGCGAGCTGGGCTTCCGCAGCATCAATCTGGACCTCATCTACGGCCTTCCCTTTCAGACGCTCGACTCCTTCGCGCGCACGTTGGAGACGGTGATCGAGCTCTCTCCCGATCGGCTCGCCGTCTTCAACTTCGCGTACGTGCCGTGGCTCAAGCCCCATCAGCGGTTGATTCGACCGCAGGATCTCCCCCCGCCGGAGACGAAGCTGCGGCTGTTGAAGCTGACCATCGAGACCTTGAGCCAGGCCGGATATGTCTACATCGGCATGGATCATTTCGCGAAGCCGGAAGACGAGCTGGCGCGCGCACAACGCGAGAAGACGCTCTCTCGCAACTTCCAGGGCTACTCGACGCGCGCCGGCGCTGACCTCTATGCCTTCGGCATGTCGGCCATCAGTCAGTTCGATCGCATCTACGCGCAGAACCACAAGGAACTGAAGCTCTACTACGCGCGTCTCGCTGAGGGAATGCCCGCGACGGCGCTCGGATACCGGCTGACGGATGATGACCTCCTGCGCCGCCACGTCATCATGCGGCTGATGTGCGATATGGAGCTGACGAAAGCCGACGTGGAGCGCACCTTCGGCATCCGCTTCGATGAGTATTTCGCCGATGCGCTCCCGAAGCTGGAGGAGTTCGTCGCCGACGGTCTGCTGCGGATCACCGAGGAGAAGCTCATCGTCACGGATCTCGGCCGGCTGGTCATCCGCAACATCGCCATGTGCTTCGATGCGCACCTGGAGCGGATGATGCGCGAGCGGCCGATCTTCTCGCGCACCGTGTGACCGCGAGCCTTCGCCCGGAGGTCGCCATGCCCGAGCACGGGATCATCCTGTTCAATCTGGGCGGACCGGATTCGCTGCGCGCTGTCGAACCGTTCCTCGTCAACCTCTTCTCCGATCCGGACATCTTCCGTGTGCCGATGGGGCGGCTGTGGCAGCGTCCGCTGGCGCGCGCGATCGCGAAGGTGCGCGCCCGAGCCGTCGCCCATCACTACGCGCAGATCGGGGGACGCTCACCGCTCCGAGAATGGACCGAGCGTCAGGCCGAGCGTCTGGAGCGAAAGCTGCGCGCGCATCTGGAATGCCGCGTCTACATCGGCATGCGGTACTGGCACCCATTGATCGAGGAGGCCGTCCGCGCGGCGCTCGCTGATGGCGTCCGCGCGCTCACCCTCCTCCCTCTCTATCCGCAATTCTCCTTCACGACGACGGGCTCCAGCGTGAACGAATTCCACCGCGTGTGGCGGCGGTATGGTTCCCCTTCGATCCCCATCACCACGATTCGCAGCTATCCCGACCATCCCCTCTACGTGCGCGCCGTGTGCGAACGGATCGAGGAAGCCGTCCGTCGTCACGACCTGCACGCGCACGCCTGCTGGGCGCTCATCTTCAGCGCGCACAGTCTGCCTGTGCGCCTCATCGAGAATGGCGATCCGTATCTGGAGGAGACGAAGCGATCGGTCGAGGCCGTCCTCGCTCACCTGCGCACGGAGAGCGAGCACCGCGACATCTACGCTCGCGTTCCCGCCGTGCTCGCCTTTCAAAGTCGGGTCGGACCGGTTCGGTGGCTGGAGCCCTCCACCGTGGATGTCGTGAAGCAGTTCGCGCGCCAGGGGGTGCGACATCTCGTCCTCGTTCCCATCAGCTTCGTCTCCGATCACATCGAGACGCTCTACGAGCTGGGACACGAGGTGCGGGAGATCGCCCGCACACACGGCGTGCGCACCTTCGCGCTCGTCGAAGCGTTGAATGACTCGGAGACGTTCGCCGACGCGCTGGCGGCGATCGTGCTCGAAGCGCTCGGTCATGGGACCTGAGGTCGCGATCATCGGAGCCGGCATTTCGGGATTGAGCGTCGCCTTCTTTCTGAAGCGAGCGGGCGTTCGCGTCCTGCTCCTCGAAGCCGGAGAAGATGTCGGGGGGACGATGCGAAGCCGACGCTGCAACGGATACCTGGTCGAGCTGGGCCCCAATAGCGCTCTGGAGACGACGCCGCTCTTTCAGGAGCTGATCGCGGCCGTCGGATTGGCGGGCGAGCGGGTGTATGCGTCCGAGGCCGCGCGGAACCGATATATCTTTCGCGACGGAGAACTGCACCCGCTTCCGCTGACGCCTCTGGCCTTTCTGCGGAGCCGACTCTGGAGTTGGAAGGGGAAGCTGCGCGTGCTCGCCGAACCGTTTCACGGCCGGGCCGATCGAGAGGAGTCCGTCGCCGATTTCGTGCGACGGCGCGTGGGGCAAGAGTTCCTCGACTACGCCGTCAATCCGTTCGTCGCGGGCATCTATGCGGGCGATCCCGAGCGGCTGAGCGTTCGCTTCGCCTTCCCGCGGCTCTACGCGCTGGAGGCGCAGTATGGGGGACTGTTTCTGGGGATGCTGCGCGGAGCGCGGGAGCGACGCCGTCGTCGCGAAGCCGCGAAGATCGCGGCGCGCCTGTTCTCCTTTCGGGAGGGGATGGGGGCGCTGCCCCGCGCCCTGGCCGTCGCGCTCGGGGACACGGTCTGGTGCGCGACGCGCGCCCTTTGCGTGGAGCGAATCGGTGCGACTTTCGAGATCGCCTTCGAGCGCGACGGACGCCGCGATGCCCTGCGCGCGGAACGAGTCGTCTTGGCGACGCCCGCCTATGCCGCGGCTCCGCTCGTTGAACGGCTCGCTCCGGAAGCCGCCCGCGCGCTGGAACGAATCGTTTACCCGCCGGTGAGCACGGTCGTCCTCGGATACCCCGAGTCGGCCATCGGGCGACCGCTTGACGGCTTCGGCTTCCTCGTCCCGGAGAAGGAGCAGCGGCGCATTCTGGGGACGATCTGGAACTCCACGCTCTTCCCCGCTCGCGCGCCAGAAGGCTTTGTCACCCTCACCACGTTCGTCGGCGGCATGCGTCAACCGGAGCTGGCTCGACGCCCCACTGAGGAGTTGATCGCGCTCGTCGCCGAAGAGCTCGCCGATATCCTGCGCCTTCGCGGAGAGCCGGACTTCGCCTCCGTCTCCCGATGGGAGCGCGCGATCCCACAATACGAGCTCGGCTATGGCGAAATTCTCGACGCGCTCGATCGTGCGGAGCGGGAGCACGCGGGCCTCTATTTCTGCGCGAACTACCGCGGAGGGATCGCCGTCGGTGATTGCGTCAAGAGCGCACGCGAGACGGCCGAGCGGATCTTGCGAGATCGCGCGCGTTCATAAGGTCAGATCGCCCGATTGCCGGAGGGCTTGAAAATCTCCCATCAGCTCCGCTACATTCCTGAATCAGGCCGTCAGATGCTCGACCTCGAGCGGGCGGGCGAAACGATTCTCCGAGTCGGAGGAAGGGGCGGCGATGAGGCAGCAAGAGTATCGCGCGGCGCAGGATCGTCCTGATCGCTCAGCTTTTGCAGGGAAAGATTTCTCCAATGCCGAGCATCGCCAGGTGGTGATCATCGGCACGGGACCGGCTGGGCTCACAGCGGCGCTCTACGCGGCACGGGCCAAGTTGAGCCCGCTCGTCTTTCAGGGGCCGGAACCGGGTGGGCAGTTGACCACGACGACGCTCGTCGAAAATTATCCGGGCTTTCCCGATGGCATTTTGGGACCTGAGCTGATGCGACTCTTCGAAGCGCAAGCCGTGCGCTTTGGCGCCGAGGTGCGATGGGGGACGGTCACGGCTGTGGATTTCTCGCAGCGCCCCTTTCGATTGCTCGTGGACGATCATCTGCCGGTGCTCGCCGACGCCGTGATCATCGCCACGGGCGCTTCGGCCAAATATCTCGGCTTGGAGAATGAACGGCGTCTGCTCGGGCGCGGGGTCTCCGCCTGCGCCACGTGCGATGGCGCGTTCTTCAACGGCGTCGAGGTCGCCGTCGTCGGCGGCGGCGATACGGCGATGGAAGAGGCGCTCTTTCTGACGCGCTTCGCCACGCGCGTGCATGTCATTCATCGGCGTGATCAATTGCGCGCGTCCAAGATCATGCAGGAGCGGGCCTTCGCCCACCCCAAGATCACATTCATCTGGAATACCGTCGTCGAGGATGTGCTCGGCGAGCGACACGTGGAGGGCGTGCTCCTGCGCAATGTGAAGACGGAGGAGCGAACGATCCTGCCCGTTCGAGGACTCTTCATCGCCATCGGCCACAAGCCGAACACGGAGATCTTTCGCGGATGGCTTGAGATGGATGAGTTGGGGTACATTCGGACGCGTCCCGGTTCGACGATGACGAGCGTGCCCGGCGTCTTCGCCTGCGGCGATGTGCAGGATCGCGTCTATCGGCAGGCGGTGACCGCCGCCGGCAGCGGCTGCATGGCCGCCATGGACGCCGAACGCTGGCTGGCTGAACACACCCCCGCACGATGAATGGGCTCGGCTTCTAGGAAGGGGGCGATGTTGAAGTCGGCATGGGGAGCCGCGGTCATTTTGTGGATAGTGATGGGGCAGAAGCCGTTTGAGGAGAAGCTGCACGATCCGCATACGGACCGGCCGTATCCGTTGGTGCGATCGCCGCTAGTGACCTATCGGGCAACGGGATGGGAAGTGGTCGGCGAGTTTTATCGCGCGATCTGGACGGAGGTGGTGCTCTCGTTCGGGTTGACGGAGCGAGGGGCGACCGAAGTGGTCGCGGTCGGAGAAGGGATGCTAGAGGTAGCCCCGCGCGAGGGGGTGGAGTTTTTGGAAGGGGGGACAAGAGAACCCCACCCGATAGCGCCCCGAGCGCTCTCGGTGAAGATTCGAAACGCTTATCTTCGAGTACATCCGGAGGATGTGGCGCTTCGGATCGCTCGGGATCGGTTGGCGCCGGCTCGCGAAGAAGAAGCCCTTGTTCGAGCGGAAACGATTCACCGGGAACGATTCGGGCTTTACTTCGTTCACGATGGGCTAGCCGTGATTCCTCCACCAGGGGTTCGGGTCTTGGACGCGGAGATCACCGATGGGCGTCGGTTGGTGATCCTGGATGCTCCCGGGATCAAGCGCTCTGTGCTCATGCTCCCGCTCGAGAGACGATGAGAAGACGCCTCACCATTTCCCCCTCTCCCGAGGGGAGCGATCCATTCGGTCAGCCCTCATCTTCGATGAAGAGCCGGCACGCGAGGCTTCAGCATCTGTCCTGGGCATGGCAGCCGTTGATTACCTTCTTCCACCCGGATCGCCCGCGTCCACCGTAGCGCCCTTGAAGGTTCGGCCCAGACGAACGGAGGGGCGGTTGGGCCTCCGACTCACCGTCGTATGGCCTCTTGGCTCGCCCCCTTATAGCCTGGGCCGCGCACAACGCGTCCCGGTTTCGCCCCCGTATGCTCCCCATCTTTGAGGACCTGGACGCCGTTGACGAAGACGTGGAGCACGCCGGTCGCGTACTGATGCGGCCGCTCGTAGGTCGCGTGATCTTGGATCTTCGCCGGATCGAAGACGACCACGTCGGCGAAGTACCCGACCTTCAGCCGCCCGCGCCGATCGAGCTTGAGGTTCTCGGCCGGCAGAGAGGTCATGCGTCGAATGGCTTCTTCGAGCGGGACGACTTTCTCCTCGCGCACATAGCGGCCGAGCACGCGGGCGAACGTCCCATAAGCGCGCGGATGTGGGTTCCACTTGAGGAAGACGCCTTCGGGCGCCAATGCTTCGGCATCCGAGCCGAAGCTCACCCACGGGAGCGCGATCTGCCGCCTCACGTTCTCCTCGGACATGAGGAAGTAGACCGTATCCACGCGGCTGTCATCTTCGATCACCAGGTCGAGGATCGTCTCCTCCGGCGACTTCCCGCGCAGGCGAGCGACTTCGGCGAGCGTCTTACCCGTCAGCGGCTTGAGGGCATCGTTCTTGAAGCCGACCAGCAGGACGTTCTCGGGCGAGCCGGCCATCAGATAGAGGTTCTCCCACCGATCGGTCGGCGTGCGCATCTCGCGCAGGACGCGTGCGCGGATGGCGGGGTTCTTCAACCGCTCGACCCACGCGCGATGTCCCCCCTCTTGGACCCAGGGCGGCATAGCGGCGTTCAAACCGGTCGCCCCGGCCGTGTACGGGTACATGTTGGCCGTGATGCGCAAGCCCTCGGCGCGCGCGGCCTCGATGCGACGGATCGCTTCATCGAGCTTCGGCCAGTTGGCGCGTCCGGCCGCCTTGAGGTGATAGATCTCGGCCGGAATCTTCGCCTCGCGCGCGATGCGGATCAACTCGTCAATGGCTTCGAGCAGTCGGTTCCCCTCGCTGCGGATGTGCGAGATGTACATGCCGCCGTATTCCGCAGCGACCTTGCACAACTCAATCAGTTCCTCCGTGCTCGCATAGAAGGCCGGCGCATAGATGAGCGAGGAACCGACGCCGAGCGCCCCCTCCTCCATCGCCTGGCGAACGAGCTGGCGCATCCGCTCCATCTCCGCCGGCGTCGGGGGCCGATTCTCATAGCCGAGGACGTGAATGCGAACGGTCGTCGCCCCCACGAACGAGGCGACGTTGACCGAGACGCCGCGCCGCACCAGATACTCCAGGTATTCGCCGAGCGTCGTCCAGGGGAGGTCGTATTTGATGTCGCCCTGCCGTTCGAGCATCTCCCGCTTCATCGTCTCATTGAGCGGGCCCATAGACCACCCCTCGCCGAAGACTTCCAACGTCACGCCCTGTCGAACATCGCTCTGCGCGCGCCCGTCGGCGATGAGCGATTCAGTCGCCCAACTGAGCATGTTGATGAAGCCGGGAGCGACGGCCAACCCCGCGGCGTTGATCTCCACGCGCCCGCGCGCATTCTCCACGCGCCCAACGGCCGCGATCGTGTCCCCGCGAATGGCGACGTCTCCGATGAAAGGCGGCGACCCACTCCCGTCGTAAACCGTCCCTCCACGGATCACCACGTCGTACTCCACGCGCGGCGCGCATGACCACAACAGCATCGCGCTCACGAAGAAGATGCCCACTCGTCGCTTCATCCTCACCTCCTCTGCCCGGCGTCGTGAGCTTCCCAATAATAAGGCGAAGCCCTTGGCTTGACAATGTGTCCATCATCCCGAAGCATCTGCCTCGGGAGAGAGGAATCATGGGATCGTTCGCCCAAGAGTGGCTCGCCTTGGTCACGCGCGTGAAGGCCGCGAATGATCGTCTGATGGCTGAGTTAGAGGGGTGCTGGCGCGATTGCGCCGAGTTGCTCGAACGCCAACTCCGCGAGAGCGAACGACTCGCTTCCGCCATCGGTGAATTCGGCGATCTCCAAGCCTGGAGAAACGCCCGCCGAGAGGCGGCGCGGACACTGCTCCACGAACCACACTCGCGGTGGGAGCAGGCGCGCTTTCTCTCCCGGGTCGTGATGGCCATCGAGCTGTACGAACGCGCCCTGGACGATGCCGTCGCGGCCATGCCCGAGGTGATCTTCGCGACGGCCGCGGAAGCTATGGCCGCGCTCGATGTGGGCAAGCCACGGAGATGGCGGCGATGGATCGCCTTTCTCAGGCGCGCGCGGCGTCCGTGGCCCGTGAGGGTGATCATCGCAACCGAATTCCAACGACAGCGACTCCGGCGGTTGAATCTCGAGGGTCGCTTCGCTCTGATGCTCGCCGAAGTCGTTCGCTCATGGAAAGGCCCGTGGGACGCGATTCGCGCTACTATGGATGCCGTCGTCGCCGGTCGTCCGGCGGGGGATTTGGGGGCGCGGCTCCAGCATCTCCGCAGTTACCGCCGCGATCTGGTGGAGCGAGGACGGATGCTCCTCTCGGCATGGCGAGAGCAGAACGAGCGGTCGCTCTCGCATCTCGCGCAACGACTCGCGAATGAAGCGATGTGGCGTCGGCGGCCGAAGCAGTGCGATGTGAGCGAACGCGTGGCCTCTTCCCGAACGTACTGGGTCAGTCAAATGCGCGCGGCGGAGATGGAGCTGCGATTGGAACGGCAATGGGAGGAGGCGGAGGATCGTGCGGTGCAGCTGTTTCAGAAGGCACTGGCAAGCTTCGCGCTAGAGCACGAGTCATTGTTGGCCGAGCTGGAGGAAGCCAGGAATTGGCTCGCGCAGCGGATCGCCGAGGGAGCACCCGGCGACTTCCCCCCGCTGCGGGCGGAAATCACCCCGGCCGCCTATCGGTTGTCGGCGCTGGAGACCGAACTGAAGACGACGTTGGGAGTCCTCCCTCCCGCGATCGAGATGTGGACCACATTCTCCGCCGCACCGCGCCGCCCTCGCATGAGGCGACTCCGCCCACGCGAGATTCTCGCCCAATCACTTCACCGCCGCTGGACCAACGTCACGAAGGTATTCCAGGAACTCGAAGCGGAGCACCGCGAGATCATTCAACAGATGGAGCGCGCGCGAGAGGTGGTGCGATTCGGTTTGGAAGCGGCCGCGACCGAGGCGTCCATCGTGCAAGACGCGCTGCACAACGCCCTCTCGCTACTCGAATACCAACGCCGCCAACGATCCGACAAGCACGTGGCAGCTAGCAGGCATGTGATGCGAGTAGCGGCCTCGGCCTTTTTGGAAGCTCGGATGACCCTCACGCAGCGTCGGCTCGGCGTCATCGCGTATCTGGCCCAACAGGGGCTTCGACAGGCCCTCTTCACCGTTGGCCGCAGCAGCGTGGCCGCTTTCACTCGGGCCCTGCGCCGCACGATGGATGCGCTGCAACGGCTTGGCCTGGCTTTTCTCATCGCCATCGGATGGAAACCCGCTCCATTGGCGAGTCGGGTCGAGGTGGTCACCCGAGCGTTCTTGCCCGAAGAATTCACGTCCGATCTCGAGGCGAAGGCCCTCCCGGCGCTCTACCGCCATCTCTTCCGGTTGGAGCCGGTACAAGACCCGAGATTCCTCGTGGGACGCGAGCAGGAGCTGGCCCTTATCGCCGAAGCGCGAGCCCTGTGGGAAGGAGGTCGCCCTGTGGCCATTCTCATCGTCGGCCAACGGGGGAGTGGGAAAACAAGTTTGTTGAACGGCGCCGTGCGGCGATCCCTCGCGGGATTGGAGGTAATTCGAGGGGAGTTCCGCGATCGGCTGCTGACCGAACTGCACATGCGCGAATTCTTAGCCCGAATGGTGGGCGCGAACGACGCGGCGCAGCTGGAAGATGTCCTCTCCGCATCGCGGCGCGTGGTGATCTTGGAGGAGCTGGAACGGACGTTCTTACGGCAGGTGGGATATTACGGTGCGATCCGAAGCTTGCAGCGAGTGATCGCGGCCACGTGTTCGTCCACGTTGTGGATCCTCACCCTCAATGAAGTCGCCTTTCGGTTCCTCAATGCCGCCGTCAACTTGGGCGCCAGCTTCTCGCACCGCCTCAACATCAGCGCCGCCAGCACAGAGGACCTGCGCCATGCCATCCTCTCGCGCCACAACCTCTCCGGCCTACGTTTGCAGTTCCCACAGCCGCCCCAGCCGCGCACGCTGACCGATCGAATCAAAGCCTTCGTGCACGGCCCGATGGATCCGGAAACGCTCTTTTTCGAGACGTTGGCGCGCGAGTCCGCCGGTGTGTATCGAACGGCTCTCGAGCTGTGGCTCGGACACATCGAGACGATCGAAGCCGGAGTGCTTTACCTCAAGCCCATCGTGTCCCCCGATCTCTCGCCCGTGATCGAGGACTTAGATTTGGACGATCTGTTCACGCTTGTTGCGATCCTTCAGCACGGCAGCCTCACCCCGGAAGAACATGCCCTCGTCTTCCAACGGAGTCTTGCCGCCAGCCGCGCGCAGCTCGATGAGCTGCTGGCCCGAGAGATCATCGAGCCGGATCCGGGCCGACCGGGTTTCCGCGTGCGCCCGGAAGCCGCGCGCGTCGTCCGAGAGGCCCTCTATCGGCGTAATCTTTTGTAAGAGGAGGTCGGCTATGAGAATTCCGCTCCTTTCACCCCTGGGCGTGCAAACCCCACCAGAGACCCCGATGGAAATCCTGACCAGGATCTCTCCCACGAGCATCCTCTATGCCCTCTTGGTCGTCGCCGTCGCCTATTTCCTGATTCGCATGAGCACGACCGTGTTGGACACCCTCGCCCGACGGGCTCCGCGCGCTCGCTTCTTCTTCCTGATGCTGGCCCCCGTGATCCGATTCGGGGTATGGCTGAGCAGTGGTGCGATCGTCTTGGCGATCTTCGCCCCCTCGCGCGATACGCTGTTGGCCGTGCTGGCTTCGGTCGGGATCGCCTTCGGATTGGGCGCGCAAGATCTCGTCAAAAACATCATCGGCGGACTCGTCATCCTCATAGACCGCCCGTATCAGGTCGGCGATCGGGTACGCATCGGCGATGCTTATGGAGAGATCGATCACATCGGGCTCCGAAGCACGAAATTGACGACCCCCGATGACACCCGCGTGACCATCCCGAACAGCGACATCCTGAGCAAAATGGCGTGGAATGCCAACTCCGGTGTCCCGACCTGCCAAGTGGTCACCGACCTGTACTTGCCCATTGATACCGACCCCATTCAGGCGATGGAGATCGGTTACGAGGCCGCATATAGCTCCCCTTACGTCCTGTTGACAAAGCCCGTCGTGGTTCTCCTTCAGGATGCCTTTGCCAGTCGGCCTTACCTCATCCTCCGCGTGAAGGCTTACGTTTATGATCATCGCTACGAACCCGCGCTGCAGACCGATATCACGCGGCGCGCGAAAGCGGAGTTCCTGCGGCGCAGGTTGCTGAAGTCTTGGAGTCATGAGGGGGTGGCTCCTTCGCTACCTCCCTCCGTCAGCGCGTCCGAGCCTCTCGCAGGATGAGCGCCGGATTGAGGCGTGAGGATCAATCTCATTCCGCCCACAAGCCTGCGCGAGCGGGCGACCCTCGCGCATGTCGCTCATACCCCCGATTTCCTAAAACAAGCGACCATAGCTCTCACCACCGACGATCCCATCAACACAAGTGATCGCCGTTTGGCCGTCATTGGGCAGAAAAGTCGTAGATCGTCCCTCCATCACATCGTACTCGACGCGCGGCGAACAGGACCACAGGAGCATCGTCAGGCCACCAATAATCCCCAAGCCTCGCTTCATGAACCCTCCCTCCCCATATCCGATTGGGTAGGCCTCCAAGGCTCTCTCTCGCTTGACAATGCCCCAATCACGAGCATCGGTCGGCAGAGGTCACCAGGAGCGCAGAATGTGGTATATTTTAGTACGGCCGTTTTGCCGATGGCGCATGGAGTATGAGCTCAGGGCAAAGAGAAGGAGTAAGGGACGATGGCCTTTGACGTGCGCGATTATCTGGAGTTGCTCCGGCTGCTGCAGGAGCATCCGGAGTGGCGGGCGGAGTTGCGCCGCCTGTTGTTGACGGATGAGCTCCTGGCACTGCCCGAGATCGTGCGAGAGTTGGTTGAGGCGCAGCGCCGGACCGAAGAGCAAATCGCTGTGCTGGTTGAGGCGCAGCGTCGGACTGAAGAACGCGTGGGCGGAGTCGAAGAACGCGTGGGCCGAGTCGAGGAGCAGATCGCTGCGTTGGCCGAAGCGCAACGTCGGACCGAAGAACGGGTGGGCCGAGTCGAGGAGCAAATCGCTGCGCTGGCCGAGGCTCAACGTCGGACCGAAGAACGCGTGGGCCGAGTCGAGGAGCAAATCGCTGCGCTGGCCGAGGCTCAACGTCGAACTGAAGAACGCGTGAGCCGAGTCGAGGAGCAGATCGCCGCGCTGGCCGAGGCGCAACGTCGGACCGAAGAACGGGTGGGCCGAGTCGAGGAGCAAATCGCTGCGTTGGCCGAGGCGCAACGTCGGACCGAAGAACGCGTGGGCCGAGTCGAGGAGCAAATCGCTGCGTTGGCCGAGGCTCAGCGCCGAACTGAGGAGCGCGTGGGCTATATTGAAGAGCAAGTAGCAGCTTTGGCCGAAGCACAACGACAGATGCAAGAACAGATCCGACAGTTGACGTCTTCCATCGCTCTTCTGGCCGAGCAAGTGCGGTCCTTGGTGGAAGCCCAGAAGCATCTCGATGCCACTGTAGGCGGCCTCAAAGGTCGAATGCTAGAGCTGATGTATCAGAGTAAGGCGGTCGCGTATTTCGGTCCTCTGCTGCGGCGCCCTCGCGTGGTCGATCTGAGCGCTTTGCTGGAGGTGCTGGAAGCCCATCTGTCACCGGAAGAGTTCCACGACGTGCTGCAACTGGACCTGCTCGTCAGCGGTAGGCCGCGCCTCCAACCGGAAGCGCCGGAGGTTTTCCTCGCTGTGGAGATCTCATCTGTGATTGACGAGCGGGACGTCGAGCGCGCCTTGCGAAGATCCGCTCTCCTGCGCCGAGCGGGATTTCGAACCATACCCGTTGTGGCCGGTGAGCGCGCAACGCTAGGGGCTGAGGATGAAGCGCGCGCCCATCATGTGGCCGTGCTACAAGATGGCCGGGTCTTCCTCTGGGCCGAAGCGCTGCATGCGTGGGCGACGTCGTGAATGGATCACCGCAGGAGGTACGAACAGGCCAGGCGCATCCCGCATATGATGTCAGCACGGACTCTGGCAATGGACCGAGGGGACTCCCACACGGAAGAACGAGGTGCGCCCTTCCCCGCATTGAATGGGTGATTCTCCCACCTTGGCTCGCGATTTCGCGCGCCACCATGTGACCCCCCTCTCTCCCGGGCTTGCGAGCGGCTCGCGACAAGCTCCCAACATGCAATGAGTTGAGTTGGCCAGCGGGAGAACCATTTCGCACCGATGGGGCGCGCCAATCGGCACAAGAGTTGCTTTCCTCAAAGGAGGGGGCAGGAAAATGACAGACGAGACGGTCGCTGATCGCGGGAGCGTGGAGATCGCCGAGGATTTGTGCAAAGGCTGCGGCCTTTGCCTCCTCGCCTGTCCGGTGCGTGTCCTCGTCCTCGCGGAGCATCTGAACAGCTACGGGTATCATCCGGCGCGCTACGTGGGCCGAGGGTGCACCGGATGCGGCGTGTGCTATTACGCCTGTCCCGAGCCCGCCGCGATCACCGTCTACCGGCGAGAAGCCGCAGCCGCGCGTGCGTGAGGAGAGCCGAGATGACGCGGATTCTGCTGAAGGGCAACGAAGCAGCCGTCATCGGCGCGATCCTCGCCGGATGCCGCTCCTTCTTCGGTTATCCGATCACACCAGCCAGTGAGATCGCCGAAGCCGCCGCTCGGTACTTTCCGCTCGTCGGGGGGACATTCCTTCAAGCGGAGAGCGAGGTCGCGGCGATCAACATGGTCTACGGAGCGGCGGCCGCTGGAGAGCGCACGATGACGGCTTCCTCAGGACCGGGACTGAGCCTCATGCAAGAGGGGATCTCGTATCTGGCGGGAGCGGAACTGCCCGCCGTCATCGTGGATGTCATGCGCGGGGGACCGGGCTTAGGGAATATCGCGCCTGAGCAGAGCGATTATCACCAGATCGTCAAAGGCGGAGGACATGGGAACTATCGCACGATCGTGCTCGCGCCGAATTCGGTTCAGGAGATGTGCGACCTGACGATGCTCGCCTTCGAGCTGGCCGATCGCTATCGGAATCCCGTCATCGTCCTGACCGACGGCTTCATCGGTCAGATGATGGAACCGGTCGAGCTGCCCCGCACGCTCGCTCGGCCTGCGGCGAAGCCATGGGCCGTCCAAGGGACGGCCGAGACGCGCCAGAACCTGATCACCTCCATTTACCTGGACCCTCAGGAGCTGGAGGCGCACATTCGGCGGCTTGAAGAGAAGTACACGCGTGCGGCCCGTCAGATCGTGATGTACGAGAAGTATCGCACCGAGGATGCCGAGATCATCACGATCGGCTACGGCATCGTCTCGCGCGTTCTGAAGGCCGCCGTCACTCAAGCGCGCGCGAGAGGGATCCGGGCCGGGCTCTTTCGTCCCATCACGCTCTGGCCCTTCCCGTCGCGCGAGCTCTCGGTCATGGCCGATTGGGCGCGCGTCTTCTTGGTCGTTGAGCTGAGTCATGGCCAGCTCGTCGAAGACGTGCGCCTCGCTGTCGAGGGTGAGCGCCCCGTGAAGCTCTACACCCGATTCGGGGGGATCGTCCCAACGGCTGAAGAGCTGCTCGAACAAATCCACAAGGTGAGCGAGGATGACGATGTACGCGCGCGCCTACGGGAAACCGAAGAGTATCTATGGGGTGTTTGAACGCAAACCGGGCGATCCGCGCACGACCCATTATTGCCCGGGATGCGGCCACGGGAATGTGCACAAATATATCGCCGAGGCGATTGACGACCTCGGGATCCAAGACCGTACGATCTTGATCAGCCCCGTCGGCTGCGCCGTCTTCGCCTATTACTACTTCGACGTGGGCAACATTCAAGCCGCGCACGGGCGCGCGCCAGCTGTCGCCACGGCCGTCAAGCGCGCGCGCCCGGAGAGCATCGTCATCAGCTATCAAGGCGATGGCGATCTGGCGGCTATCGGAGGGAATGAGATCCTGCACGCGGCCAATCGCGGGGAGAACATCACGGTCTTCTTCATCAACAACGCCATCTACGGCATGACCGGGGGGCAGATGGCGCCGACGACGCTTCCCGGCCAAGTCACGACGACC
>BEHK01000031.1 GCA_002898775.1 bacterium HR08 | reverse complement strand
GGGCTTCAAGTGGGCGGCCGCGCGCTCGACGATCGCGCGGGCATCGTCCTGCCCCGCGAGGACTTCGCGCCAGTAGATCTTCTCGATCTCGAAGTTCGTGCGTCGCAGACGGTCGCGGTGCAGGTAGTTCTTGACGGCTTCGGAGACGAGCACGTAGGGCAGGCCCATCTCTCGGGCGATCGTCTTGCGCCGTCCCTCGGGCGGTCGCTCGCCTGAGGCCACCATCGCGCGATAGCGCTCTTCGATCTGGCGGCGCTGTTCAAGCGTGAGCGTTTTCGGAACCGGCGGCGTGATCCTCGCTCGGGCGCGCTTTCGCGGCGCTGCGCGTCGTTTGGTCTTCTGCTCGCTTCGTTTGAATGGCTGCCGCTTGGTCGTCCGTCCGGCCAAAGGGAAGAGCGGGCGATCCGGAAGGAGCCCCCATTGGTCAGGCTCTGAGCCCAAAGCGCGTCGAAGCGGGCGATCCGTCCCGTGGGGAGGGCGCGCGGCCATTGGAGATCGCCCCGCGCGAGGCCCCACCGGAGTCTTCTTCTGCTCGCGGGGAAGTCTCTCCGGCGAGGAGCCAGTGGTCGTCTCAACGGGATACGCGACGCGATCCTCAGGACGTCCATCGGAGGTGGCCCCTTTTTTGATCAGTCGAGGGCGGGACGATCGCTCCGGCGGCTTGCTCATAACCTGTTGCCTCCACGCACGCTCTTTCGGATGCCCGACCTATGATAGCACTTCCCGGGGGAGAAGACAAAGCCAGGGAAAATTCCACGCGTGAGATCTCATCCGTCCAAGGCTTCGCCCTTTCTCCCTTGCCAGGCTCTCGGAGAATCGGACACAATGTACGAGCGATCATCGGGAGCATCAGCATGAGCATTCGCGAAGATCGTGGCGTGATCCTCGAGACGCAGCCGGTTGGTCCGTTTTGGATGAACACCTATGTCGTCGGGTGCGCGCGAACGCGCGAGGCGGTCATCATTGATCCGGGATCCGAGCCCGAGATTATTCTGGGCTTTCTCTCCCGACATCAGCTCGTGCCGAAATACATCCTCTGCACGCACGGGCATGTGGATCACGTGGGGGCGGTCGCCGAAGTGAAAGCGGCCACGGGGGCGCCCATCTGTTTGCACCCCGATGACCTCTTCCTGTACGAGCGCATGGTCGAGTGGGGGGCGCTCTTTGGCCTGCGCGTCCGGCCGGGGCCGACTCCGGATCACTGGCTCTCGGATGGGGAGGAATTGCGCGTCGGTGATCATCGGATCATCGCCCTTCACACCCCGGGACATACGCCGGGAGGGATGTCGTTCCTCCTCGGGGACATCCTCTTCGTCGGCGACACGCTCTTTGCGGGGTCGGTGGGGCGGACGGACCTGCCCGGAGGATCCTGGTCCATGCTTATGCGCTCCATCACGGAGAAGCTGTTGCCGCTCGGCGATCATATTCGCGTTTACAGTGGGCATGGTCCGGCGACGACCTTGGGGAGGGAACGTCGCACGAATCCGTTCTTACAAGGAGGTCGGCCATGATTGATTTCCGATTGACGGAGGATCATCTCGCGGTGGAGAAGATGGTGCGCGAATTCGCCGCGCGCGAGATCGCTCCGCGCATTAAGGAGCTGGACGAGAAAGGGGAGACCGATCCGGCGATCCTGCGGAAGATGGGCGAATTGGGCATCTTGGGGATCTGTATCCCGGAGGAGTATGGAGGGGCGGGGTTCGACTATATCGCGCTGGGCCTCGCGTGCGAGGAGTTGGAATACGTGGACACGGCCTTTCGCGTCCCGATGTCCGTCCATGTGGGGCTGAATTCGCTGACCTTGCTCACCTGGGGGACCGAGGAGCAGAAGCAGCGGTATCTCGTCCCTCAGGCGAAGGGGGAGAAGTTGGCGACCTACGCCCTCACCGAGCCCAATGCCGGCTCCGATGTCGTCGGGATGCAAGCGACGGCCATTCGGGATGGCGATCACTATGTCCTCAACGGAGAGAAGGTGTGGATCAGCTTGGCGGACATCGCCGATCATTTCCTGGTCTTCGCGTGGACGGATCTGGAGAAGAAGAAGGTTCGGGATCATTCGGGCATCTCGGCCTTCATTCTGGAGCGCGGCATGCCGGGGCTGACGACCGGGACGATTCACGGGAAGCTCGGCATTCGTGCGGGGAACACCGGATGGATCTCCATGCAGGACGTGCGCGTGCCGAAGGAGAATTTGCTCGGATACGAAGGCGAGGGCTTCAAGATCGCCATGTTCGCCCTGGATCAGGGACGCTACACGGTCGCCGCCGGGGCGACCGGACTCATCCGCGCGTGTCGCGATGCGTCGGTGCGGTACGCGCTGGAGCGGCGCACCTTCGGCAAGCTCATCGGCGAGCATCAACTGGTCAAAGAGATGCTCGCCGAGATGGAGGCGGACTACCAGATCTGCCGACTGCTCTGGTTGCGCGCCGGATGGATGAAGAACATGGGGCTGCGCAACACGCGCGAGACCTCGCTCGCCAAGTGGATCGCGACCGTCGCCAGCGAACGCGCGGCCTCCAATGCTGTACAGATCTACGGCGCCTACGGTTATTCGAACGAGTATCCGGTCGAGCGGTTCTATCGCAATTGCAAGGGGGCCGTCATCTACGAGGGGACGCGCGAGATTCACAAGCTCATCCAGGCCGATTACCTCCTGGGCTTCCGCACCGACAAGCCCTTGCGCTGCACGCTGCCGCCGTGGGAGCCGAAGAAGGAGCGCATCGGATGATCCCGCGCGTGGGCGCCCTGAGGTGAGAGGATGGCGTTCGATCGAGCGGCGCTGCTGGCGAAGGTTCGAGCGACGCTCGCTCGATACCGCATGCTCGAGGACGGGGATCTGGTCGTCGTCGCCGTCTCCGGGGGGGCGGATTCGGTCGCCCTGCTGCATGTGCTGCACGAGCTGCGGGCCGCCGACTATCCCCGGATGCGGTTGCATGTCGCGCATCTCAACCATCAGCTTCGGGGCGAGGAGGCGGATGCGGACGAAGCGTTCGTGCGGCAGCTCGCCGAGCGCTTGCGGCTGCCGTTCACCGGCGAGCGTCAGGACGTGCGCGCGATGGCGCGCGCCCAGGCGAGGAACCTGGAGGAAGTCGCGCGCGAGGCGCGCTATCGCTTCCTGCGTCGCGTGGCGGCGGAAGTGGGCGCGCGTCGGATCGCGACCGGTCATACGCTCACGGATCAGGCCGAGACGTTCCTCATGCGGTTGCTGCGCGGGGCCGGTGGGGAGGGATTGAGCGGCATTCATCCCATCGTGGATGATCTGATCATTCGCCCGCTTTTAGCGGTGCGGCGAGAGGAGACGCACGCGTATTGCCACGCGCTGGGGATCGCCTATCGCGTGGACCGATCGAACATCGAAGCGGAGCTGTGGCGCACCCGCGTGCGGCAGGAGATCCTGCCCCGGCTCATGGCCTTGAACCCGCGGGCGCCGGAGGCCATCGGGCGCGCCGCCGAGCGACTGCGCGTGGATGAAGCGTATTTTGACGAGGTCGTCGGCAACCTGTTCCCCGAGCTGATCATCTCACGGCATGACGACGCGATGCGGCTCTCGGTGGAAAAATTGCGGGCCTCTCATCCGGCGCTGCGCTCGCGCCTGCTGCGCGAAGCCATTCGGCAGATGTGCGGGCACACGCGGCGCGTGACGAGCCACCATGTGGAGGCGCTGGAGCGACTTTTGGATCCCCACAAAAGCGGGCGTCGCGTGATGCTGCCGGTACCGCTGGTCGTCTGGCGGGAATTCGACGCCCTCACACTGGTACGCTCGCCAGCGGCGCCGGAGCCCTATTGGATGGAGCTTCTCCCGGGCGAGCCGGTGAGCGTCGGCGGGTTCACGCTTCGGTTCGACCGCGGTGTGATCGAAGCTCCGCCCTCGAGCGCGGATCTCGCCCTTCTGGATGACGAACGTGTGCCGGAGCGCTTGGCCGTGCGCTCGCGTCGGCCCGGCGATCGGTACACTCCGGCCGGACGCCGGCGGCCGCTCAAGCTCAAGACGCTCATGTGGGCGCATCGCATCCCCGTCTCGGAGCGGGATCGTTGGCCGCTGGTCGTCACCGCGGATGACGATCGCATCGTGTGCGCGCCGGGACTTCCCGTGGCCGCGGATTTCGCCGTCGGTGCCGACACGCGGCGCCTGGCCGTGATCCGTTTCGAACGTGGCCGGGGGTGAACGTTCTGTGGTACACTTACATTCGTCGGCGGTTGAGAGAGGAGGGACAAGCATTGGATTCGAGAGCGCGACAGTTGATCTTCTGGATCATGATGGTGGGCGGCGCCCTGCTGCTCTATAACTTCTTCCAGGCCTCCACGACGCGCGCGGTGGCGGATCTGCCCTTCTCGGAACTCGTCCTCGCGATTCGGCAACATCAGGTCGTCGAGGCCGTCATCGAGGACGATCGGGTGACCGGGACCTTGCGCGATGGGCGGCGCTTTCGGACGGAGTTGGCGAACCAGGAGGTCGCCGCGCGCGTGGCCGAGATGCTCACCGACGTGGGGCCGGACGCGGAGATTCGCCCTCGCGTCCTCTTCCGCGGGGGCAGCAACGCGTATTGGATGATGTTCCTCACGTGGGTCTTGCCCATTCTGCTCATCGGCGCCTTTTGGGTCTTCATGCTGCGGCAAATGCAGGCCAGCGGCAATAAGGCGCTCAGCTTCGGCAAGAGCCGCGCCCGTTTGTTCTCCGGCCAACAGAAGCGCGTGACGTTCAAGGACGTGGCCGGCGTGGATGAGGCGAAGGAGGAGTTGCGGGAGATCATTGATTTCCTCAAAGATCCGCAGAAGTTCCAGAAGCTCGGCGGGCGCATCCCGAAAGGGGTGCTTCTGATGGGACCGCCCGGGACGGGGAAGACGCTGCTGGCGCGCGCGGTGGCGGGAGAGGCGGGCGTGCCCTTCTTCTCCATCTCGGGCTCGGAGTTCGTCGAGATGTTCGTCGGCGTAGGGGCCAGCCGCGTGCGCGATCTCTTCGAGCAGGCCAAGAAGCACGCGCCGTGCGTCGTCTTCATTGATGAGATTGACGCCGTCGGGCGCCATCGCGGGGCGGGGCTCGGCGGCGGGCATGACGAGCGCGAGCAGACGCTCAATCAACTGCTCGTCGAGATGGACGGCTTCGAATCGAACGATGGGATCATCCTCATGGCGGCGACCAATCGCCCGGACGTGCTCGATCCGGCGCTGCTGCGGCCCGGGCGCTTCGATCGGCGGATCGTCGTGAACCGTCCCGATGTGCGCGGGCGCGAGGAGATCCTGCGCGTGCATACCCGAAAGGTGCAGTTGGGCGAGGACGTGGATCTGTCGGTCATCGCGCGCGGTACGCCGGGCTTCACCGGCGCCGACTTGGCGAATCTCGTCAATGAGGCGGCTCTGATCGCCGCGCGACATAATCGCAAGGCTGTCACCATGCAGGACTTCGAGGCGGCCAAGGACAAGGTCCTCATGGGCACCGAACGCCGCTCCATCGTCATCTCCGAGGTGGAGAAGCGCAACACGGCCTATCATGAGGCCGGCCATACGATCGTCGCCCTGAAGGTCCCGCACGCCGACCCCATCCACAAGGTGACGATCATCCCGCGCGGCATGGCGCTCGGCGTGACGCAGCAGTTGCCCGAATCCGATCGCTACATGCACACGCGCGAATACCTGGAGAGTCAGATCGCCATCATGATGGGCGGGCGCGTGGCCGAGGAGATCTTCCTGGGCAGCATGACCACCGGCGCGAGCAACGATCTGGAGCGCGCGACCGAGATCGCTCGCAAGATGGTGTGCGAATTCGGCATGTCCCGCTTGGGGCCGCTCACGTTCGGACGCAGCGATGAGGCGATCTTCCTCGGGAAGGAGTTGGTCCGCCATCAGAACTACAGCGAGGACACGGCCATCAAGATTGATCAGGAGGTCAATCGCATCGTCATGGAGCAGTACGAGCGCGCTCGACAGATCATCTTGGAGAATCGCGAGGCCGTCGAGCGCCTCGTCCAGGCTCTCTTGGAGAAGGAGACGCTTGATGCCCAGGAGATTCGACAGATCGTCGAGGGCCAGCCGGTGACGGCTGCCGATATACCTCCGGCTTCCTCGACCGAACCCGGACGGGGGAAAGAACCGCGTCTGCTGAACCCTCTTCTGCCTCCTCTTCCGGGAGATACTCCAGCGACGGCGTGAGCCCCGGCGCGCGGCGGACCGCTTGACCTTCGGTCATTCGCCGGCCGAGGCGAAGCGATGGAGCAGCATCGTCTCCACCTGTGTCGCCCACTCTTCGGCTGCCTCCAAGAGCGCGAGCACGCGGCCGTGATATTCGTTGTTGAACGCCTGATCGGTGATGGCGTTGAGATTGGTCAGGACGTTATAGTACGCGCCCTTGATCGCCGTCAACGCCAGCTGCGCGCCCACGGCCACATCCGAAAGAGCGTTCGGATCCCCGATCTCCGCCAGCTCCACGAGGGCGCGCAACACGGCGTGGGCTGCTTCAGCCGTGCGCGCCGGGACGACGACCGCCCCTTTGAGCGCATCCTGAATCGCTCGCTCCCGGACGTCTCGTTGCTCCTCGGTCTCCTTCGGGAGCCGATAGGCAGTCATGACGCGATGGAAGCTCTCGGCATCGGCCTCGATCGCCGTGGAGAGCACGCGGCGCGCATCCTCCAGCTGCGCGAGCAACGCGCGAAGGCGCTCCTGGACGCCCTCGTGCCGCTTCTTCCCCAAGGTCAGGCGGCTCATCATCTCGCCCAAAGCTGCCGCCAGGGCTCCGGCGAGCGCGGCGGCACTTCCGCCCCCCGGCGCAGGCGTCGCTGCCGCGACCGAGTCCAGGAAGGCGCGAAGGCCGGGCTCAGGGACCGAGGGCGTCTCCTTCGTCTGGAGCTGAGCGAGCGCCGCCGCGAGGCGATTCTCCAGGATCTGATCCCGGCTGAAATTCTCCAACTGCAGATACCATTCCGCGCACGCGTCGAGAGCCGCTTGAGGGACGAGGCCGACGATCTCGCTCCCACGCACGCTGACGCCGTAACGCTCGGCTTCCCGTTTGACCATCTCGAAGGCACGAAAGAGTGGCGTTTGTTCGTAGTCCACCAGGTTCATCGAGACCTGGACGATTCCTCGATCCTTCAGCTCGAACCCGAGGGCTTTCACATATCGCAGACCACCATCGCGGCCGCGAACGGCGCGCGCGATCCGGCGCGCGATCTCGATATCGTTCGTATTGAGGTTCACGTTATAAGCGATCAGCGGCGGGCGCGCTCCGACGATGGTCGCTCCGGCCGTGGGATGAAGGCGCGGTTCTCCGAAATCCGGCGCGCGATCAGGATCGCGAGCGATCGCCTCACGCAGGCCCTCGAATTCCCCTTTGCGGATGTTCGCCAGATCCACGCGATCCGGGCGCGTGGCCGCGCGCTCGTACAGATAGACGGGGATCTTCAACTCCTCGGCGATTCGGCGACCTGTCTCTCGCGCCAGAGCGATACAGTCCTCCATCGTGACACCGCGAATGGGGACAAATGGGATGACATCGGTCGCGCCGATGCGGGGATGCTCCCCGCGGTGCTCGTTGAGGTCAATGAGTTCGGCCGCGCGGCGCGTGGCGCGCACGGCGGCTTCCACGGCGGCCTCCGGTTCGGCGACGAAGGTGATCACCGAACGATTGTGATCCCGATCCATCTCGCGGTCGAGCACGAGGACGCCGGGGACGGACTCGATGGCGCGCACGATCGCTTCGACGACTTCGAGGCGCCGCCCCTCGCTGAAGTTCGGGACGCATTCGACGATCTTCTTCATCGGTCGCGCTCTCTCCCCCTGTGGAATGCTTCGTCGCTCTTATAGCACACTCCCAGAGAGGGGGACAAGCGGGGAAGCGGGCGTCCTCTCAGGACGCGGCGGCTTCTCACCGTGTGCGAGATTTTCCTTGACAAGATCGGCCTTTTTGGAGATACTCTCGGAGCTGGAGATGCTGAGGTCGCTCAATGAGGGGGTCGAAGGCGAGCGTGAGAAGAAGAAACACGCGCCTCGATCTCTGCGAGCGGCCAAGGAGGATGGGGGCTCGTTAGGAGTCGTCGAGAGGACGAAGTGGGGGAAAGAGCCCGCGGTTCAATGGCCGCGGGCTCTTGTCATTGAGGCGGACAATGCCCGAGCCTTGCTGTCGCAGGAGAGCCCGCTCGTGAGCGCTTCAGTACGTCCGCCTCGCACTGAAGAGAAGGCGAGCTGACGCGGAGCGGACTATGATGCCGATTGAGCCCGGCATCCTGATCTTCATCCTCGTGGGGTTCCTCGCACAGGTCGTGGATGGCACGTTGGGCATGGGCTATGGGGTTCTCTCGACGAGCGTGCTGTTGAGCCTCGGTCTTCCGCCGGCCATCGCCAGCGCCAGCGTGCACACGGCCGAAGTCTTCGTCACCGGCGTCTCTGGACTCGCGCATCTCGGCAATGGGAACGTCGAGCGTCACTTGGTGCTTCGCTTGATGATCCCCGGCGTGCTGGGGGGGGTCTTGGGAGCGTACCTCCTCACGCGGGTGCCGGGGGAGCAGGTCAAGCCGGTGGTCGCCGTCTACTTATTGGTGATGGGGGGGGTGATCCTTCGTCGGGCGTTCACGCGATGCGCTCCGATGTCGGCGCCGACGCGCCTCGCCCCCCTGGGGTTCGTCGGGGGATTTTTGGATTCCGTGGGCGGAGGGGGGTGGGGACCGATCGTCACCTCCACGCTGCTGGCGCGAGGTCACGCACCACGATCGGCTATTGGATCGGTCAGTCTCACGGAGTTCTTCGTCACCGTGGCGCAGGCGGGGACATTCTTCGCTCTGCTTCGATGGGTTCATTGGCCGGCGGCGATCGGGTTATTGATCGGAGGCGCGTTGGCTGCTCCTCTGGCGGCCTACGCGTGTCGTCGGCTCCCGGCGCGCGTCGTGATGGGGCTGGTCGGCACGTTGATCCTCCTCTTGAGCCTGCGCACGATCTCTCGCGCCCTGGTGTGAGCGGGGCTGGTCTGGCCAGGCGATCCCGCAGGAAGGGAACTTTTCTCCCTCCGCTTTCGTTTTGCTCGGTGAGTGCTGGCGGAGAGATAATTGAGGGAGAGCGACGTGGGGGCAAGGACGGCCTTGGTGAGCCACGATGCGCAATTGGTGCGTCGGTGCCTGGCCGGAGAGGAAGCGGCGTGGGAGGAGATCGTGAGGCGATATTCCCGCCGCATCTATAACTTGGCCTATCGCTTCACGGGCAATCGCGCGGCGGCTGAGGATTTGACGCAGGAGGTCTTCTTGCGCCTGTATCGGACCCTGGAGCAATACGATCCTCGCGAGGGGGATCTCTCGCATTGGCTCATGCGGGTGGCTCGCAATCTGATCATAGATGACTATCGCCGGCGGGCGCGCACGCCGATAGAGAACGGCGAGGATCTGGCGGAGCACGAGTACCACCTGCGCGCCGACGAGAGAGGGGATCCGCAGACCTTCGTGGAACGTCGTGAGCTGAGCGAGTTGGTTCATGCGGCTCTGGCGAAGCTCTCGCCCGAGCTGCGCGCGTGTGTCATCCTGCGCGATCTGGAGGGGCTCTCGTATCAGGAGATCGCCGAGATGCTGCAGATCCCGGAGGGGACGGTGAAGTCGCGCATCAATCGCGGGCGCTTGGAGCTGGCCCGCGTGTTGCGCCGCATGCGGGTGATCTGAATGATGGACTGCCGAGCGTTCGAGCCACTCATCAGCGACTATCTGGAGGGGACGCTCTCCGGGGAGGCGGCGAGCGCGTTCATGGCCCATCTCTTCTCGTGCTCGACATGTCGGGCGCTCGTGGACGATGTGCGGGCGGCATGGGAACTGTGTCGGAGCCTTGGAGAGGTCGAGCCTTCTTCAGATCTCTCCGAGCGTCTCTCCCTGACTCTGCGAGGCGCAGCCATGAGCTGCGAAGCATTCGGGGAGCTGATCTCCCATTACTTCGATGGGGTGCTCACCGCCGCCGAATATCATCTCTTCGAGGCGCACGCTCGGGTATGCGCCCAATGTCGCCAGACCCTGGACGACGTGGCGGCCGTCATGCGTTTGCTCGGGGAGGTCGGTCCGATGACGGTTCCCGAAGGGTTGCACGAGCGCATTCTGCGCGCGACGTCTTCGCTTCAGGCGGATCTTCGCCGAGATCGGTGGTGGCGATGGCGCCGACAGTGGGCGGCTTGGCGCCTGGGATGGAGCCTCGCGTTACGACCACCGGCGCTGCCGCAGTGGGCGATGGCCGTGATCCTGTGTCTGGCGATGTCCGGAGTCGTGCTCCTGAATCTTCCCACCGGTCGCCGTGAGGGCGCTCCTCAGTCTCCGATCGCGCGCCTCTTCGATCGCGTGTCGGGGGTGAGGACAGAGGGGGAACGGATAGTCGAGCAGCTGGAGCGCTGGCGGGCACACGCGAGCGACTTTCTTCAGGTTTTTCGTATCGGACGCCGGTCGGCGACGTCACCGGCTCCGGCGAAGAAGTTCTCGCCCTAAGACGGCGTCGGATGAGGGGAGCGAGCATGAGGTCATCGGTGATCTTCTGCGCGTATCATCCGAATCATCGAGCGTTGGTTCGATGCTCGGCGTGCTCGCGGCCGCTCTGTCCGGCATGCGACCATCGCATCAAGGGATTCCCCTACTGCCAGGATTGCATCGTGCGCGGGGTCGAGTTGCTGCGGCGCTCGGCGCCATGGGCATCTTCGACGATTCAGCGTCGTCCTCCCTCACCGCGCTTGGCCGCTTTATGCGCGTTTGTGCCGGGATTGGGGGCTGTCTACAACCGGCAAAATGTCAAGGCCTTCGTGCATTTCCTTCTGATCGTCGGTTCGTTCGAGCTGGCCGATGTGACGGGCCTGGCGCTCTTCGGGCTCGGCGGAGCGGTCTTCTACTTCTTCTCGATCATAGATGCGTATCGTACGGCCGAAGCGATCGCTCGGGGACTGGATCCGGCGGAGGAGGATGAGCGCCTGCGACAGATGCTGCGCGAGCGCATGGCCTGGATAGCGGGGGGCCTCGTCCTGGTGGGGGGACTTGTCCTGGCCGCCGATCTCATGGAGGCGCTGCGCGTCTCGCTGGTGATGAGACGTTTGTGGCCGTTGCTGCTGATCGCCGCAGGGGCGTATCTGCTCTATCGGACCTCGCGCGCGCGCTCCACATCGCTTGGGGAGGGACGTTTTGATCTCCATCGCGCGCCTCCGCCGCTTTTCTGGAAGACCGGGCCGGTGACCGGATCCCTGGTCGAGGCGCGGCCGGACGATGAGCCGAACCCCCCGGCCAAAGATCCCAGGACGTGACCGCCGCAGCATCCGCCTTCGCGAATCAACAAGGGGGGGAGAAACATGAGGAGCGTGATTCGATTCGTCGGTGGGGTCATCGCCGTCTTCATCGCCTTCTGGCTCGCCGTGAAACTGCTCGCTTTCCTCTTCGCCTTGATCGGCGTGATCCTCAGTTTGGTGAAGCTCGCGGTGATCGTGGGACTCATCGCCCTCTTGGGGTATGGGGTGTATCGGCTCTTCGTTCCGACCGAGCGCCGCGTGGAATGAGCCATCCGCGTGAGAGCGATGAGACGATCTCAAGCCTCGCGCGCGAGGCTTCGGGGCCAGGAGTGACGCGCATCTGCTCCGGGCGAATCCGTCGCTCGCTCTTCCTCTTGGGGGCCGTCGGTAGGGTACAATTATCACGAGACTTCCACAGGGAGGGAGAGCCATGACGGAGAGGACGATGGAGCAAGCGCCGCAAACCCAAGGGCGTTTGACGACCATGGGAAAGCGCCTGGGAGCACTCACCAGCGCGGCCGGGGATCTCTGGGCCGGGAACATGCGGCTGGTCAAACGCGGCGTGCAGCGGGGCTTGTGGAAGGTCGAGGATTGGGCGGATGAAGCAGTGCTCTACATCCGGCGGCACCCGTATCGCGTGCTCGGTTTGGCCTTGGGATCGGGATTCGCGGTCGGCGTGCTACTGGGCGCGCGTTTCGGTCGCAAATGAATCCCGGGGATGACGGCTGAAGGGGCACGGCGTGCCAAGTGAGCGGTTGGGGCTTCCAAGGCAATGGCACGCAGGGGGCCCGCACTTTTCCCGAGCGTCCGTGAGAAGGGCGATCTTAACCCTTGGTCTGTGGATGAAGAGCATATGCGGTTCACCCTGTGGATGAGGGTGGTCGTATCGGGAGGAATACTCCTCAGGATGGTGAACGGAGGACTTCCACGAGAGGCGACAGTCATGCTGGAGCCACCGTTGGTGCTTGTGAATGTCCCGCTCCTCAATAAGAGGACGAGGACGGTCGTCGGCGATCTGACGTGCGACGATTTTCTTCTCTGAGGAGATGGGAAGGAGCAGCAGATCATGCACCGCATTGATGATCTTTGCCGCTCGATCGAGGCTCGTAGCCGAACTGACCTCTGATTACGCCGTGATCGCTGAGAAGCTGAAGAACATCTGGAGCGAGACGAGCGATGTCGGATCCGCTACGTTCATCAATCTCGGGATCTACGAAGCCGCGCGCTACTTGCGAAAGGGGACCGAGCCGGCCGAACGCCGCGCCATTGTGATGCTGACTGACGATGTGGGCACCAGTTGGTTTCGCAGCAGAGTCCGCCCCGCGATATCTTTTTCGGGAGCTTTATGAGGGCGAGGCGGCGCTCTTTGGGATCCTCGTAGGATATACGCGAGGAGTACTGAAATTGGATCGGCTCTGCGAGGCGAGCGCGGCGGTTTCAATATCCCCGCGGCTGTGACAATCGGGTGAAGCTGAGGTTGAAGCAGATGGTTGATGAGGAATGGGATTTGGTCTACCTCTTGCATGATGCACGATGGGTGAGGGAGGGATCGTAGGGCGTGTCAAAGGCGATGCGGGAAGTGTGAGATGGGCGCTGACTCAATATAGTCCGACACTGAGACTCAGCGCGTTTGGGGTTACCGATCGTCCTGAGATCTGGTGCGCTTATTCCGGCCCAGTCGAGGTGCTGGGTTCTCGGGACGAAATTTCGAAGGCAAGGAAGGTCAATCCGAGTGGGTTGGATGACCAACCCGCAGCGACTCCAATATCCTGCGGAAGCTTAGCCAGTCAGACACTATTACAGCCCCTATGCGTTCCAATGTTTCCGCGTAAGCATGGGCGGCACGTCCTCCAACGAGGATAGCTACATGGTATGGGAGGTATTGGCGGAGCTCTTCCAGTTCCAGCGGCAAGTAAGGATCATCAGTCGGATAAACTATGCTCAACGTGACCACTCTCGCCCGACATTGAAGGGCCGCATTAGCAATTTCTTCTGCTGGAAGATTCGGGCCTAAATAGATGGTGTACCATCCTTCCGTAGCGGCGATGGCGGCGGCGGCCAAGGCGCCCAACTCGTGCAGTTGCCCCGTTGGTGTTGTGGCAATCAACCTCGGTGCGGAGGCAGGGCCTCTCCTGCTCCTCTGGATACTTTCTAAGAAAGCTCGCACGACGGCTGATGCCAGATGTTCGTGCGCGATTCGGAGGGAGCCTTGGCGCCAGCACTCGCCGATTCTGTGCATGAGCGGGATGAGCACGCCGTCTAGAAGCGTGGGCCATCCGAGTGCGACCATCGCTCTGGCCAGCGTTTCCTTTAGTCCTTCAGCATCAAGCTCTTCTACATTGGAGAGACAAGCATTCACGTGAGCCTCTAGATCTGATTGAGGGGATCTGATCTCCGCCGAAGCCTCGGGTTGGGCCTTTGGTAGTCCCGCTCCTGTTATTGAGGCTCCCCGCTGAGCTTCCATAGAATCCTTGAAATAAGCTCCGACGTTCACCATCGTTAGAAGTTTTTCGGTGGGCAGGCGAGCAACCTGCTTGAGGCTATAGCCCAGTTCCTTAGCCCGGCGCAATAGCAGCAATCGCTCGATATCAGCTTCTGAGTAAAGACGTCGTTTTGTCCGGGTGCGTGTTGGAGTAATGGCTTGATAGCGTTTTTCCCACGCCCGAATGACATGTGGCGTTAATCCAGTCCGTTTGGTCACTACCTTGATTGAGAAGAACGATTCCTCTCGCATAGGTCAAAATTATAGGGATTTATTTCCAGTTTGTCTATCCTGCAATCGATCAAAATATAGACAAAATGTGATAGGATAATTGACATACTATTGACATATTCTGGATAGTGTGTATAATTAGCCTCTTCGGATGTGAACAACATGTAAGGAGGAGGAACGATGAGAACGAAGATTGCGGTGGTTATTGGCGTGCTTCTGTTGGGGTCTTCACTTGGTCTGGGGCAAGGTAAAAGAAGCGCTCCAAAAGACATCGTGGATACTGCGGTCGAGGCCGGCATGTTTAAGACCTTAGCGACGGCGCTGGAAGCGGCTGGCTTGGTAGAGACCCTCAAGGCCAAAGGACCGTTCACTGTTTTTGCCCCGACGGATGAAGCATTTGCTAAGCTCCCCCCGGGGACTTTGCAAGATTTGCTGAAGCCTGAGAACAAGGCGAAGCTGGTCAGTATCCTCACCTACCATGTGGTTGCGGGGAAGCTCATGGCGGCTGATGTCGCTAAGAAGCGGTCGATTAAGACACTCAACGGGCAGGCATTGGAGATTCAAGTGGTAGGAAACTCGGTCATGGTGGACAACGCCAAGGTGATCAAAGCTGACATCGTGGCGGGCAACGGCGTGATCCACGTTATTGATGCTGTCGTGTTACCTAAGCAATAGCATATTGGAAGGGGGGTCTGAGGGATGTGGTACCTTTGGACTCTCCTTCAACAGTCACAGTGACCGAGCTGAGGAGGGCGATATGAAGGCGTTGGATACAATCGCGTTGATCTTGGTTATCGTTGGAGCGTTGAATTGGGGGTTGTGGGGAGTCTTCCAATTTGATCTCGTAGCAGCGCTCTTAGGGGGGAACACAGCTCCTTTAAGTCGCATCGTTTACGCGGTGGTGGGATTAGCTGGGATCTATAGCTTGGCTTTCCTTGTCAAGAGGAGTACTCCCAGTTCCTAGCCCATCTCTTGACGCTGGTGCATCAGGTCAGGAGGAAAGCGCTGGCTCTCTTGTGGCCGGGGTGCTGTGCTCCACGGAAATTCGTGGCGAACATGGTGCGCGGTCGCTGCGGCAGGCAACATATGGACATGATCGCTCTGGGAGGGTTCCTTGCCTTCTGCTTCCTAGCTGCTCAGATCGGATCATGGTTCACGGCTCCTCATGTCGAGGGATGGTACGCATCATTGCGGAAACCCAATTGGACGCCACCGAACTGGCTGTTTGGATATGTGTGGTCGGTGCTTTATGCGAGCATGGCGATAGCGGCGTGGCTTATCTGGCGACGAGGTGGAGGATGGGGGCGAGAGTTATGGCTTTTCACCGCACAACTGGCGCTCAATGTAGCATGGTCGGCTATCTTCTTTGGACTGCGTAGTCCGGCGGCGGCCTTCGTTGAGATAGTCATCCTCTGGGTGGGGATTTTGATCACGATGATTTCGTTCTGGCGAATCTATGCAGCGGCCGGTCAGTTGATGGTCCCTTATCTTGGGTGGGTCAGTTTCGCCGCAGCCCTGAATTTCGCCATTTGGAGGATGAATTCATGAGTCAGCCGTTAAGCTTTGTCGTACTTGGTGCGACGGGAGGGATTGGCTCAGAACTCTGTCGGCGGTTGGCCGCTAAGGGCGCGCGGTTGACCATTGGGGGGCGTAACGAGTCAAAATTGGCCGAGTTGGCCGCGGAGCTGAGGGCGCATGCTTATGTCGTTGACGCCACGCAAGGGGATCAAGTCGATCGCTTGTTCGATGAGGCCATTCGAGTAAACGGCGTCATCCATGGGGTGGCCCATTGCGTGGGTTCACTACTCCTCAAGCCGGCCCACCTTACGAGCGATGCCGAGTGGTCGGCGACATTAGAGACGAATCTGACATCGGCGTTTTTCACCGTTCGAGCAGCAGCGCGTACTATGATGCGGCTGGGGGATCTGTAGTTTTGATCTCCTCCGCCGTTTCGCAGATAGGACTTGCGAATCATGAAGCTCTCGCTGCGGCCAAGGCGGGGATCATCGGACTGATGCTGTCGGCGGCGGCGACGTATGCTCCCCAAGGGTTGCGTTTCAATTGCGTCGCTCCAGGTCTCGTCCGTACGCCTCTTACAGCTCGCTTGACAGGTAGCGAGAGCATGCTCAGGGCCTCGATGAGGAGGCATCCGCTGAGGCGCATCGGTGAACCTGTAGATGTCGTCTCGGCGATCGAGTGGCTTCTCGATCCTGCACAGAGTTGGGTCACGGGTGTGGTCATCCCGGTGGATGGGGGGCTGAGTCGGATCCTACCATCAACTCGTGTGAGCGAGGATCTGCAAGCGGATGAGGATGATGATGAGGCACTCCCATGCTCTTGAGGGGAAGACCCGTACTTTCAGCGTGCCGCTCTATCATCTCTCCCGCCAGCAGTGGCTAAAGCCACCCTTGGGGGTCGTCTTCTCATTCTTCGAACGCCCGGAGAATTTGGCTGAGATTACTCCACCAGAGTTAGGATTCGAATTACTCACGCCATCCCCTGTTCCGATGCACCTCGGGGCATTGATTGACTATCGGATCCGGCTCTCCGGGATCCCCGTTCGGTGGACGACCTATATCGCCGCCTACGATCCCCCTTATTCCTTCGTTGATGTACAGTTGCGGGGGCCCTATAGCTTTTGGTATCACGCCCACCGATTCGAGCCGATGAATGGCGGAACGCTTGTCATTGATGATGTCCTGTATCTGTTGCCTTTTGGCCATATGGGAAGACTCCTACATCGGCTGTGGGTGAAGCGACAATTACGCTACATCTTCGATTACCGGCAGCGCCGACTCGCGGCTCTATTTAATTTCACCCCCTGAAGGGGTGATATTTTGCTTCAACAAGTGTTCAGGAAATCATGATACGGCGTTGATCTTCGCCCTTCATCTTCGTCTCGGCATCAGAGGTCCCTCCCGGAGGGAGGAAGCTCGCCGGTCGCACTCCGGGACCGAAGCTGAGTGTATATTCTCTCGAACAACCGTTTGCGCTCCGTGTGATTTACGATTGGGTAGGGATACTCCGTCCCAGGGCGCCCACTGCGCCAGGGCTCGTGGATTGACGTTGCCGGAAGCTCGCTGAGTTCTGGTACCCAGCGTCGGATGTAGGTCCCATCGGGGTCATACCGGCGCGACTGTCGGATGGGATTGAAGATCCGTAGCGGGCGCGTATCCACGCCCACCGAAGCCGCCCACTGCCAGTTGCCAACATTAGAGGCCAGATCCCCATCTAGCAGCTTGCTCCGAAAGTAACGTTCTCCCCAGCGCCAGTCAATGTGCAAGTCCTTCACCAAGAAAGAGGCCACCACCATCCGAACCCGGTTGTGCATATAGCCCGTTTCGTTAAGCTCCCGCATGGCGGCATCCACAAGGGGATAACCTGTTCGCCCTTCAGACCAAGCGCGAAAAAGGTGCTCATTGTTTTCCCATGGGAACGCATCGCCCAAGGGACGAAAGCTGCGCCTGGGGGTGTCGGGAAAATGCCAGAGCACATGCTGGAAAAATTCCCTCCAGGCCAGTTCGGCTATGAAGCGCTCTATGGCAGTGCGCTCCTCTGCGGAGAGTCGCGGATCCTGTAAATAGGCGACAGCATCCCAGTACAGACGCCGGATAGAAATGGCTCCGAAGCGCAGATACGGGCTCATTCGGCTGGAGCCTTCCTCTAGGGCGGGAAAATCCCGGCTCTTATGGTATTGCAGAAGCCCTCCGGAGCGGAAGCGCTCCCAGCGCTTGTGGGCCGCGTGCATGCCGGGATCTACAGCCCATCGTGCGATAGTTGCAGGCTTGCCCAGATGAACGGCTTTCGGAATAGGATCTGAACGCAGGCCTGGAACACCGCGCAAATGTTCCGGCTCCCCGAAGGGCTCTGGTTTGGGCACGGCGCTCCAGGCCCGGAAAAAGGGCGTATACATCACGAAAGGCTTTCCGTCGGCTGTAGCCACCTCCCAGGGTTCCACAAGTACATGATCTTTAAAGCTCCGCACAGTAACCCCATAGGTGCGGGCGAGGGCCTCTACGGCACGGTCGCGCTCGCGGGCGTAAGGTTCATAATCCCGATTATAGTAAAGCACCGCCACAGAGAGTTCGTTAAAAAGGGCATGGAAAACCTCCGTGGGTTCACCATACCGAATGCAGAGCGGAGCGCCCAAATAAGCAAGCCTGTCAGCCAGCTCGCTCAGGCAGGCCGCTTGAAAGTCGAATATGGTGCCATCAGAAGGGAGTTCGGCAATCAACCGTCTATCCACAATGAAAAGCGGCACGATAGGAACTCCTGTTTGTGCCGCTCGCCATAGAGCGGCGTGATCGTCCGTACGCAAATCCCGTCGAAACCAGACCACAATAGGGCGCATGAGAGCTTTTATGCCTTAAGGGCTCGCAGAACCTCGCGCGCCACGTTACAGCCCGTCGCGCCTAGGATCCCTCTATCAGGATGCACCGAAACACCGCGAAGATCAAGCCTCTTTCAGGAGGCCCAATAAGCTACCGACGTAACTGGCGGGCGTGACGTTCACCGTTTTGACCATCGCGTCGGCCGTCTCGATCACCCCAAGTGTCGCTCCTCCTCCGGATACGCATGGTCGCTCCGAGCGCGCGTCGCTGCGCGATTTCCGTCGAAGAGGCGGCTTCTGACAAGGGCGGATCTGTGGGGATTCGATGACGCGCTTCGGGATGAGGGGCATCAAGACCGCCCCATCATTTGGGTGAGCTTGAGGAACCGGAGGGCGGCTTCGACCGCCTGGGCGATGAGTTGAACCAGTTGTTGGCGTGTGAGTGTGAGCGTCTCATTGGGCGAAGGTGCGGTCTCGGGTGGGCGCTGAGGAGGCGGGCTCGGGATGGTCATTCCGGCCCGTTCTCGAATCTGGAAGAGTTTTCGCACAGCTTCGGCGGGCAGCGGTCGCTCGCGCCCAAGGAGCTTGGCGACCAACGTGATACGAGCACAATGTTCGAGCGTCTCCATGCGGAAGTAGGCCGTTTCCAGGTCCGGACCGTAGGCGACGGCGCCATGATTGGCCAGAAGGAGCGCGTTGTAATGCGGGACGTAGGGGGCGATCGCCTCCACTAATTCTTGAGTGGAGGGTGTCCCGTATCCGGCCAGGGGAATACTTCCGAGCGCGAGCACGATCTCGGAGACGAGCGGCTCATCCAGACTCAGGCCGGCGGCGGCGAATCCGGTCCCGCAAGGAGGATGCGCGTGGACGACGGCATGAACATCCGGGCGCCGCCGGTAGATCTCCAGGTGCATGGCCAGTTCCGAAGAGGGAGCGAGTGCGCCCTCGAGTTTCCGCCCTTCGGCATCCACGACGACGAGCATCTCTGGGGTGAGGAAGCCCTTGCACACGCCCGTCGGCGTCGTCACGATGTGGCCGCTCTCGGGCAGGCGCGCGCTGATATTGCCGTCGCTCGCGACGATATAACCGCGCTCGTAGAGGCGGCGTCCGATCTCAACGATCGCTTCGCGAAGGCGTTGCTCGTCCATGACAGGAGCAAAATACGGCCAACCGGTTCGCGCCGTCAAGGGAGGGGGGCGGGACCGAGCCCGCTCGATCCCCGAGGGCGCGCTCGCCCCTCTCGCGATCGAAGGAGTGAAAGGGGGATTTGACGACTTCGGCGCCGCGCCGGTATAGTAATTCCCATCGCGAGATCGGCGACGCGGAGTCGCGGCGAACGACGATGATCGCGCATTTGCGAGGCACGCTGGTTCAAAAGCAACCGACCTCTGTGGTCATTGATGTCCACGGCGTCGGGTACGAGGTGGCGATTCCCCTCTCCACATATTACGAATTGGGGGAGGTCGGTTCCACCGTCTCGCTCCTCATCTACACTCACGTTCGCGAGGATGCGCTTCAGCTCTACGGTTTTCGCACGCCGATCGAGAAGGAATTATTCTTGCGGTTGATCTCAGTCGCGGGGGTGGGGCCGAAACTGGCGATCACGATCCTCTCTGGGTTGAGTGTGGATCAGTTGATCCCGGCCATCCGCGCGAACGATCTGGCGCGCTTGATGGCGATCCCTGGAGTGGGGCGGAAGACGGCCGAGCGGGTGATCGTCGAGCTGCGGGACAAGGTGGCCGCGCTCACGACGCAGGAGGCGGAATTGGCGTATCGGGCGGCGGCGGAAGCTGAGGCGGCCGATGAAGCTGTCAAACGCGATGTCATCTCCGCTCTGATCAATCTCGGGTATCCGCGCCCGCTCGCCGAGAAGACGGTGGCGGCTGTCCTGGCCAGCGAGAGCGATCATTCGACCGAATGGATCTTGAAGCAATCCTTGAAGCGGCTGTTTCGATGAGGAGCGCCCGCACATCGCGAGGGGACCAGGAACGCTCGCTCGGGCTCAGCCTCCCCCCATCTCCTCCGGGCGAAGCGTCATGGAGCGTCTGCAGAAGCGGGACGTGACCATATGCCCGGAATCGGCGTGCGGCAGCGCGGGCACGCGCCGTCCTTCAGGTTCATCTGAAGGATGCGGAATCCATAGCGTTCGATCAGCAGCGCCTGGCAGTGCGGGCAGTAGGTGTTCTCGAAGGGGCCGACCATGCCCGGCAAGTTCCCCGCATACACATAGCGCAAACCTTCGCGATACCCGATCTCAGCCGCGCGCGTGAGCGTCTCCGGCGGGGTGTTGTCCGGATCCGTCATCTTGTAATCCTTGTGAAAGGCCGTCACATGCCAGGGGATGTCCGGAGAGATCGAGGCGATGAACTGCGCGATGTCGCGCAGTTCTTCATCCGAGTCGTTGAATCCGGGGACGATGAGCGTGACGATCTCCATCCAGAATCCGCGCGCGAAGACCAGACGGCAGGTTTCCAAGACGCTCTTCAACGTGCCGCCCAGTTGGCGGTAGTTCCGATCGTTGAAGGTCTTGAGATCGATCTTGTAGAGATCCGTCCACGGACGGATGTAGTCGAGGACTTCAGGGGTCGCGTTCCCGTTGGAGACGTAGCCGGTCAGCAGACCGGCGCGTTTGGCCTCTTTGAAGACCATGACGGCCCATTCGCTCGTGATGAGGGGCTCGTTATAGCTGCTGATGACCGATTCGGCGCGACAGCGACGCGCCAACGCGACGATTTCGCGCGCGGTGATGGCCTGCGGAGGGGCTCCAGCAATGGGGTCGCGAAGGGCCTGGCTCGTCAGCCAGTTCTGGCAGTAGGCGCAGTGGAGATCGCAGCCGAGCATGCCGAAGGTGAGTGCCCGCGAACCCGGGAGGACGTGGAAGAACGGCTTCTTCTCGATCGGATCGCCCTGCAGGGCGGCGACGTAGTTGGCGGGGACGTAGAGCGTTCCGCCCTCGTTGTAGCGCACCTTGCAGATGCCCTCCAGTCCAGGCAAGATCACGCACCGATGTCCGCAGGCGAAGCAGCGCACTTTCCCGTCGGAGAGGCGTTCGTACAGCTCTCCGGGGATGGCGAACTGCTTCAAGGCCTCCTCCAGGGTGAGGACCGAGATCGGCTTTTGGCGCGCCATGGCTCTGTCTCCTGATACGTTCACGCACAATTATGGCATAGGCGGGAAGGGGAAGGATAGGAGAGAACGCCGATCTCGCGCCGCGGGGTCCCCGGGCCGGCGCGAGGACCCCGTGACGACCTAGAACTTCTCAGCGACGGATTTCGCTTGCAAGAAGAGGAGCAGGTAGTCCCGCCCGCCGGCCTTCGAGTCGGTGCCGGACATATTGAAGCCGCCGAAGGGATGAACGTCCACGAGTGCGCCGGTGATCTTGCGATTGATGTAGAGATTCCCGACGTGGAATTCGCGACGGGCGCGCTCGATGTGTTCGCGCGTGCGGCTGTAGACGCCACCGGTCAGGCCGTAGACGGTCCCATTGGCGATCTCCAGCGCGTGATCGAAATCGCGGGCGCGCATGCAGGCGAGCACGGGCCCGAAGATCTCCTCCTGCGCGATCCGCGCCGAAGGCGAGACATCGCCGAAGATCGTCGGGGCGATGAACCAGCCGTTGCCGACTTCTTCGAGCGCGTGCCCGCCGAGCAGGAGCTTCCCCTCATTCTTCCCGACTTCGATGTATCCGAGGATGGACTGATAAGCCGACTGGCTGACGACGGGCCCCATCCAATTGGCCGGATCCTTGGTCGGGCCGACGGTGATTTTCTGCGCGCGCTCGATCACTTTCTCGACGCCTGCTTCGTAGACGTCGTCGAGGAAGATGGCGCGCGAGCAGGCCGAGCATTTCTGCCCCGAGTAGCCATAGGCGGAGACGACGATGCCTTCGGCCGCCGCATCGAGATCGGCTGAGCTGTCTACGATGATGGCGTTTTTGCCGCCCATTTCGGCGATCACGCGTTTGATCCAGATCTGGCCGGGAGCCGTTCGCGCCGCCATCTCGTTGATGCGGAGTCCGACCTCCATAGAACCGGTGAACGCGATGAAGCGCGTGCGCGGATGCGCGACCAGATAATCGCCGACTTTCGATCCGGCTCCGGGCAGGTAATTCACCACGCCCTCGGGGAAGGAGGCTTCTTGGAGCACCTCCATGAACTTCGCGGCGACGATGGGGCTTTCACTGGAGGGCTTCACGACGACCGTATTGCCCGCGGCGACCGCTCCCATCGTCATGCCGACGAGGATGGCCAGGGGGAAATTCCACGGGGGGATGATGGCGCCCGCCCCGAGCGGGATGTAGAACCACTCATTGTATTCCCCAGGGAGGGGGGAGGGGGTTACCGGACGCGCTCCCTCGTACTGGAGGGCCTGACGTCCGTAAAATTCGCACATGTCAATAGCTTCGGCGACATCGGCATCGGCCTCGGTCCAACTCTTTCCGACTTCGAGCACAATCCATGCGGCCAGTTCGAATTTTCGGCGCCGCATGATGTGCGCGACTTGGAAGAGGTATCGCGCGCGCTCCTCGGCCGGACGACGGCCCCAAGAGGCGAAGGCTTTCCAGGCCGCTTCCAACGCTTGATCCACGTGCTCGGGCCCCCCACGATGCGCCCATCCCACGACTTGATCCGTCTGCGAAGGGTTCACGGATTTCAGCAGATCGCCTGTTGTCTGAGGCCTCCCCCCGATGAGGAGCGGATACTCCCGCCCGAGTTCCGATTCCACTTTGGCGAGGGCTTCGAACATGGCCCGCCGATTCGCTTCTTGGCCGAAATCGGTGAATGGTTCGTTTCGAAATGGTGGCACCATAGGTCTCTCCTCAACGCGAATTTTCGCATCAGCCTCACATTATGCGCGAGGCCGTTTGAAACAGCAACTGCTCCTGCCCTGAGTCGAAGGGGGGGAGCCGCCCTATTGCATTCCTCCACCGGCTCGAATATAATCAGGCCAAACCAAAATCGAGGACATCGAATCGGCGCTATGGGCAAGATCAGGGTCTTACTGGCGGATGATCACACGATCCTGAGGCAGGGTCTGCGGAAGATCTTGGAGGCCGATCCCGCTTTCGAGGTCGTCGGGGAGGCGAACGATG
The DNA here is from genome assembly GCA_002898775.1 of bacterium HR08. Classification (GTDB taxonomy): domain Bacteria; phylum Acidobacteriota; class Blastocatellia; order HR10; family HR10; genus HR10. Next base: position 1,080 of record BEHK01000031.1, on the reverse strand, counting down.
GCCGCGAGGCCGTTAAGAAAGCGGAGGCGCTGAAGCCGGATGTCGTCGTCATGGATATCTCGATGCCGATCATGAACGGGATCGAAGCCACGCGGCAGATCGCCAAGTCGCTCCCGAAGACGAAGATCCTCGTCCTGACGGTCCATGAGGACGACCAGATGGCCATGGAGATCTTGAACGCCGGAGCCACAGGATATCTCCTCAAGGATGCGGCGAGCGAGGAGTTGATCGCCGCGATTCGAGCTGTCCATCGAGGGGATTCCTATCTGGGCCCTTCGATCGCCAAGCGCGTGATCGCCCAATATCTCGATTTCGCGCGGGGGAAGGTCTCGCCGGAAGAGAGACCCTCGGACCTGACGGCTCGCGAGCGGGAGATCCTGCAGCTTATCGCCGAGGGCTATTCCAACAAAGAGATCGCCCAGATGCTCTACATCAGCGAGAAGACGGTGAAGACGCATCGGGAGAATATCATGCGGAAGCTCGACCTGCACAGTGTCGCCGAGTTGGTGCGCTATGCGATTCGTCGTGGGATCATCCAGGGATGAACTCAGCATCCCGCCGTCGGCTTCCGAAAATACTCCCCTTGGAGGGTGAAAAATCCGTTCGGCACCGCATTGTCCGCGGTCCCCGCATCGCGGATCATAAAAGCTCATAGCTCATAAGAGGGGCCCCTTGTGCGCGAAGGCGCTCTCGGCCGAGAGCCGTGGATGAGGCCTCTGTGCGCGGGAGCGTGAGGGGGAGAAGGAAGCGTGCGCGCGAGACGGCAGGTCGTCATTGCCGATACCCATCAGCTCTGGCGCCACACCTTGCGGAAAGTTCTGGAGGGATTTGGCGCTTATTGCGTCGTGGGCGAGGCCGCCAGTGGAGCGGCGCTTCTGGAACAGGCTGAGAGGATGAGGCCTGACATCATCCTCACAGACGCCCTCTTGCCGGTGCTCGATGGGATCGAGGCGCTGAAGCGCCTGCGGGGCGTCGCCCCCATGCCGCGAGCGCTCGTGCTCTCAGAGGTCGAGGATCCAGAGGTCGTTCGCGAGGCGTTCGCCGCCGGTGCGATCGGATACGTCTCGAAGCGCGAGGATC
>BEHK01000030.1 GCA_002898775.1 bacterium HR08 | reverse complement strand
CCCGCGGATAGTAGGAACCGCTGTAAAACCCATAATAGTTGAAGACGTGAACCGGAATGCCCTTCTGCGCGAGGAAGTTCAGAAGCTTCGTATTCAGAGTGATCTCGCCGAAGAGGAAGAGTTCGGCGACGTCCTCGACCGGGATGATCCGTCGCCGCCCTGGTGATGGAGACGCCGCAGCCTTACGCTCTTCGCCATCTGACGGAGATCCAGCCTCTCCCACCGAATCGGGCGTTCGCCCCACTCCGGCCGCCGAAGATCCTTCGGGCTCCTCGTCTGCGCGTTCCGAGGGGATCTCCTCCCCACCCTCAGTCTCCGCAAAGGATCGCGCCACTTCGCCCACATCTTGAGAGATCGCCGGATCTTCCCCCTCCAAATACAACGTGTTCCCCCTTCGCCGAAGACGCCCGTTCTGGAAGATATAATAGCTGCGTGCCATCTCACCCGCTCCTCCTCATCATCAGTCGAAGAAGCCACCCTCATCTCCTCGGCTCTCCTTTCGGAGGAGACCCGCAATCATCGCACCACACTCAGCGTGCCATACATCCGATACGATTTCAACCGCATCGTTCGATTCATCCCCAACATAATTCGGCATAGGCGCAGGATCGGCAGATCGGCATGAACGCGACCTCTGGCGGCGTGGGAAGCCGTTCGATCCGATGAATCTCACGCAATGCCGCTTCGACTTCCCGTTCGGCGTCTTGGGTCAGCCACACGGGTTCCCGTCGCCGCTCTTTGGGAAAGCGCAGCTCTCCCACCAATCCCGTGACCCCCAGCCGCTTCAGGTAGTACAGATAGTAGAGCACTTGAAGTCGAGCCGCCTCCTTCATCCGGCGCGAGTACTTGACCTCAAGCACTTTCCCCTCACTCTCGAGCAGATCAATCTTGATGAGGCCGTCGATCAGGAGTTCTCGGCGAGCGTGCTCTCGATACGCGCGCTCGTGCAGCAGTCGACCGAGCGCCACGCGATCGCTGGCCGACTCCAATCGAATGTCGTGACTGTAGAGCCACAATTTCCTCTCGCACACGACGAAATAGTTGACCTTGATCCCATTGGTCTTGAGCTGAGCGAATTCGTCTTCCGTCATGCCCACCTCCGGATTCGGGTCTCGCGACGCGTCGCCTCCGATCCTCCCCTGCGAGCATTCATCCTCGCCGTCTCCACAGCATCCGGCGACGGAGGATCAATCCTCCCCGCCGACTCCTCCACCAGATAGTCCACCCGACGCTCGCCAAAACGGTGAGCAGGCGACAGGATTCGATCAGCATCATGCCGGAGAACGCCGCCTCCCCCACGCGAAAGAGTTCCCACCACAGATTCATGAAGAAGTGCAATCCGATCAGCAACCACAGGTTATACGCCCACTCCACGAAGAGCCAAGCGAACCACACGGCTCCGATCCAAGCGACGGCGAAAACGCCGATCCCCTCCCACAAGGTCGAGGCTTGATACAGGTGACCGACGGCAAATAACACGGCATTGCCCCCCACGGCCGGAACGAATCCCCATCGCATGCGCCGAAAAAGCTGCCCGAAAAGGAACGCCCGATAGAACAGCTCTTCGCGAAAAGCGGCTCGCAGTTGGTTCACCACGAGGACCGACGGCGCGACTTTGGCGACCTCGCCGAGAAGGGCATAACCGACCGACATCGGGAGCGTGAAAAGCAGCGCATATCCGACGCCCGGACCGCCCCCTTGCTGAAGCCCGAGCTCCTCCCCCAACGCCTTCGCCCCATGAAGGAGCGCGACGATGAACACCACGGGCCAGGCATACCACGCCACGGAGACAAGATTCACGAAGACGATGCCCGCCATCCCCGGAGGAGAAACCCGATACGCCCAATGATAAACCCATGCATCCCCCCACCGGATGAACGCCGCTGCCCCCAGGACCACGGCCGCGCCCCACAGGGGGTCGAGGGGAAGCGCTGCAGAATTCGTGACCCGCTCCCCTTCTATTTCGGTCATCATCCCTTCCTTAAATGATCCAGTCGGGCACGGGAGACTCAACTTCGCCTTCGCCAACATCCAGAGTTCTATAAACAGCGCGTGACAAATATGGAAAACCTTCGGTGATCTGGCCGACCGATAAGTCGCTCAATCGCCGGATAGGTATCGAGATGGTATACGCCTGGAACATCGGTCGGAGTAACCGACTGAGGCCGAATTTCAAACGGCGTCCCGATTCCCGAGCGAGATGACAGGCATGTTGCTTCACGACGAGTGCCTCGACGCGGAGGAAGTTTTCCAGGGGACGGAAAAGCTCGCCCGAATCGCAGAGTTCACACAGGAGCTTTAAGGCTCCCGGCGGGTCGTGACTCGACCACAACTCACAAGCGATCTCCTTCAAAAATTCAGCCGTCTCATCGGCAACGCAAAATACCGAAACCTTCCAGGCCCGCTCCTCACCGCGAAAGAGCTTTTGGAAATTCAGCTCATCAAACTTCCAAGCGAGAGCCGAACGCAAGATCTCTTGAGACGCCGCGCTCGATAATCGTTGCTCAAGCTCATGCACGTACTGTTGTTGAATTTCCCAATACTCGGATTCCTCGACGACAGTGCGCCCCGCAAGGACATCCGAGGTCGCTGCTGAGAAGAGAGAATCGTAGATGTAACCATGGAACTCTCGCTGCTGACCCGTTTCATCATCCACCCAGCGATGAATCCAGACATCGGCCATCTCTCGTTTGCCGAAGCGATTCACGCGTCCACAAATCTGCAGCAGCGAATCCCACGGCGCGAAGTCCCGAACCGCCTCGTCCATATCGAGATCAACGCCGGCCTCGACGCATTGCGTCGAGACAACGCAAACCCACGCTCCCGGATCGCTTTCGATGAGCGTGCGGATTTCCTTGATTCGTCGGAGGCGTTCTACGGGGACAACGCTACCCGATAGATGGAAGAGCCTGAGCTCACGAAACTCCGCCTCCTCTTCCTTGAGCTGACTGAGATGTGCGAACAGATCCCGCGCGCTGCGGATCGTGTTGGCCACGAGCAGAACTTTTCTCCCCTTGCGCTGAAGGAGCCAGTCACCGAGCCGGGACAGATACTCGCTAAATGGAATAGGCTCTAGCTCGAGATGCAGGCGCGTGCGCGCGAGCGATTCAAAGTAAGGCTTCTCGTCTCGCACGATTCCCGGTATGTCCCGAAGAAAAGGCGGATGCGTGGCGGTCATGTACAGGATGCGGACGCCGAGTTTTTCGCGGAGCTTTTCCAGAAATGTCCCTACGGCCGGGATCAACCGAGCCGGGATCGTCTGCACCTCGTCGAGCAGCAACACCGCTCCCGGCAAGCGGAAGAACCGCCGGATGAAACCGCGATCCTGCGAGAGAAACGAATAGAAGAGCTGATCGAAGGTCGTAACGACGAGGTCAGCGTCCCAATCTTCTAAGGAGAATCGCGCTTTCTCGAAGTTCGCTTCTTCATCACTTTTGCTCTCGGGAAAGCTCAGGCTGTGGTGCTGGATCACGCGAAAGCCGGTTTCGCCTTCTGGAGGAAAAACCCGGCGAGCTACGTCCGTCGCCTGCTCGATGATGGAAAGATAAGGCAGCGCGTAAATGGCGGGCTTCGATCCTTGCCTATCCTCGTGCTGGCGTTGCACGGCAGCGGAAAGGTAAAGGCCCATCAGGGTCTTGCCAAGTCCCGTCGGCAGAGTCAATCTGAAGGCCGACGTGTCTGGTTCCTTAATGGCCCTTTGAATCTCTTCCCAGGCATGCTCGCGAAGTTCCTGAAATGACGGGCTGGCTTGCGGCTGAGCAAACGCGTACTGACGAATCCGTTCGGGATCAAGCAACACGGCCTGTTTTGGTTCTGGCGCTTGGATGACGCAGGCGACATCGGCTTCGGTTAGAGCCGAGACGACAAGCAAGAGGGCGAAATAAAGGTCAACGAGCCAACTCTCGGAAGGATCTGCCTCGTCGGCTTTCTGCCTGAGCAGTTGGCTAAATTGTCGAAAGCATTCAGTGATCTGCTGAGCCGTTATTTTCTCAAACTGCTTGCGGTAATCCGAAAAGCGTAGAGTCAGGTCGAGCGGCTCGCATCGAATCTCGAACTCCCAGACGCGCTTGTCTATATTGCCACGAGCGACGGCGATCTGATGTTCGATGCTCGCTTCTTCGAAAGCTTCTTCGAGGTTACAGAGCAGCCCGTGATGTCGGTTGACGGCGTAGGCGCAGACGAAGGGAAGCAACCGCGTCGGCTGCGGCTTTTGGCCGAACACCTGCGAGGCGACGATGAAGGCGAAAACCGAAGAGATCACCGCGTGGTCTTTATGCTTGCCTTTGCCGCCATGGATGTAAGCCTGGAATTGGCGCTTAGCCTTTCCGAAGTCGTGCGTGCATCCTGCGATGAAAGCCGCTTTAGCGAGATCATCTGCTGGAACGGCTAAATTCAGGGCTGATTTCAGGCGGAGGATGAGCGCTGCGGCGCGCCGGCCGGTGTCGCTCAGGTGATCGTAGAGCCGAATCGGCCGCCCCGACGCATCCGGCGGATGCGAGATCAATTCACGCATATCGCCCCCAACCCTTGAATATCGCGCTTTTGGCTTTTCCTCCTTCCCTCGTTACATCAGCACGACAGCGGGTTCCTGCCGTTCCCTTCGGATAGGGAGGAAAGTTGGTACACATAACGATCTCGCCATCTTCCGTCTGAACTCTCACCTTCTTGCCTTTGACGTCTTCTGTCAGCGTGACCCACTCCCGTTTGGTTGTAGTTTTGGCCTGCTCCGGCTTCCGTTTCTGGACTTTTCCACTGGATTTTCGAGGGATAGCCCCTGAGGGCGGGGGTGGTGAAGAGGTCAGGTGACATTGAGTTGATGCTCCAGCCGGCGCTCCCGGACTGCCAGAGGCCGGCTCAGCCAGATTGTAGATACTTGGGTCGAACGCACAAGGATCGGGCAGCACAGGGCGATCACGGTATTCGTTCGGTTGAATCGTCATATAGCGCGTATTAGGACGATTCTGAGTCATTAGGAAGCGATCTCCATTAGGATCGGCCGGATACCCGGGCCATTCCATCAGCTTGAGTAGCATCCCAATGCGCTTCACTTCGGAGAGATGACGGCAGCAGTTGTTCAGCCCAAGCGCGCTGAGGATGTGTTGCTCGAAGGCCTGCGTGAGCCTTTCCAGGGTTGCCTGATCGGAAAGCGATTTGCCGGAATCTGTAACTCCCGTTCGCCAGTTATCGTCTTCAAAGAGCGAGCCGTAGCGCTTCGGACGATCTGTCAAATAGAGTGTGGCCTCCAGCTTTACCGCTCCCATACCCAGCGGCTTGCCCATGCCGAGGTGATGACAGTAGGTCTTCGCTGGATCACCTAACGGGTGTAGCGTCCAGCACAACGCCCCCAACTCACGGTCAGAAAGGTTTTCGAAGTAGATCCGGAACTTGAACCTCACGCCCGGTTTCACAGGCCTGAATTGCGTATGTTGTGTGCTGGTTGCTAACTCACGGAGCCGTGTCCTCTCCTCCTCGATTCGCTCCCGAATTTGATCGAGCGTCAACCCCTCGTCTGGGCTCAGTCCCTGATGCCAGTAGCGCTTATGTCCACGGATAACGGTTTCATGTGGCGGTGGACTATCATAGTGATCGAGTCGGTTCTTGTCGTCTGGTTCCTGCTGAGTCAGGTAATGCTGAAAAGCAGTGGGTTTCGGCGTCGCGAGGATCTTAGGAGTGATTGGTTCATCAGAGAGCCAGTAGTCGGTCTGACGTTCTTCCAACACAGCATCCGTGACTAACACGCGTCCGGCGTAAGCGCGACGTTTATCGCCTTGCAGGGGTAGTTGTCCAGATGGAAAGTCGTCTTTCCTTCTCACAAACCCAAATATCGCATCTGCATAGTCAACCTGTAATGGGTCTCGGAGCGGTTCGGGGATCAACTGATGAATTGATCGCTGATAGGGGAGGCGAAACATCATCGTGGGTCCGAAGAATACAAGATTACCCGCCTCATCAACAAAGTAGAAAAGAGGATCACCATCTCTAGTTAATGGGCGAGTAGGTAATCCACGGGTTAAATCCCGATCCTCCTGATACATCTCCCATAGCTCGTCTGGAATAGGAATAAGTGGCTGCATGGGATCAGGCTCGTAGATTGCACAATGCCAGTGCTTGGCATGCCTACCTCCTATGTGGCCGGACTCTATTAGCTTGGCTGGAACTAAGTCCGGACCCGGCGAAGCCGATACTTTCTGTGTTACGGCCAGGTCCAAGGTTAAATTACCCCGACCACGTCGCCCACGGCTGGAAGGGGTTCGTTGAGCTGGCTGAACAAACACGTCGTGAACTCGTTGCCGACCATGTCCTCCAATAATAGGCTGAGCCTGATCGTATTCGACATGAACAAACGTCTCACCATGTATCTCCCGGGCAGGCTGAATAGCCCATCCGGTATCAGTTTTTCGCAAATATCCACCCTTTACCTGCAAAGATGGATAGTCGAAACGCATGTCTGGACTTGCCGTTTTATTAGGTCCGAACATCTGCTGACGATAATGATCACCCAATGATGAAGGATCACCAACGGCCCGATAGATGAGCCTTTTATCCGTCACTCGCTGCATCTTTCCGTAGCTCACAATCTCCAGCACGCTTCGGAGCATGCCGCGCAGGCTGCTACCGGGGATGACAGGCTGGTTGCGGTCGCGGGTGTAAAAGAAATCGGGTGTGTTTTTGATGCGATCGGTGTAACGTGTTTGATCGTTGATCTCACGACCGTGCCTGTCTTTGTTTTGTTCCTCCAGGTCAAATTCCTCGCGGGTGAGCGGACACCTGACATACACTGGGGACATCGTCGTCAATGTCACCTCAAAATAACCCGTATGGCGGTCAGGGTAATAGCGATCATGGTCGGGTAAATCATGGGCGTCCCTCACCGCCGTCACCACCAGTTCGGGCAGCGGTATGAAATTATAGGGTGCACTGGCAATGCGATCCGGGTGGCTTGGGTTTTGATGTTTGGGCAGGTTGAGTTTCTGACGATTGCTCACTTTTTCACCTCCTGTCGCAGATCCAAGAGCCGGCTGGCGACGATGCGGGTGAAACCGTTCTGGTCTTCCCGCAGGTAATGCCGGACCCATAGACGCGGTGGGTCCGCCTCGTTATTCTTGCCTAAAGGTAATTCCATCGGCACCGCATGGCGCAAGCCCTGCGCGCCGTCGCGGAGCAGGGTGAAACCGTTGCGATGTTCGCCATGAGTTCCCCAGAGCAACTGGGGCTCATCAATGGCGTCGGTGAACGCAGGGGTTTCTCCCTTCAGCGCGTCACGAATCAGACGGGCGTGCCACTGGTTGTCGCCGTCCCGCCAGAGCAGGAGTTCGGCGTGGGTTGCAAACAACCGCGCCTGCCACAACGTCTCGGTGCGAAGGGGCGGAGACACTTCGGGCGCCACGCTGTCAGATGTGACCAGTTGCCCGTTGCGCAGTTCACCCCAGATCACACCGTCGTCGGCGTGCGCCAGTAGCCATTTGAGTTTGTAGCGAACGGCCTGCGTCTGGAGCCAGGCTTTCACATCGCTGATGGACTCGACTGCAATGGACTCAACCACCGCAGGATGCGATTGGATCTCACGTTTCACTTCTCCACCTCCTTCAAGTGCCGATTCAGTGCGGCAACGAATCGCTCCAGCTCATTACGGTCGCCGACGATGCTCAGCCCCTGTCCACTGGTGCTGATCTCCCAGGTTCTGGATGCCCCGTCGCGCTGAAGGGTCAGCTTCGCGCGTTCTCCCCTGAGACGCCCCCGCCCGACGCTGCTCTCGCCTCCTAAGGGCAGATCGCCTGTCCAGAGATCTTTCAGCAGGAGCAGAAGCATGCCGATCTCATGATCTTCCGGGTTGATGAGCCGGATATCCACCGTCAGCGTTGTTCCATTGCCCCCGAATGCAGGCTGCTCGCAGAACAGGGCGGTTTCCCTTGCGCCGCCCGTGAAGCGGTCGATGCTGACGCGATACTGGACAAGGTCTGTCCTGGCGTTTTGCACTACGGTTTCAGTGACGACGATGCGACTAGCCTCAGGTTGCACACCTGTCTGCATTTCTTTGCCGAACATCCCATCAATCAATCCCTGGGCTTGACCTCTGGCATCCAGCGTGTGGGCGATCTTCAGGGCACGGGCCCTGAGTACCCCGGCAAGGCTTGTTCCGGACAAGACCGGCTTTCGGGTCCCGTCCGCCTGCCGTGCATGCAGGTGCACCATGTCCGGTCCCCGATCGTCCTGCCCACTGCCGGAACGAATAAGCAGCGAGCCGTCGAGCAGAAACGTGGCAGTGATAGAGAAGAATTCACGGCGATCCTCTATGAGGTCCGCGACCCCCAAGGCCGTTTTGATGTCGGGTACAGGTGTAACGTTTGTTAGAGGCTCATCTCCATGCTCGAGCCAATCCAGCAAGTCTTCAGCCCGGGTCAGATCATAGGTCTTGACCCGCCATCCTGCGGCGCTCACCCGACCGTAACCGCGTCGCTTTCGCGCGCCCAAAGTAATGCTGCCATCGTTGAATCCTGTGAGCGCAGTAGCCAGAGCGCGTTTCAAAGCCTCCGCGTCATCGCCTTCCCGAATGAGAAGTTCGAACCGCAAGGGGAAGGTTGTTCCCGCCTGCCACAATTGCACATCAAATAATCGATCCTGCCGTGCGGTACGGCTTTTGGGGTCGATACCAACCCCATCTCGCATTTCGACACCGAAGGTTCCCGGTTTGCCCAGCGCGTCCTCCACGATAAGAGGGCTTTGCTCTCCCTCGTCATCACCCTTCAAGCTGCCGAAAAGGAGCACGCTTGCTGAAGAACGGTCAGCAGATTGCTTGTAGCCGTGTTCCCGCTCCCGCAGGTAACTCCGCAATGCTCCCGCGATGGAAGCGCCCATCAGCAACGGCGTCTTGCCGTCCCGGGGATCCACCAGGAGCGGCATATCGGTTAACTCGTCAGTGTCACCGTTGCTGAAATGCGCAGGGGTCTGAAGAACCAGATCTCCCTCAATCACTATACGGGCGATGATTCGCCGCGATGTGTTAGGCGACCAGAGGGGGTGGATCATGGCTATTCCGCCTCCTTCCGGCGTTCTTTGGCGGCGCGGGCCAGCACTGCATCAACCAGACGTATAAGATACTCGATGCGAAGCGCATCCGTGAGGCTTGCTTGGATGCCGCCGATCCGGGGAACATCAGTCTGATGAAATCCGAACCTCGTTTCCCAGGCGGAATCCTGTAGTGTCTCCTCAAGCCAGTTCAACAAGGACTTCGTTCCTATCCGGGCCCGCTCGAATTGTCTGCGTGCCGTATTGCGTTCCCTGATACTGTTCAGGAACTCGAGTATCCGTTGCATGGAGGGAGTTTCTTTCATGAGCTCATCATGAAGAATGCTCCGCAACCTTGAGATTTGGGCGTTGCTTGGGGGATTGATGATATCAATCTGATTGGCCCGGGCAATCAACCGTTCCTCCAATCGCCGGCGCAGCATCCTTTCCGCCATCTGTTTCAGTAGCCTCTCGCTGTCCGAACCTGACAGAATTTGAACGGAATGAACAGTTCTCGACGGCGGAGTGGGGTCTACCTCTAACTCCGCTTCTGTATGCCAGTTGATGGCTATACGTCCGAAGCCTTCGACTCGCCGCTCTCCGATGCCCTGTAGCTCCAACTGCCTCAGTTTGCTTTCATCACAGTCTGGCCTATCAAACACGAACACACTGCCCATCCTGAGGGCGAGCGCTTGTGGTAGCGGCAGGCCCCACTTGCGGTTGAACCCGCCGACGACTTCCCCACGCAGGAATGCATGTTGCAATCTTAAGTTCACACCCAAATGCTGTGATAGCATCTTCGTAACGGCCTCAGGGTCGACAGTGAACTGACCATTGTCATCTCGGATCAGCGCATCGCTCAGAAAGGTAATGATGATCTTGCCGTTCACTTTAGCTCCGAACGGGATACCCGTTTCCCACCAGGTCTCTATCGTCTTCTCTTGGACAACCTCAAGCCTGGCACGCCCATAACCTCCACTGCGCGAGCCGCCCAGCGTAACCTCCCCGCTAAGCAGCGGGCGAATTTCCTGGGCGTCTGCATCGTTGTCGCAGATCACGATAGCCTCGAATGTCTGTCCTGCGGCCAGCGCATCGTAGCGATAAACGGCCCCTGGCACGTCGCCCTTCGAGGGATCGATCACGTTAGCCGGCATGGCTCGTCCGAATCGGCGAGTTCGCGCCGTGTGCACGGCGATGTGACGTTCCGGCTGAACCAATCGGACCTTTTGCTTGCCTTCCTCTTCAGGCTCTCCCAGCGAGCAGAACGGCTTTCCGACCCATTGCCACTGTTTGTCGTCTGAGATATCCGGCGGCTCGACTGCGAAATCAAAAATCTCCCGTTCATTGCCTTTCTCGCGATGCCACGATAACGGCGTGGGCAAGGTGCGTTTGCCCAGGCGGTCAAGCGGATAGCCGTTGAGGTAGCGCGTCGTGCCGTCGAAGAAGAGCCAGCGGATATGAGGATCGGCAGCATCCAGTTCGGTTAGGTGGTTGGTACGAAGGTATTTCTTGATAATTGCCCCACGCAGGACGCTGCCCGGAATATAATCGAACGCCACTCCTTCGTTTGGGTCGCCCTGAAGCGCGGTCACCAGCGTTGGCTCAAGCAATGTGATGCGGTAGGCGATGACCCTCATAAAGCCCCTCCTTTCACAAGCCGGCGGAAGTGCTCAAAGCACTCATTGGTGATGTCGTTGCCCCGGTCGTTGTATAATCGTGCCGCGAGACGCCCTCGTCCGCGATTGCGGCCTGTGCCAGCCCGACGCAGCGACAATACGCACGCTGCAAGAAGGGCTTTCGCTGTCTGATCCGGTTCTTCATCGAAATGCAATTCGGCAATGAAAGGCGTATCGCGCAGCACAACCCGCATCGAGCGGAGACTGCCCTCCTCAGGGGCGCCTGTTTCTTCGTCCACCGCTGTCTGACGGCGGATCGCGGTAAGTGCTTCCAGAACATCCGCCGGTTTCAGATCGCCTCGGCGGATATCTGCTTCGATGGCAGCTCGTAACTCCTCAGGCAGCAGCGCCGGACCGACGTGCATCCTCGCTTCGTCCTCTAAGGTGCTGCCTGGTTCCCCGAACAGGAACCTCGCTGCACGCTCGAGCTGGGTGTACGCGGGCGAATTCTGCCGGCGGAGTGCATACAGGATGTTGGCACACTCCTCAGCCAGCAGACCCTTCAGCGTACGCCCCCGGAGAAAGGGCAATCCGGTGGAGGCATCGTGTTCCACCTCTTCATCCACGAGCCCAACCACACCATCACCCCGTCCGAACGTCGCATCGCTCTTGAGTTCTATGCGGATTTGCAATTTCACGGGCAGCCTCCTTTCCTTACAATGGAATAAACCAGTCTGCCAGTTCGAGGGCGTCAAAGTAGCCGCAACACCCGCCCTGCCAGCCGGTGCTCTTCCAATCGGTTAGCGAAGGCTCCACCTCGGGAAGCGGCTGATTTTCGTTGAACTTCATGCGAAAATACTGGACCGCACGGGGGCCTTCTCGTAACGCGTCGCGCAGGGCTTTGACTTTGTTACGACGTCCTGCCCAGTTTTCACCTTGAAACTCAGTGATGCCTTTTTCTATGACTGTCCAGGTTCGGTGCCGCTCCTTGGGGTTGTGTCCCAGCGTTACAGGACGAAGCGTCAGAGAACCATCGCTCACGCTGTACTCCCGCTCCCGAATCTCCTCGATGCCTCCCGACAACCCGCTCAGCGCAAAATGCCAGTCCAGACATGATCCATCCCAATCACCATGAAAATCACGAATAATCCGACGATAGTTTTTGGCTTTCCGACATAGTTCATCCGCTAAGGCATATGCTCGCGCAAAGGGATAATGGGCTTTCACGATGGCGACACCCGCGCATGCCGTCAAACGCCCTTTGCCATCAGGAAGATTTCTTGTATGTTCTTCAAGCCGTCGCATATATTCAATAGCCAGAGACAGTCCCAGCCTCCCGTCGCAGACAAATGTCACGTCATCCCCACCAAAGACAATGGGACGGAAGGGAAGAAGCCATTTGCCATCTTCCCTGCGTAATTGGACTTCGGCAATGATTTTTCCAAGAGCGTTTTGGTGAACGATCCGGTTACCGCCATCGGTCTGGATGCGCCTTGCCAATTGGTCCAGTACATCTTTTAGAGCCTGCTGTGCTGCTCTGTCAACCTCCTCAGAGAAGGAGCGCAGGACCTTAATGTATTCACGGTTCTGTGATGGATCACGGTATTTCTCCCCGATCGCCATGATTCGCTGTCCGAGGCCGTTTCCGTCGGCGTGCACAACGGCGATGAAATTATGCTCTCCTCGAGTGCCGCCGAGGTGGTCAAGCTGGCTGGGGTAATCATAGCCGTCCGGGGGTGGGAGAAGCTCTCTCAAGCGTTGATCGGCTTCACTTGGACTCCCATCTTTCCTCTCTACAGCGCGCAACTTGGCGAGGATCTCAGCCGAGACCGGCCGTTCAGGATCATCCCTGATAGCCCGAGCCACAGCGACCGCCGGTAACCCGGTTGATCGACACATCACTGTCACGCCCAGCCCCAGCAAAGGCGCAGACGGTATGCGGGCGCGTTTCTCCTCTGCAAGCTTCATGAAGGTGGCCTTGATTTTCTGGGCGAGCGACTCGCCCCAGTCGAAGGGGTTGTGAACGATGACCAGTTGGAGGTCGGGCACATCGGTTAATACTTTTCGCGACAGCACACGGGTGAAGGCCTTTGCCGAGGACTCGTCACGAAACAGGACGACAAAGTTCCCCCCGCCGGCATAGAGCACTTCGGCATCGAGCGGATCGGATGGGTTTTCGATGCTCTTTGTGTCATCCAGAGTTCCCTCCGATTGAATGTTGTGTCGCGCGGCAACCTGTCGCACCGCTTCTTTAGCCCATGCCGTAGTGGCCTGGGCGACCAGATGCGAGGCGCCGACGTTCTCCCGCAGGCGGTTGCTCCCGAAGATGTAAGGCTGAATTTGGGCTGTGTCCACGATAACAAGATACATGAGGAGTTCACTCCTTTCCTTCGGGGTCGGCTCCGCTTTGGGTTCGGATCCACTCCCTCAGGTGCTCGGTCAGATTGGCTAAATGTTTCCGCCCAAAGACACGGATACGACCTTCAGGGTCAACATCGCGTCGCATCTCATGCTCTAAACCATCAGGGTCATCACTGCAACAGACCAGCGCTACGCGCGCCTCGTCTCCACCCAATTGCCGAGCGCGGACGTAAGCCTCAAAGAGTTTCAATTTGAGCAGACTCTTCTTGGTATCTGTCGAGCAGGAGAATGCGAATAGCTGATAACCACGTATCGCAACCACATCCACGTCGAATTCCACCTCCTTAGGAACTATATTCTGCGCGCGCTCGTGCAGGTAGAGCGATGTTGCCAAACCGTTCAGCACGTCAAGAACATGATGCTCCAGCCACTTGCCGTGGAGCCAGCTACAGAAATCCTTTGGCTCGTTCCGAAAGGTGGGGTGGCTGAGACCGATATCCCCTTCTTGAGGCAGTTCAAGCTCAGAGCGCATTAACTGGGCGACTTTACGAAGAGACTCACTTTCAGGTAAAGTCAAACGAACTGATTGAAGTTGAGTCTTGCTTTTCCAGCCGTCTCTGTCTGACCGTCGGCACTTGGCGTGCAGTTCATCCTCAATCCAACGCTTCCAGTCTCTGAAGCCATCGTCAGTCGCACACGCTTTTGCCAAAGCACAAGCAGTGATAGGAAGCAAAGCGGTGCGTGTTGGCTCGTGCTGAAGCGTCCATCCGTGCAAGGCCAGCAAATCCGTCAGTTTCAGTTCGAGCGCCCGTCCGACGTATACTTTCTGCTCACCGCTGCTGGCATTAACGGGATCGAACACCATCTCCAACGTGCGGGCATCGAGGTAACTGAAAACCGGTCTGATGTCTTTTTCTTTGGCCCACTGCTCCAATGTACGATAAGCGTGAACCGACATCGCCTTCGTACCGCCCGTGTAGTTGAGGCCAACGCGCTGAGCTTTCACGGTCTCGAGGCACTCCCGCACGCCACGACTAATGGAAGTTGGGTTCGATTCTTGAACCTCCTTCAACCCCACAGACGGCGCAGCGTTACCTGGATGAAGCCATTCGCGCAGCCGTTGTGCGACGTCGGCCGTGCCAGCAGGGCCTGCTGAGTGGATGAGGGTAATGGTTCCTCCAGGCTCGACGAGCAGTTTCCCTGCCACTGCGTTGGGCAACGGATTGCCACCGACGAGCAAGACAAGATGCTCAGTTTTCCTCTCCTCTAACAGTGCCGTCATCCAAAGCTCCATCCTTAATTGGTGTTGCATCTTCTAAGAAGATTATCGCTTCCTTCCTTGTGTGTAGGGCAAACACTCGAAAGAAGGATGGTTTCATCCGCACCCTTAGCGGTTTCGCTTCGCGCGAGACATAGGCCAGATAGAGATGGCGAAATGTCCGATCCGGGAAGACTTCGTTGGGAACTCGCTCTTCGCGCAAGATGGCTTCCGACTTGGAAAGATCAATCGCCTTCGCCGTCGCCTTATCGAGAGGGAGGACCGAATAGATATCGGCTTGATCTACCTCGATCAGCTCCGCAACGTCTTCTCCTTCCCACTCGATGTCGGCCAAAAAACCCATGATCCCCATACAAGGCGGATAGACCCATCGTTTCTGCTCAAGGCGCTCTCTCAGTTCGCTCATCAGCCGCTCATCCCGATGCCAAAAGACAACCCGATAGTGAGGTCGGCGAATGACCTCCAGGTTCTCCTGAAATGACTCGATCATCTTGGCAGGGCGGAATCTTCCTTTATCCAGGATCGGTGGACCTTGGCGCCACTTTTCAGGAAGACGATCCTTCACGATCGGTCGCAGCGGACAGACGGCGATGCACGTATCGTTTGTCCGAAATCGTCCCGCCAGAGCGCTGCGTGGGACGCCGAGGATCGCGCCAACCATCCCTATAACGGCAGTGCGCGGCGGAAAGCTATAGGTCAACGCCGACGTGGTCGTGAACCACTTGCGCCAGTGGGCAAACGTGCCGCGAACGGTGAAAAGGCAGACCGGCATTTCACTGCCCATATCGCCTCCATTCCGCTCAGAACGCTCGGACGGTCAAGGCCTCAGGCTTGCCGCCCAGGAGCGCTGCTAACTTTTCTCTCAACCCCTCAGGCGAAAGCCTCAGCCCGGCATCTATCCAGCATTCGATTCGGGCCAGATTCCCAGCACGTCCTTCAACTGTTTCGAGCACGCCGTCTATCTTCACTGTGTAGTCTTTCGGTGAGCGGATACGGCGCTCGTCGCCCAAATTGTGCTCCAGTTCAATGCGATCGAGGAAGTAACCGCACTGGACTTCATTCGTGAAGTCAAAGCGCAGGAGAAGGCGCGGATGGTGGAAAGCCTTCGAGCGGGAGTGCAACGCCAACGTGCCATGCCATAGCGCCTCCATCAGCAGTTTTACATCTTCTTCGGTGAGGCCCGTTTCCTTCGCCAGGTTCTCGTTGATCACGCCGTAGAAGCCGATGAGCGCGTAGGGGACGATGAATTCGCGCCGAAACGTCTTCTGTCCGGCTTTTTCTTTGGAAGCGAAGCCGCCGGTTCCTGCGATCTCGATGATCTCAGCAGCATGGAGACTCTGTCCCGGATTGAATTGCACGGCGCCGGTCAATTGAATGCCTCCGCTCTCGCCCTCTTCCTCGGTCTTCGCTGAGGCTTCGCCCCCACCCTTCTTGCCCTTCGTTGTTTTCTTCTCGGTGATCGGGACGAGAGCGCCGAACAGCCGCACATCCACGCACTTCTCGATGAGCTGCTCTTTAGCCTTTTTCACTTCACTGGCTTTCGGCAAGCTTCCGAATATCTGTTCGTAGCGCCGTTCCGCCGTCTTCACTTCATCGGCGACTCGGACAAAAATTTCCAAGCTATCATCCTCGTGTTTGTGCTTGTAGCGGAGGATATAATCCCGAATGGTCCGCTTGAGGCGCACATCGGTGACATCAATACGACCCGTTTCGGGGTCCTGTCTTGGGCGGTTTTCGAACGGATCGCCGTTCGGATTGCAGCGAAACACGTCGTAGAGAAAAAGGATCTCAGACCGATAGGGATAGGTTTTTTCCATGACGCACCTCCTTGGGTTTAGGATTCACCTTCTATTTCCCCTTCGGGAGAAGCTTCCTCGGCCTCTTCGCCCGTCGGCGCTCCGAGCGTCTTACCGACGGCATCCACCGTCGTCCACGAGAGCGCCCAGCCCAGGCAGAAGCAAAACCGAGCTTCTTCGTCCGAGAGCTCGCCGCCTTGCGAAGCGAAATCGGCCGCCGCCTGTTGAATCGCTTGAATCGCCTGGGTGTTGGCGTCTAATTGGCGAAGCTTCAGCATGAGCTCAGGGAAGATCTTCACCATGATCTCTTTCCGCGAAACCGCCAGCCCTCGCAGGCGGCTGACGATGGGCATCTCGCCAGCCTTGCTCTGCCGGTCGCTGCGCTGTTTCCATTCCACACGGCCAAAGAGAACGCCCACGAGAAACGCTGCTCGCCTGGCGGGCGAATTCAGAAGCAGCCTCGGTCGGAAGAAGTCTTCCCAGAACTTTTCGGTTAAGCCCTGACCGGTTGTTATCGGTTGAGTCGTCATATTCGTGCCTCCTTCGAGTAACCCTGAGCGATAAATGAGTGCCCAGATCGCCCAGATGAGCCTCGCACGCTCGGCAAGGGTGCTCTGCACGGTTCGCTTTTGGTCCTTGCTGCTGATCGTCTCTTGATATGTGGCCCGCAAGAGGCTGTCGGCATCCTGCCAGAACTCGTGCTCAGGCAGAGGCCGGTCCGTCAGGATCGCTTCGGCAATGTGCATGGGAGTAAACCTTAATGCCCCTTGCGATTCGGTCTGTCCCCGGCGGGGCCATTTCCAGGCCTGCCCCACAAACTCGAAATCCGCCCTCAATCGCTGCGGAAAAGATCCTACATCGCCGAGAACGTCACGTCGCAGTATCTCGCGCAGCGCCGCAAGCCGCCCTTTCGCCCTGCGCAGGTTGGTGGGCAAAATGTCGGAGATCGTGTAGAGGAACATGAACTTCCGACCCGGCTGGTAGAAGACCAGCGAGGCCGAGCGGAACGGCGGCTTGTCTTTGAACCTTCCGTCAATCTCTTCCACGAGCCCTTCAAAAAGATTCGGCAGAGAATCCTCCTCGGCACCGGCTGCCTTTTTCGACCTCGCTTTCTTCCCTTTCTCCTCGATAGGGAATTCGTCTTGTGGCACGGCTTTGCCCTTCGTGCGCTCGCGCCATTCCCAGAGAAAGCGCACAAATGAGCCTTCGACCTCCGACGCGCCCGGTTCCAAATCGGGCACGAGATAGGTGTCTTTGCCGGCGACTTTCGTGCTCAGGTTCTCCTCAAGATAGCTCTCGGCAACATAGAGCCACTTTGCGCATTCCTGGCAAACGGAAGCGTATTTCCAAAGGTCCACTTCGCGCCCCATCGGGCTGAAGCCGAGCTTTTCGACGGTGAAGAACCGAAAAGGAATAGCCGAGCTGACCTGGCCCTCACTGCCGCAGACAGCGCAACGGCCCGTGCCTCGGGCTTCCGCCCTCCGTTCGCCCAGGATTTTTTTACGGATGAAACCTTCGCAAAACTCTTTCCGCTCGCCCGGCATCTTTCCATCTTGCACGACCGTCACCAAGACGAGCGATTCATCCCTCGTTGCCTTATTGAGCTTCTCTTTCCAATCATCATCCCCCAGGAGATCGGCCGATTTTGCCTTTGACGTGGATTCTTGGAGACTTGTCAGCGCCTCACGAATCTTCTTGATCCCAGTTTCGATGATCTCCTCGCGGGTCTTCTTAGGTTTTTTCCCTTGTGTCTTTCGAAAGTCTAATAGCCACGAAGGTCCAATAGCTGTGTTACCGGTTGATAAGGCATAGAGATACTTATACCTTTCTTCGTCCTTGTAATCTTCCAGGTGGACAACCCCAGTCGCCAAATCAATCGCCGCCACCTTCACCTTGGGAGCTTCTTTGCCCTTGATGGCGCTTTCGCACAGCCGATGGAGGATAACTCGTTCCTGATTCCAGCGGCGCTTTCCGCCTTCATAGTGGGCCAACTCTTTAGCGACCTGGACGAGCGTCGCGATCATAGCTTACCCTCCTGGTTCGATCATGCCAAAACCTTGGCTGTTTTTAATTCCCAGCCCCGCATCATAAGCGAAGCGGATCAGTCCCTCATCCCCCCACATCTGAAGATGCAGATGCCAGGCGCGCACGTTCGTGTCGAACACGCGAACGAGTTTTGGCTTCGGGTTCCAGACGCGGAGATCGAATTCTCCGCCGTTCCATTCTCGCCGATGGAAAGCCTGCCACTTCGTGATGAGATTACGCCGTAGAGCTTCGACGAATTCGGGCTGATCGGGGCGGAGGTAAATGGGATGTCGCGAACGACTTGGGTCTCCCATTGAGGCAGCGATAGGAGAAACTGTCCGAAAAACCAAGCCATTCCCAAGTTGAGGAGGGTCAATGCGAACCATGTCCACAACCTCGATAAGAGTTCCAAAGATATGGAGCTCTCCCGCTTGCCGCTCTATGCCTTTTATGAAGGTATCCGTGAATTGCCGGTCTGGACTACTGATCTGCCATGTCATCCACCGAACATCAGTCAGACCGTGCGAGGACAGGCTCCAGTGCACAGGGGTTAAATCCGAGTAGACAAAGAGGCGATATATGCGGTTCTCCCAGGAAAAGCCCTGATTATGGAGCTTAGTGGCATAATCTGGATCAGCTATGTTTAAGGTCATGTAAACCGCCTTAGTCAAATCAGTGCGGTAATCCCAAGGGATAGTGATAGGCTGATGGGCTTCAAATAATAATCGCAATCTCATCCTGATCACCTCATCACTTGTACTTTAGCCTCCACCGCCACGTCTTCTACAGATGTCGTCCGGAGTTGTGTCGAAGACTTTTTATCCATCTCGTGCTCTCTTTCCCCGAACTGCTCCAGCAGGACCACCAATCCCGTGTCCACCCAGAAGTTGCCCGTGGGGCGGTTGGGGTGGAGTCGAATTATGGGCAATGGTGATGTCACCTTCGTCCTCCTCGCTTGTGTGCCGAGATTTTCCCAAGCATGCGCCTCGGTGTCAAGCCGTTTCTTCACCAACCTCGCCTGCGTCCGCACGTGGTCTCACTCCGGAGCCTCAAGCGGCGTCTTCGTTATCTCCTCATCCCTATCCCCGCTCCAGATCGGGGGGGAGGGGCCTGAATCTCCATGTGTTCCTCGTCATGCCCCTCTCCGCGAATCGCAGAGTGATCGTCACCTGACTCGAAGGGCTCTTTGCGCGCTCGAAATCACAGGCCGCCCTGCCGCCCGCCCCCTCAGATGAAGGGGCATTCGCAACGTATCGCTTCCCTCGCTCTCTCGGCGCCACTCCCAGTGTTTCGGAGGGACGCGATCGCATAGAGGTGTATCCGGCGATGAGGGCGCGGTAGTAGGCGCCGGTAGGACTCATCGCGCCGCGTGAGATATTCTCGGCGGCGGCGGCATCCGCCAGCTGGAGAAGTCGCGCCGGAGAGAGCGGCTCATGCGCCGGGGTGTAATCCAGGTAAGCGAAGAGATACGTGCTCCAGAAGAACGAGAGGAATTCGATCACTTCGGCGGCTGCCCAGCGCACGAGGGCTTCGATGAATTTCTGATCGAGCGGAGCCCAGAAGGAGAAGACGTCGCGAGCGAAGATCGGCCCGGACGCCGCGCCCCACCTCAGTTCGGATCGCGATGCCTTGTACAACCAGGCCTCGCCGATGATCACCGGCTTATGGTGCGCGCGCGCTAGGCGCACCATCTGAGCGGCGCGATCCAAGAGACCGAACGTGATCGGGTAAACATGGATGTCCACGTAATCCACGCCCTCCATCTTCGCGTAGCGTCGAATGAACTCGACCGATTCCCAGTTCCCCGCCCCCGCTCCAATATGAATCCCTGCGCGCACATCGGCCAAGCCCTCGAGGACGACCTGCACCAACCGCAAGTATTCTTTCACCTCCGCGAGCTGATACAGACCGATCGCCCGCGCTTCCGTCGTCGGCTCATTGGCGATCGTCAAGTAATCGGGGCGCAGCTCGCGTGCGATCGTGCGCGCCAGTTGACGGCGGGCTTCGCGATAGCGCTCCAATGTCATCCCCGCGTATGGACCGACTCCCATCGTCTCGTCGGGAATCAATACGCCAGTGCCGATGAGCACTCGCATCCCGCGCCGACGGATTTCGCGAACGACGTCTCGATAAAATGCCAGGTAAGCCTCTCGCTGGGGATCGTCCTCGGAGAGCCGCGGATATCCGATGCTGATCTTCACCCCCTGCACGCCCAGCGCGCGCAGCGCGTCGAGATAACGGACGACGCCGTGGCGGGCATGCGGCTGAAGCAGCGCTGAACCACGATGAGCATTCGCCGGAAGGAGTTCGGCGCCGAAGATCGGCGTGCCCGCTCGCCGTTTGGATACACGGCGTGCGAACATCTGTACGGCGTGCTCCAGCTCCTCATAGAGCGCCCGATATCGAGGGAGGACATCACCATCAGCATGGGGAAGCGAAGGTGCCGGAAGCACGAAAAGCAGCAGCACGCCGAGCGCTCCGCACCATCCGAGCGCACGCCCCCGCAGTCGTCCCAGCGGCTCGACGCCCCTCGTCCAGAAGAGCGCCGCACGGCGACACGTCGAACGTACGCTCCCCGCACACTTCGAACCTCGCCCTTTCTTTTCCCCATCGAGAGGATGGGGTGCCTTCCGGGACAGCATCCACGCCCTCTCTCACGATTCCTTCCACGGAAGGGTCGGATGATCTTCAGGCACGCAGACCATACCGAAGCCTTGGGCATTTCGCTCTCCGAATCCGGCATCGTAACCGAGCCGGATCAGGTCGGCCGGCCCGCTCACGCGGAAGCGCATCATCCATCCGCGCACCTTGACGCCGTTGACGCGCATCAATTTCGATTTCGGCTCGTCCAGCCACTCGAATCGAAGCTCGCCCTCGAGCACCTCGTCGCGGAGGGCCGAGAACTTTCGCCGAAGGTTCTCCGTGAGCACGCGCGCGAAGTCGGGCTCCGCGGGCGAGAGGAACCGTTTGCGAAATCTCCCCTCAGCGTCACGGAAACCCGTGGAGGCGAAGATGGGCGACAGGGTCACGAGCGTCATCGTCTCGGCGAATGTCGGAGGCAGAAGGACGCCGATCTGCCCCACGTGGAGCACACTGGCGCCAAGCCGGATCTCCGGTCGCATGAGCAAGCCGAGCGCCAGGGCTTCGATGAGCGACTCCAACGGCGAGGAGATCCACCACCGGAGGCGACCGCGCACGCGCAATCCTCTGGGAGTTTGCTCATACTGCTCCGGGTACAGGAGCGAGAAGGTCACGAGCTTATAGCGTTTGCCGCCGCCGGAGAATCCCTCGTCGTGCACCTCGCGCGCCAACTTCGGCCGGCCTCGTTCCATCGCCCGATAGAAGAGCCCGCGCAACCAATCGAGATAATCCCAGGGCAAGAGGATCTCATCCGGGGCGAAGAATTCAACGCTGATCCGCATGACCCTCCTCCCGGCCGAAAGTCCCCCCGCCGGAGCGAACGGCGTCGCTTTCACCCTTCACCCTGCTCTTCGCGCGACCGATGAAGGGTTCCCCCACCGCGCGCGATCCGGGGGGAGAATAGCACATGGGGTCCCGCCCCTCAAGAGGCACCGAATGCGCCCTCTCGAGCAAGCGCCCTCTGGATCGCTCGGGGAGCGATCGAGACGGATCCGCGATCGCTCGACCAACCCTCAAAAGGTGACCCCCACACCCGTGGTGAACGTCACCTCGTTCCGGCGCACGCCCGGTTGCGGGCGGTGGTCATACGCGTTGCTGATCCCGAATCGAACGGTGAACAATTCGCTCACCCGGAAGCGCAGCGCGCTCTCGAAGCGGAGTTTGAAGCGGGCGGCCTCGCGCAGATCCTGCAGGAAATGGAGCTGCTGCTCCAGTTGACTCTGGGGTGAGAGCTTTTGCCGGAACTCCTGGCGGAAGACGCCGGAGAGGGATTCTCGACGCGTGCCGTCGCGAAAGCTCTCGCGAGTGTAACCGCCGCCGCCGCTGATCGAGAGCGCGCGCGATTCGGAGGCGAGGAGATCGGCGCCGAAGCCCACGGCGTAGATGCTTCGCAGATTCACGCGTTCGACCTCATCGAACTCGAAATCGCCGGAAGCGAAGACGAAGAGGCGCGGCGAGAAGAACCGATCCAGCCGTCCCCCCCCAAGCCATTCGTTTCCGGCGAGGGAGCGATCCTTGAGTGCGCGGAAATACCGAGAACGCAGTCGGAGGCGCCAGGGCTCGCGCTGCCGCTGGGCGCGCACGTCCAGGACGAGGCTATCCGAGTCAGTCGTGCCGCGATGTCCGGCATAGCTCACATCGAAAGCCCCGCGCCAGGACCGCTCGTCCGATCTCGTCGTCGTGGGCGATGAATCGAGGGGCGGCGTCTTCCCCTCGGCGGGGAGCTGGGCCCCCATCGCCGCGATACTGTTCCGCCCCAAGCTCAACCGAAGGACGCCGCTCGGAGCGACTTCGCGCGTCGCCCCATCCGCTGTGCGAAAGACGATCCGCTCTCGATTCCAAGAGATGAGCGTTCCCACCAACCGCGCGCCATCGGACAGGACGATCTCGTCCATCGCAGTGGTTTCCTGTGAAGCGAAGATGAGCATAAGACACAAAACGCCGATCCCCATTTGCCACCGCCTCCTCGCGCGAGAGATTCGATACCTGCTGATTATGAGCGGGCGTCAGATGGGGGGCAAGCGGAGGCGACCTCGCGCGCCGCTTGGTCACTCACATTTTCCTCGCCGCCGCCAGCAGGACGTCACTCAGGCGAAGTGTGAGCGTTCGCTCCTCCCATCCCAAGCGGGCGAGGCCTCGCATGAAGAACCGTCCCAAGGGGGCGTGCCATCGTCGGAGGCGATCGGCCAGAAGCCTCAGGCTCACGATGCGCCGCGGATGCGTGAGCGCGAGCACGCGAAATCCGTTCTCCTCCAGGAGTCGGGTCAAGGTCGCGGGCGAGAAGAAATAGTAGTGATCGGGGATGAAGTGCCGCCACCGTCGGCCGCAGAGGCGGAACCAGAGCGAAGCGATGTTCGGCGTCTCGAGGACGACGACGCCTCCGGATCGGAGCACGCGATGGATCTCCTGAAGCGCGCGTCGTGGCGAATCCAGATGCTCCAGGACGTGGAAGAGGACGACGACGTCGAACGAGGCCGCCGGATATTGGGCTTCGGCGAGCGTGCCGGGGAAGACCTCGATCTCCGCCCGCTCTCGAGCGCGCGCGCTCGTCGTCGGATCGGGCTCGACCCCATGCGCGTGGAATCCCGCGCGAGCGGCCAGGGCGAGGAAGGCGCCATCGGCGCATCCGATCTCCAGCAGCCGTCCCGAGGCGATGAAGCGTCGCACCCACTGCAGGCGCTCCTGCATCACGCGCTCGCGAACCGGAGCTTCGCGCGCCTCGACGTCCTCGTCCACGAGCGCGAGCGCCCGCACGCGTTCGGCCAAGCGGCGCGAGCGCTCGGGATCGAAGCGCGAGAACGCGAAATCCTCGCGACGTTCGCCCACGTAGACGAGGCCGCACCGTCGGCATCGCACGAGCGGCCCGTCCAACCGCTCGCACGCCATCAGGAATCGCGCGTCGGTTCCCCCGCAGAGATCGCAGGGCAGATAGGCCATGCTGGGACCCCGCGCGCGAGCGGCCCTCATCCGCCCTCACGCGAGCGCGCGCTCGGAGACCGGCACGATGCTCCCCGCGAATCCGACGAGCCGTCGTTCGCGGACGAAGAGATCCAAACGCCCGAGGACGATGCCGCCGAATCCGACCTGAAAGATGAGCGTCGCGCCCCCGCTCGGACGGCGGATGAGTTCCGGCTCCTTCATGAACGTATGCGTGTGCCCGCCGATGATGACATCAATACCCTCGACGGCTTGCGCCAGTTCGCGATCACCAATCGGAGGGGGGGTCATCCTCGCCCGTTCGGATTCATCGTAGAGTCCCAGGTGCGAGAGGCAGACGACCAGCAGCGCTTCCTCTCGCTCTCGCAGGGTTCGGACCATCGCGCGCGCCGTCGCGATGGGATCGCGATAGCGCACCCCCGCGCGATATCGCTCGGGGACCAATCCCTCCAGCGCGATCCCGAGCCCGAAGATGCCGATGCGGATGCCGGCCAGCTCTCGCACGACGTAGGGCTTGATGCGATCCCGAAGCAGCGTCTCCTGGAAATCGTAGTTCGCCGAGACGACATCGAACGTGGCGAAATTGAGGGCGCGCGCGAGCGCCTCCAACCCGCTGTCGAACTCGTGATTCCCCAAGGTCACGACATCGTAGCCGATGGCCGACATCACTCGATAATCGGCCTCGCCGCGATACATGTTGTAATAGGGCGTCCCCTGAAAGGCGTCGCCCGCATCCAGAAGCAGCGTGTTCGGATTCTCGCGGCGAAGGCGCTTGACGAGCGCGGCGCGTCGCGCGGCTCCGCCCAACCCCGCGTATCGCGGATCGTCATCGGGGAACGGCTCCAGCCGCGAATGCACATCGTTCGTGTGCAGGAGCGTGATCCGCGTCTCCGCGTCGCTGGCGGCGAGGCCACGCACAAGGTTCGGGGCGCGGGCGCTGAGGAGCGCGGCGGCCCCGGCTCGAAGACCGCTCGTGAGAAAGCCTCGGCGTGAGAGATTCATACGCTCTGCTCGCGCTCCGCCACCAAGGCGCGGATGGCGTCATGCACGGCCTCCGGGAAGCAGAGCCGATCAATGTGGAATCGGCGCAACCGGCGGATGGCCGGAGAGACTTCGGTGATCTCGCGCAGCGCGCGGCTTCCTCCGTCCCCCTCGACGTAGATGCGACTCTCCGGACCCGACGTCTCCGGAGAATACGGGCCGAGATAGGGGATGTCACTCGCGCGATCTTCGATCAGGTAATAGCGCGGATCGAAGCCCGCCGCTTCGACGATCCGGCGCGCGCGTTCGATGAGCTGGCGCCGGCCCTCGGCATTGACCTGCAGATCCACGGCCTTGAAGAGGCGGCGATGGAGGAAACCGCTGGCCAGATCGCGCAGGATCGGATCCGGGGCCTTCGTCCACCACTTGATGTGGAACATGACGTCATGATCGTCAAGGGCCAAATATTCCTCGGTCGAGAGCGGCTCGCGTCGCAACACCCTCACCAT
>BEHK01000029.1 GCA_002898775.1 bacterium HR08 | reverse complement strand
CGACGAGGAGGACAACTTCGGCATCATCACGGCCGAGGCCATCAACAGCTTCCGCGAGAAGATGCTCGGCACCATTCAGATGGCGACGATCGGCCTGGCGTCCATCTCCCTTCTTGTCGGCGGCATCGTCATCATGAACATCATGCTCGTATCGGTGACCGAGCGCACGCGCGAGATCGGGATTCGGAAGTCGGTTGGAGCGCGCCGTCGCGACATCCTCTTGCAATTCCTCTCGGAATCGGTCACGCTGGCGATGATCGGCGGGGCGATCGGCATTCTGCTCGCCTACGGCTTGGGAAAGCTCGCCGCGGCGCTCTTCGAGATTCGGATGGAGCTGCCCGTGGATTGGACGGTGCTGGCCGTGGCCATTGCCGGGGGCGTCGGTTTGATCTCGGGCGTCTATCCGGCGTATAAGGCGGCGCTTCTGGATCCGGTCGAAGCCTTGAGGGCGGAATGACGCGACAGGAGCTGCAGGAGAGCTTCAAGATGGCCATGGCGACGCTGCGGGCGCATAAGCTGCGCTCGTCGCTCACGATTTTGGGCGTCGTCATCGGCGTCACGACCGTCATGGTGATCGCCTCCTTCATCGCGGGCATCCGCATGCAGTTCGAGGAGCTGATTGACAGCTTCGGCACGCGCACGCTCTTCATCTTCCGTTTCGAGCCGGGGATCCGCTTGGGGCGCATCAGTCCGGAGGAACGGCAGCGTCCGCCGCTCACCTACGAGGACGCCCTCGCCATCGCTCAGTATTGCCCGTCGGTCGAGATCGCCGTGCCCATCATCTGGCCGCCGCCGATGAATCGCCCTCCGGTCCGGTATCGCGATCAGGAGCTGTACACGGTCGAAATCAACGGGACGCTGCCGCAGCTTGAACGGATCGCGACCATTCACATCGCTCAGGGACGATTCTTCACCGATTGGGAGAACACGCATCGGCAACCGGTGTGCGTCATCGGTTCGGCCATCGCCGACAAGTTCTTCCCGTACATGAATCCCATCGGGAAGACGATCTACATCGGTGGCAAGGAGTTCACGGTCGTCGGCGTCTTGGAGAAACAGGAGAACATCTTCGCCGGGAGCGATTCCGGGGAGAACAGCCGCATCTACGTCCCCTATGAGACGCTGAAGAAGATGTACCCGCAACTGGAGGACCATCTCATCATAGCGCAGGCGGCTCCGGGGCGCATGGATCAAGCGATTGACGAGATCACCGAGCTGCTGCGCCGACGGCGTAATGTCCCCTACGATCAGCCCAATAATTTCGGCATCTCCACGCCTGACGTCATCCGCCGACAGTTCGATCAGATCACCTTCGCCATCGTCGTCTTGATGTTCGCCATCTCGAGCGTGGGGCTGCTGGTGGGCGGCATCGGGGTCATGAACATCATGCTCGTGTCGGTGACCGAGCGCACGCGCGAGATCGGGATTCGCAAAGCCATCGGGGCGCGCCGCCGCGACATCGCCTGGCAGTTCTTGATCGAGGCGATGGTCCTCACGGGGATCGGCGGCCTCTTGGGGATCCTCGTCGGATGGGGCTTGAGCGAGGTCGTGCGCGCCTTCCTGCCGACGACGATGCCGCTCTGGGCTCCGGTGGCTGGATTCACCGTTTCTGTGGGCGTCGGTCTCTTCTTCGGCCTCTGGCCCGCGATGAAGGCCGCGCGTTTAGATCCCGTCGAAGCGCTGCGGTACGAATGAGGGTACAAAAATCCCCCACGCCCTCTCGCGTGGGGGATGTGTGATCGCCCGTCGTCGCCGCTTGCTCTGACCCGCTCAGTTCTCCCTTCGTTCCGTGATCGTGAAGGTGGCCACCGGCTCGATCGTTCGTTGCGCCACGTGATCGGTGATGCGCACTTTCAGCGTATACGTTCCAGCAGGGAGCGTCTCCGTCGCGAGCGTGCGCGCGAGCACGATCTGCTGGGTCGTGAAGCGTGTGAGGCCGTTCTGGCCATCCTCCTTGAAGCGCATCACTTCGCGCCCCTCGCGCAGCAGCACGTATTCGACGTCCACGGCCGGCCGCAGCGTCGTCTGATCAATGCCCGGGTTGTAAATCTGGAGGTAGAGGCCGACGGGATCGCCGCGACGAAAGATGGAATTCACGTTGGGCCGCACTTTCAGATTGCCGAGGACGAAGGGGCCGGCCGCCACGCGCCCGTGCAGCGGTTCGATCCGCTCGGCCAGAATGAGTGAGCTGGTCGAGAGTTGCCCCTCGGCATATTTCGGAACCTGAATGCCGTGGTGGACGACGCCGGTGCGGCCGCTGTTGACGTCCCGGATAACGAGATCAATGACATAGTGGCCGGGCGGGAGCGTCAATTGCCGCTGATAGATGGACTTCTGCTTCACCCCCTGATCGAACACGTCGTCCGTGTACCGCTGCGTGACGACGTCTTCGAAGATCTGGGGACGGCGACCCGTCACCGGGCGAATGCGCCCGTGGATGTTGACGGTGGCCTCGTTATACCCCCCGTTGTTCTTGAAGCTCAGGTCCTGATTCTCCATGAGCACGGTGATGAGCGTGAGGATCGAGTTGTCGGTGATGCGCACGAAATCCACGCGCATCTGGAAGGGGAGGACGTCGAATTCGACCTCGAGCTTGGCGTCGGCCAGCGTCGCCAGATCGTTGAACTTGACCCGAGGCGGCCGCTGCAGATTGGCCAGCAGCTGCAAGCGCTCGAACGGCTGATCCTGCACGCGCTGGTGCATGAGCGGGTAGCGCTCGCGATTGCCCGGGGAGAAGAAGGGGCGATCGGCCTTGGAGGCGAGCCCGAGTTGCTCGGCCAGGGTCAATCCGGCGCCGGGGACAAACAGCAGCGCATCCTTCTCATCCGGGCTGCGCGCGATGCGATATTCGCCCGTCATCGTGGGGTCCACGAACTCGATCTCGATCCCACTGCCCACCCCCTCGATATAGCGATAGAACCAGACCTCGAACGGATACGTGCTCGTCGTCCCGCCCCCCTCCCAGATCGGCCGATCATAGGTGCCGCCGGCCGGATGGCTCTCAATACTATCGGGCGGGCCGAACATGATGTAGATGCGCCCGCGATCGGTCTTCCATCCGGGGATCCCAGAGGAGAAGCGCTCGTTGGCGTAGGCGATCCGCCGATAATGCTCCTCGCGATACTCGTTCTCCTCCGTATCGGGATTCGGATCGCGCCGCAGCCAAAATTGCTCGATGAATTGCTCGCGTTCCTCATCGGTCTCCAGTTTCAAGAAGGCCGCGCGCTCCTCCTCGGTGATGATCCAGCGGACGTCCTCTTCGAGCCATTTCTTATAGACCTCGCTCAACTCCGTCTTGCGCTTCTTCTGCCGCTCCTTGTCGTCTTTCTTCTCCTGCTTCTTTTCCTCTTGTCGCGGCTTGGCCTCCGGGACGGAGGAGTTCAGGCGCCCATCCATCGGCGCGAGCATAAGCGCGAGCGCGACAAGGCCCAGGCTCACAGGCCCGCGCGCGGTCCGAAGAAAGCGAGCGATCGCCCGCCTCGCGCGCCAGGATCGAAGGGGAAGGCCGGGTCGCGTGATCTCCATTCTCTCTCTCATCGCTCGCCCTCCTGGCCGTGTGATCGTTCGCCGGTTAAGTATAGTGAAGCCGCCGAAGGCCTTCAAGAGGCCTTTCGCGCTGGAGATCGCCCGACGATCCACGCGATGCCGATCGAGAGGAAATAGAGGGCGATCATCGGCAGGGCGAAGACCAGCAGATTCGGGATATCGCCCGTCGGCGAGATGATGGCGGCCAGCACGAAGATCCCCAGGATCGCATAGCGCCAGGGACGCCAGAGCATCTGCGGGGTGACCACGCCGATGCGCGCCAGAAAGAGGGTGATCGTCGGGATTTGAAAGACGGCGCCCAGACCGAGCATGATGACGAGGATGAGATCGAAATAGTCGCTCGCCCGCAGCAGCGGGCGGAATTCACTCCCTAATTGCAACAGCCAATCGGCGGCGCGGGGGAAGGCGATGTAGTAGCCGAAGGCCGCGCCGAGCACGAAGAAAGCCGAGCCCATGATGAGGAAGGGCAGCACGTACCGCCGCTCGTGCCGATAGAGCCCCGGCGAGACGAAGGCCCAGAGCTGGTAGAGCAAAAAGGGCATGGCCAGAAAGACCGCCGCGTAGAAAGCGACGCGGATGTAGAGGCTGAAGGCCTCCTGCACCGT
Organism: bacterium HR08; assembly: GCA_002898775.1. GTDB lineage: Bacteria > Acidobacteriota > Blastocatellia > HR10 > HR10 > HR10. The sequence goes on along the minus strand of BEHK01000029.1, from coordinate 21,029 downwards.
CGTGACGATCAGCTTCTCGCCAGCGGGATTGAGTGAGGCGCGGCGCGGATCGGGCAAACGCGTGCCGGCGGAGATCAATCCCTGGTCGGTCATCCACGGCTCGGCCAGGACGATCACGAGCTCTTCGCCGCGCCGCTCGACGCGCGCAGGGACGGGGGTGCCGGCCGGGATGACGCGCCATCCGACGCGCACCTCTTCCGGGAGCGAATACTGGAAGCGATCGCCCGGACGCAACTCATAGGGCTGGGGCTGAAGCGCGGTGCGAACGCCCGCCGCTTCCGCTCGCGCCAGCGCTTGACGAACCGGCGTCTCCAGGAACTGAAAGATCGGCTCGCGGAAGAACCAGCAGCCCACCAGCAGAATGAGGATCGCCAGCACGCACCGCAGCAGTCGCTGCCGCAGCTCTTCCAGATGCTCCAGCAGCGACATCTCCGTCCCGGCCAGCTCGTCCTCGACTCGTGATGCCAGATCCTCAGTCTTCAGACTCACGGTTGTCTTTCGGCTCTCGATTCGGTTCCGATGGGGAAGACGGGGGAGTCCACGTCGAGACGTTCAGCCGCTTCTCCTCCATGAGGATCTCCTCTTCCCAGGAGCGCTTGAACTCTTCCGAAGCGCGGCGGAATTGGGCGAGGCTCTGGCCGATGGAGCGCCCCAGCTCAGGCAGCTTGCGCGGCCCGAACAGGATCAGGGCGATCACCAGAATGACGAGCACCTCGGTCATGGACAGGCCGCCGAACATCGTCGCCGCTCCCTCCGGTGTCACGCTTATACTATGGGCCGAGGGGAGTCACTCGTCAAGCGCGCCCTCCGGCCTCGGGCATTCGGGGCCATGGCCTTGATGACCTCCAGGAACTTCTGCGCGGCGTGCGAATGGACCTTGTCGCGGAGATAGATCACGCGCAGCACGCGCCGGTGTCGGAACCCGTGAATGGGGACCGTCGCGAGCTTCCCGTGCGCCAGTTCCTCCTCGATGCACATCCGCGGGACGAAGGCCAACCCCAGCCCCATCTTCACGAACTCCTTGATCGTCTCAATGCTCGTCAGCTCAATGGCGATGTTCAGGGGGACGCGGGCGCGACGGAAGGCCTGAATCACCCGCTCGCGCGCCGGCGAGCGCACGTTGTGCGCGATGAAGGGTTCACCGCCCAGGTCCTTCAGCGTGATCTGCCGCCGCGCCGCCAGCGGATGTCCGGGGGGCAGGATCAGGACCAATTCATCCTCCAGGATCGGGAACGAGGCCAGCTCGCTGTCGTTCGGATCGAAGGAGACGATCCCGAAATCGAGGTTGCGCTCTTTGATCTCGCGCGGCAAGCGCTCGGAGAAGGAGCGATAGACCTCGATCTTGATCGTCGGATGCTGCTCGCGAAAGGCGAGGATGATGCGCGGCAGCAGATAGAGGCTCGTGCTCTCATTGGCCCCGATGGTGACGCGCCCGGTGTGCAGCTGCCGCAGCTCCTCGATCGTCCCCAAGGCCTCGCGGCGGAGGTTTAGGATCTTCTGCGCGTACTCGAAGAGGATCTGGCCGACCTCCGTCAGCGTGACCTCCTTCTGGGACCGATCGAAGACCAGGGCGCCGATCTCCTCCTCCAGCTTCCGGATGGCGATGCTCAGAGCGGGCTGCGTGCGCGCCAGTTGCTCGGCCGCGCGCGAGAAGCTGCGCGCCCGCGCGATGGCCACCAACGCCTCCAGTTGCGCGAATTCCATCGTCCGATCCCCTCCCAGCGAATGTGAACCTCCTCCAGTGTAGCATAACGGCCGTTAATTGTCAGCGAAAAAGAATAAATTTTACAAACCGCCCGGAAGGGGCTACACTACACCCTCGCGTCAGTCCTCGAGAGCAAGGAGGGAGGGCGAGATGACCGAACGCATCATCATCTTCGATACGACGTTGCGCGATGGGGAGCAATCGCCCGGCTGCAGCATGAACGTCGAGGAGAAGCTGCGCATGGCGCGGCAACTGGACGCGCTCGGCGTGGATGTCATCGAGGCGGGATTCCCCATCTCCTCGGATGAAGATTTCGAGGCCGTCAAACGGATCGCTCAGGAGATCCGCCGTCCCACCATCGCCGCGCTCGCGCGCGCGGTTCGGGAGGACATCGAGCGCGCGTGGGAGGCGCTCTGTTATGCCGAACGGCCGCGCATTCATACGTTCATCGCCACCTCCGATATCCACCTGCAGTACAAGCTGCGGAAGACGCGCGAGCAGGTTCTGGAAGAGGCCTGTCGCGCCGTGCGCCTGGCCAAGAGGTTGTGCGATGACGTGGAGTTCTCGGCCGAGGACGCCACGCGCACGGATCTCGACTACCTCTGTCAGGTCGTCGAGGCCGTGATCGCCGAGGGCGCCACGACGATCAATATCCCGGATACCGTCGGCTACACGATCCCGAGCGAATTCACGACGATCATTCGCACGCTCCGCGAGCGCGTGCCCAACATTGATCGCGTCACCTTGAGCGTTCATTGCCACAATGACCTGGGGCTGGCCGTGGCGAATTCCCTGGCCGCTATTCAAGCGGGAGCCCGCCAGGTCGAATGCACGGTCAACGGTATTGGGGAGCGCGCCGGAAATGCGGCGCTGGAGGAGATCGTCATGGCGCTCAAGGTCCGGCACGATTTGCTCCCGTACACGACGGGCATTCACACGGAGCAGATCTACAAGACGAGCCAGCTTCTGAGCAACATCACGGGCGTCCTCGTGCAGCCGAACAAAGCGATCGTCGGCCGCAACGCCTTCGCCCACGAATCGGGCATCCATCAGGATGGAGTGCTCAAGCACAAGCTCACCTACGAGATCATGACGCCGGAATCGGTCGGGATCAAACAGAGCACGCTCGTGCTGGGGAAGCATTCGGGACGCCACGCCTTGCAGAAGAAGTTCGAGGACATGGGCTATCGCCTGAGCCGCGCCGAGTTGGATAAGGCCTACAAGCTCTTCATGAAGCTCGCCGAGCGGAAGAAGGAGGTGTATGAGGAGGATCTGCTCGCGATCCTGCAGGATGGGCTCCGGGATATTCCGGAGACGTACACGCTGCGGCTGGTGCAGTCATTGGCCGGGAATCCGAAGGCGGCGACGGCCACGGTCGTCCTGGAGCGTGGCGGACAGACCTTCATCCAATCGGCGACGGGCGACGGGCCAGTGGCGGCCGCCTATGCCGCGATTGATCAGATCACGGGGATGAAGGGGCAATTGGTGGATTACTCGATCCGCTCCATCGGGCGGGGGGCCGAAGCCCTCGGCGAGGTCTTCGTCCACGTGGACTTCGAGGGCAAGGTCTTCACCGGTCGAGCGGCGAGCACCGACATTGTGGACGCGAGCGCCCGCGCGTATCTGCATGCCGTCAATAAAGCGCTCCACGCGCGCGAGCGGCTCGCTCACCTTCACGCCGAGGAACACCGACAGTCTTCGGAGGAGATCTCCACATCGGCTTGAACGAAGAGGAGGGGGTCGCTCTCTTTCCGTCGCTTCGAGGCGGCGATCCCCTCCCCGCTGGGAGGGGCAAACCGAATGAGCGAGCGAGTGAGGTCACCGCAGGCGCGCTCGTTTCGCATCGCCGTGCTGCCCGGCGATGGCATTGGGCCGGAGGTGGTCGCGCAGGCCGTCAAGGTCCTGCGCGCGATCGAGGAACTGTTCGGCCATCGGTTCGAGTTGGCCTATTTCCCTATCGGTGGAGTCGCCCTTCGGGAAACGGGCGTGCCGTTCCCCGATCGGACGCGAGAGGGGTGTCTTCAGAGCGATGCCGTGCTCCTTGGCGCCGTCGGCGCTCCGGAATTCGATGCGAATCCGCCTCCGCTCAAGCCCGAGACGGGGCTGCTGGAGTTGCGGCGGAGTCTGGGCGTCTTCGCCAATCTTCGCCCCGCCGTCTTGCTTGATCCCCTCATTGCGGCCTCGCCGCTTCGCCCCGAAGTCGTGCGCGGCACCGATCTGCTCATCGTGCGCGAGCTGACCGGAGGCCTCTATTTCGGCACCCCGCGCGGCATCGAGCGAGACGTAGCGGGGAATGAGGTCGCCGTCAACACACTCCGCTACAGCCGCGCGGAGATCGAGCGGGTCGCGCGCGTCGCCTTTCACGCTGCCCGACGCCGACGGCGCAAGGTCACGTCCGTGGATAAAGCCAATGTGCTGGAGACGTCGCAGCTCTGGCGTCGCGTCGTCACCGAGGTGGCGGCCGAGTTCCCCGACGTCGAGCTGGAGCATGTCTACGTGGACGCGTGCGCGATGTACCTCGTCGCCCATCCGCGCCGCTTCGACGTCATCGTGACCGAGAACATGTTCGGCGACATCTTGAGCGATGAGGCGGCGATGCTCACCGGGTCCATCGGCATGCTCCCCTCGGCCTCCATCGGCGGTCGCGTTGGGCTCTACGAACCGGTGCATGGCTCGGCACCGGATATCGCCGGCCAGGGCGTGGCCAATCCGCTGGCCACGATCGCCTCCATCGCCATGATGTTCCGATACTCGTTCGATCTGCCGGACGAAGCGGCGGCGATCGAACGGGCGATCGCGCTCGCCTTGGCGCGGGGCTATCGCACGGCGGACATCTATCGCGGCGAGGGGCAACTGGTCGGGACCGAGGCGATGGGCGATCAGGTCGTCGCCCTTTTGCGAGACGTGGCCTCGTCGGCCTGAGGCGGCCACAGGCGCACTTCCCAGCAGGCGCTCACAATCGGCGTGACTTCGGCGAAGATGGCGAGCACGGCCTCCAGGACCTCGCGCCCCTCCATCGTGCGAATCTCCGCTTCACTCAGCGCGTAGAAGAGTTGGAAGCCGCACCACCGGTCCGAGGGCGCGCGCGCGATCACGCGACGGAGCGCCGACAGCGTGGTGAAATTCGCGGCCGTGAACTCTCGTCCCCCCTCCCAGTTTCCGACGAAGAGGCGAAATCCGTCCTGCCTCAGGAGCTGAGCCAACGCCCGTTCCATCTCCCGGCTGTGCGCCAACAGCGCGATCAACCGGTGCCAATCCCAGTTCGCTCGGAGCCGACATTCCGGCAACTCCGCTGGAGGCGCGAGATAACCGCGCTCCACCTGCATCCCCGCGTGAACGGCGCGCTCCTCTCGATCCAGGGAGACGAAGTACTTCGCGCATCCGAAGCTCGCCTTCGCGCGGCGATCGGCGTGCGGGAAGAATCCGATCCACTGCCAGTAGAGGCCGCGCCCCCATCGCACGGTGACGAAGGGCTCGCCGAAGGCCGATTCCAGCGCGAACTTCAGAAGGCGCGTCAGGCGTTGTTCGGGCTCGAGCCGACCGATGCGAATCCCGCGCTCGAAATCGAGGTAGTCGTTGCGGAAGGCCGCCATCGGGGGGACGGGGAAGTGAGGGCGAGGAGCGTCCCACTCCAGAACGGGCGTCGGAGAGCGCTTCGCTCGCTTCATGGTCGTCGAGACTCCGATCGGGAGGTGCCCTCCAGGTGCAGGCCGAGTGCCGACCAGAAGTCGGCCGCGCGGATCGCTTCGGGTAGCTCTCTCACCGTCGTGAGTACGAAGCCTTCGGTTTGCGCCCGCCGCAGGTTCCCATGCGTCGCGCGCAAGATGGCGAACAGATCCAGGACCTCGCTCCCATCGTAGTAGCCGTCCTCAAGGCTCACCAGCACGCTGGCCGGATGCCGGACGTATCCGGTGAGGCTCTCCCAGAGGCGGCGCAACGCATCCGGGTACTCGTGGGCGTGCGTGGCTGCGAAGAGATCGGCGTCGGCGACGAAGCCGGCCTCGTCCATGCGCCCTTCGGCGCGCAATCGTTCCAGAATCGGAGTGAGCCCGAGCGGATCTCCGGTGAACGTGAGATAGCGATACCGATCGCCGCGCCGCTCAATGCGCGCGCGCCCGCGCGGGCCGACGATGTAGACCATTCCGTTTCGGTGATAGGCGACCACGTCCACGCCGGGAGCGACGGCCAGAACTTCGGCCACGCGCGGCTCCTGGGCATCCGCGACATAAAAGACCGCACACCCGACCAATCCGTATCGGGGCTGAACGACGCTGCGTTCCTCCCGCAGCCGCTCGCCCATGCGAAAGCCATCGGCCCGCAGCGCCTCCTGCAATTCGGCCCGTCGGTAGCGCGCGAAGAGATTCCCATGATCGGAGAAGACCGTGATGTGAATTCGCCCCTCGGCCTCGAGGAAGAGCTGCTCCAGCTTCCGATCTAGCGTGGCGAGGAACTGCCGCAGCAAGCCCTTTCCCCCCAGATGCGCCAGCGGATCGGTCGCGCTCACGTAAGCGATGAAGACCTCGTCCGAAGAGCGCTGGAACTTCCCCAAAGCCCTTCGCAGTGAGAGCTGCGCATCGAGCCATGCGCTCAGCGGAGGCGCCGCATATTCGAGCGTCATCACGAGCCCCGAGGGGTGGTAATCGAACAGCTCCCGAAACGTCCCCTCGATGAACGTGCGCCGACGAAAGCGGTGCCAGAACCCCCCGCGCATCGCGTTCGCGAGGGGATCGTAGTAGTAGTCCTCATATCCGGCCGAGGGGGGAGCGCCAAGCGGTCTCAGGATCTCGAGGAACGAGAGGTTGGTGAGCGTGGGGAACGGGGCGATCAGGCGCGCGGGCTTGTGAAAGAGGGCGAAGTGCCCGTGGCGCACCATCTCGTCCACCAGCGCATACCCGACACCGTCAAGGGAGAGGATAAGGTGGCGGATAGGCGCGCGCTTCGGTCCAGACGTCGCACCGGCACTCGGCTCCTGTTCTTCCACAAGTCCATGCCCGATCATCATCATCCCCAGCACCAGTGCGCCGAGTCGTCGCATCACCGAGGGGCGCTTCGGTCCAAGCCTTATGGCGCGGGCTCCCCGGCCGCGTCGGGCATGGTTGAGACGGCGGCCAGCATCTCAGCGACGACGCGATACGCCGCCTCCAGCGCTTCGGGCAATCGTTCCAGGTTGCGTCCGCCGGCTTCGGCCAGGTCCGGGCGGCCACCGCCGCGTCCTCCGATGATGGCCGCCAGCTCGCGCACGATCTTCCCGGCATCCAGTGCCGGTACGAGATCGCGCGAGACGCGCACCAGGAGGGCCGCCTTCTCATCCCGCGCCTGACCGAGGACGATGACGCCGGAAGCGAGCTTCGCGAGCAGCCGATCGGCGAGTTCCCGAAGGCCGGAGGGATCCAGCCCCTCGACGCGCTCGGCCAGGACCTTCACCCCGCGCACCTCGCGCGCGCGCTGCACCATGTCGGCGACCGCATGCGCCGCCAGGCGCAGGCGCAAGACCTCGACCTCTCGCTCCAAGCGCTTGAGTTCAGCGTGCAACCGTTCGACCTGCGCCGGCAACTCGGCCGGCGTCGTGCGCAGCATTTCCGCCAATTCGGCCAGCCGCGCCTCGTCCTCCTGGAAGCGTTCCAGCGCCGCGCGCCCGCACACGGCTTCGATCCGCCGGACACCGGCTCCGATGGATTCCTCCCGCACGATCTTGAAGAGCCCGATGTCGCCGGTTCGCGCGACGTGCGTCCCCCCGCAGAGTTCCTTGGAGAAGCCGGGGACTTCGACGACGCGCACCCGGGAGCCATACTTCTCGCCGAAGAAGGCGAGCGCCCCCGACTGCAGCGCGCGCTCCAGCTCCATCTCGACCTTGGTGACCTCGACGTTTCGGAGGATCTGCTCGTTGACCACATCCTCGATGGCCTTGATCTCCTCGGGCGTGAGCGGCGCAAAATGCGTGAAATCGAAGCGCAACCGATCCGGCGCCACCAAGCTCCCCGCCTGCTTGACGTGCGGGCCGAGCACCTCGCGCAACGCGGCGTGCAGCAGATGCGTCGCCGTATGATGCGGGCGGATGCGCTCTCGCCGCTCCACGTCAATGCGCGCGCGGACGCGATCCCCCAGGCGCAGCTCGCCCGTCTCGATCCGCGCGACGTGCGCGTATTTGACGACGGTCGCCACCCCGTCGTTCACGAACGTCTTGGAGACCGTATCCAGAACCACCGCGCGCGCCCCTTCGCTCTCGATCACTCCCGTATCCCCCACCTGCCCCCCCGATTCGGCGTAGAAGGGCGTCTGATCGAGCACGATGTCCACCTGCTGTCCGGCGCTCGCCTGGTCCACCGGCTGCCCGTTCACGAAGAGGGCGATCACGTGGGCCGCGCATTCGGTCTGTTCGTAGCCGAGGAAGCGCGTCTCCAGCTCGCGCGTGGTCACCACCGCCTCCAGGCCGGCGGCCTTCTCCTGCACCGTCTTCTTCCACGCCGCGAGCGCGCGCTGCCGCTGTTCCTCAAGCGCCGCCTGAAATCCCTCCCAATCCACCGCGTACCCGCGCTGCGCAGCGATGTACTCGATCAGATCCTCCCGCAACCCGTAGGTGTCGTAGAGCACGAACGCGTCCGCTCCGGCGATCCGGCGGCCCGGCGTGCGCTCCAGAATCTCATCGAATTTCCGCAGGCCAGCCGAGAGCGTGGAGGTGAACAGATGCTCCTCCCGCCGCACGACGCGTTCAATGGTCGCCCGCGCGTCCAGGAGTTCGGGATATGCGGAGGCCATCATCTCGACCACCGCATCGGTCACCTTGTGGAAGAACGGCGAGGGGAGACCGAGTTTCCGCCCGTGCCAGAGCGCGCGCCGCATGATCTTGCGCAGCACATAAGCCCGCTGTTCATTGCCGGGGAAGACCCCATCGGCCACCAAAAAGGCCGTCGCGCGCGCGTGATCGGCGATGACGCGCATGGACATCCCTTCGTCGCGCTCACTCACATAGGGGCGACCGGCCAATTCAGCGACGCGCTCCAGCAGGGGGCGAATCAGGTCCGTATCATAGTTCGACTTCACGCCCTGCAGGACGGCGGCGATGCGCTCCAACCCCATGCCCGTGTCCACCGAGGGCTTCGGCAGCGGCGTCAGCATTCCGCTCTCGTCCCGGTTGAATTGCATGAAGACGAGATTCCAGATCTCGATGATGTGATCGCCGGGGCCATTCACGTACTCGGCGCGATTGAACGCCGGATCGTCCCCGATGAAATAGTGCACTTCGCTGCAAGGGCCGCAGGGGCCGGTGTCGCCCATCGCCCAGAAATTCTCCTCGACGCCGAAGCGGAGGATGCGCTCGGGCGATGCGCCCATCTTCCGCCACAGCGCCGCCGCCTCCTCGTCCTCCTCATAGACGGTGAACCAGAGGCGCTCGATTGGGAGTTGCCACTGGTTCACCAGGAGGTCCCAGGCGAACCAGATGGCCTCCTCTTTGAAGTAATCGCCGAAGCTGAAGTTCCCCAGCATCTCGAAGAACGTGTGATGGCGGGCCGTCTTCCCCACCTGTTCGAGATCATTGTGCTTGCCCCCGGCCCGCACGCACTTTTGCGCCGACGCCGCACGCTTGTACTCTCGCTCCTCGAGGCCGAGGAAGACGTTCTTGAACTGATTCATCCCCGCGTTGGCGAAGAGCAGCGTCGGGTCCTGCGGCAGAACGAGCGGCGAGCTTTTCACAATCCGGTGGCCTTGCCGCTCGAAGTATTCCAAAAACGCGCGACGGATCTCATGTCCGCTGGCTTTCCACATGACGTCGGCAGCTCCTCTGGCGTGAACAGCTCGCTCACGCCTCGCGATTTGAGATCACAAAGGATACCTCAAAATCCACCCCCCGACAACACAAAGGGCGCGCCTCGCACCGGAGCGCAGTCCGCCCAAGGGACGAAAGCGAGGGGCTGGCCTCCCCGAGATCCCATCTCGCGTGTAACCGGCGGGGCGAGGTGGGCGTCTTCTGGAAACGAGCACATTCGAGAGAGGAGACGATGAGCCTTTCGAGACGAGAATTTCTGCGCTCCTGTGGAAGGGCGACGGTCACACTGATGGCCGTCGAAGGGGTATCGGTTCTGCGGGATTGGCCGCTCAGCCCGGTGGCCGAGGCCTCGGCGCGGACGCTGCTGGTGACGGATTGGAAGGAGCTGGCGGACATCGCCCTGGAGACGGCGCGGCGGCTGGGGGCCGGTTACGCCGATATCCGCATCATTCGCTCGCGACGCGAGACGGTCGCCATCGGTCCAGGAGGGGGCGGTGGATTCGGCCCGGGGCCGGCTCTCGAAGAAGAAGGGCGTGATCGGCGACCGGCGCGCGTCATCCGGTCCGAGAGCTTCGGTTTCGGCGTGCGCGTCCTCTACAACGGGGCCTGGGGGTTCTCGGCCAGCCCCCTGGTTGCTCCTGATGAGATCCGGCGCATCGCTGCCGAAGCCGTGGCGATCGCCCGCGCCAATGCCGCGATCAATACGGCGCGCGTGCGCCTGGCTCCGGTGAAGGCTTATCGCGAGACGTGGCAGACGCCGATTGCGAAGAACCCCTTCGAGGTCAGCCTTCAGGAGAAGGTCGCTCTCCTGACGAAAGTGGAGGAGCTCGGGCGCAAGGTCAGGGGCGTCGCTCGTGTGAGCGCCTCGCTCGCCTTCGTCCACGAGCACAAACGCTTCGCTTCGACCGAGGGCTCCTACATTGAGCAGCACATCTACCACACCCTGCCCAACCTCACGGTCACGGCCCTGCGGCGTGAGGCGAGCGCGCGCCCGGAAATCGCCACCCGCAATGCGTTCATCCCTCCGCAAAGCATCGGATATGAGTACGTGGAGCAGTTGAAGTGGGCGGAGATCGTCGAACAGATCGCCCATGAGGCCGTCGAGATGCTCTCGGCTCGGGAGGTGGAGCCCGGACGGTACACGCTGCTCATCGCGCCCTCGAATCTCTATCTCACGATCCACGAGACGATCGGGCACTCGACGGAGCTGGATCGCGTGCTCGGCTACGAGGCGAACTTCGCGGGGACGAGCTTCCTCACGCTGGACAAACTGGGGAAGTATCGGGTCGGGTCGAAGATCGTCAATTTCGTCGCCGATCGCACGACGCCGGGCGGGCTGGCGACGGTCGGCTATGACGACGATGGCGTGCCCGCGCAGCGCTGGCACCTGATCCGAGAGGGGATTCTGGTGGGCTATCAGACGACGCGCGAGCTGGCGCACGCCGTTGGCGAGAACTTCTCGCGGGGATGCAGTCACGCCGACAGCTGGAGCTCCATCCCGATCCCGCGTATGCCGAACGTCTGGCTCGAACCCGGGAAGGAACGGCTCAGTCCTGAGGATCTGATCGCGGACACCAAAGAGGGGATTCTCATCGAGGGGCGCGGCAGCTATTCCATTGATCAGCAGCGACTCAATTTCCAATTCGGCGGCAACGCCTTCTGGGAGATCAGAAACGGCAAGAAGGTCGGCATGCTCCGCAATGTCATCTATCAATCGTACACGCCGGAGTTCTGGAGCTCCTGCGACGCTATCTGCAGCCAGGAGTATTGGGTCAATCAAGGCACGCCCGGAGACGGCAAGGGCGAGCCGCAGCAGACCAATAGCGTCAGCCATGGCTGCGCCATGGCCCGATTCCGCAATATCACCGTCTTGAATTCGGGGAGCGTGTGATGGCTCGCAAGAGACTGACACGACGCGCCGTTCTCGGTGTGGGAGGATTTGCCCTTCAGGATCGCGCGCCGTCCCCGGGGGTAGCGCCTTCGCGCGGGCCCTCAGACTTCCTGCTCGATCGGGAGCAGGTTCGTCGCCTGACCGAGACGCTCCTCTCGCTCTCACCGTCGAAGGAGACGGTCGTCCTGCTCCGCCGGACGTACGCGACGCACGTGCGCGCAGCCTTCAATGCGATCACCACGAGTGGTTCCACGTACACGACCGCGGTGACCGTGGGACTGGTCTTGGGGAATCGGCTCGGCGTCGCGACGGCCGACGATGTGAGCGAGGCGGCCTTGCGTCAGGTCGTGAGAGAAGCCGAGGAGAATGCTCGCTCCGAATGGTTCGGGATACCGCTGGGTGAAGAGCGCGATCCGCTTCCGGGACCACAGGAGTATCTCCCGATCCGCGCCTTTTTCGAGAGCACAGCACGAGCCACGCCCGAAGCGCGCGCCGACGCGATGCGGCGCGTCCTGGCGGTCGCGCGGGCGAAGAATCTGGTGGCGGCCGCTTTCATGACGACCAACGCCGGCCTTGTGGCCGTCGCCAACAGCGCCGGCCTTTTCGCTTACCACGCTTCGACCGATGCGCAGATCTCCATGACCTTTCGGACCAAGGACGGCAGCGGTTCCGGCTGGGCGGCCACCAGCGCGCGCGACTTTCAGGAGCTGGATGTCGAGGAAGCCGCTCGCATCGCCGCCGAGAAGGCGATCCGCTCGGTGAACCCCCGCGAGCTGCCCCCGGGCGATTACACGGTCATTCTGGAGCCGGACGCCTTCGCCGATATGGGACCGAACGTGGCCGCGCTGTTGACGGGGCGACGCGGTGGCGGAGGCGGAATTTTCGGGCCGGATCTCTCGCTCCTGCCGGCCGAGCGCATCGAGGTGGGCAAGCCCATCACGAATCCCCTCTACACGCTGCGCACGGATCCAACCCATCCCAAATTGCTCGGCATGCCCTTCACGCTTGCCGGCGGTGGATTCGGCTTCGGCGGTGGGGGATTGGGCGGCGGAGTGGCTTTACTTCAAGCCGGGCGTCCCACGCGAAAGATCACCTGGATCGAGAAGGGGATCGTTCGAAATCTCCTCCTCTCGCCAGCGCAAGCCCGACGCTCCGGCGGTGAGCCGACGCCCGCCCCGACGAGCCTCATCATCGAAGGTGGCGAGGGGACCCTCGAGGATCTGATCCGAAAGACTGACCGAGCACTTCTGGTCACACGCTTTTGGTACATCCGCGCCCTCAATCCGATCTTGGGGACGAGCACAGGGCTGACGCGCGATGGCTTGTTCCTGGTTGAGAACGGGGAGATCAAATATCCGGTCAAAAACTTCCGATTCAACGAGAGCTGGCGCACGGTGGTGGAGAACACCGAGGCCATGACGGCGCCTTACAAGCGCGTTCGTGATGCCCTCTATCCGGCCGTGCGCACACGCGCGTTCACTTTCAGCAGCGGTTCCGACGCCATCGAGTAGGCGCGCGTGCATCCCCATCGAGCGTCATCAAGCCGGTGGGGAATTGGGACGGAGCCGAGACAGGGGGGAGGAAACGATGCGATATCGTCTGTTGGTCTCATCACCTCAAAGGGGGTATCAGGGTTCCCCCTTTCAATTCTGGGGCCGCTCTCTGGCCGCGCTCTTCGTGATCGGCGCTTTGAGCTGGTCGGGCTTCGCTCAAAGCGTCCCATCGCGCCCTTTGGAGCTGCGGGGGATCGTCGTGGATCCCAGCGGGGCGATCGTCCTCGGCGCCGAAGTGGTGCTCCGAGATGCGCAGGGGCAGGAGCTGCGGCACGTCACGGATGCGAGTGGAGAATTTCGCTTCGGCCCCTTGACGCCGGGGACGTATAGTTTGCGCGTCACGGCCGAAGGGTTCACGCCGTACGAGGAACCCGCTCTCGTCGTGGAACCTGGGCCGGGCGGGGCGACGCGCATCAAACGCGGCGAGACGCTGCTCTCACATCCGCTCACGATCACGTTGGAGATCCTGATCACCGAACGCATGGAGGTGACCGATGAGGCGCGCGTCTCGGTCGAGCCGGACACGAATCTCTCGGCCATCGTGATTCGCGGAGAGGACCTGGAGGCCCTGCCGGAGGACCCGGAGGAGCTGGCGCAGGTCTTGCGACAGATGGCCGGTCCGTCGGTCGGCGCCGGCGATGTGCAGATCTTCGTGGATGGATTTCGCGAAAGCGGGCGCATCCCGCCGCGCAGCGCGATTCGCGAGATCCGCATCAACAGCAACCCCTTCTCGGCCGAGTTCCGCGAGCCCGGGCGGGGGCGCATCGAGATCCTCACGCGACCGGGTACGGAGCTGTTCCGCGTGAATGGGTTCTTCGATTTCAATGATGAGGCCTTGAACGCGCGGAACGCCTTCGCGCCCGTGCGCGCTCCCTTGCAAGTCCGGCGTTACGGGGGCTTCCTGAGCGGCCCCATCCTTCGCCATCGCTCCTCGTTCTTCCTCGAGCTGCAGCGACGCGAGATGGACGAGAACGAGACGGTTCGGGCGACGATCTTGGATCCGGTGACGCTGCAGCCGATGCCGTTTGCGACGGTTGTGGAGACGCCGCAGCGCGGGACGGAATTCTCGCTCCGCAGCGAGTGGCAGCTCTGGAAAGATCACACCCTGAGCGCCGGCTATCGCTTCTTCGACAGCGCGAGTCGAAATCAAGGCGTCGGCGGCTTCAATCTTCCCGAGCGCGCCTCGGTGAGCGAGAGCCAGCAGCAGACGGTGCGGTTGGCGCTCACCTCCCTCATCCATCGGCGCATGACCAATGAGCTGCGGCTGCAATTGAATCGCCGCGAGTCGGGAAGCCAAGCGCTCTCGGAGAAGCCCGCCATCATCGTCTTGGATGCCTTCAGCGGCGGGGGGAATCAGGGCGCCCTCTTCAGTCGTCGGATCAACGAGGAGCTGGAGTTCTCCAATACGTTCAGCGCGCCCTGGCGGCGCCATCTCGTGAAGATGGGCGTGCGCGTGGAAGGCGATCGCGTGCAGGACGTGGATCGCTCGAATTTCGGCGGGACGTTCACCTTCTCCAGCTTGGAGCAGTATCGCGACGTGTTGCTCGGCGTTCCGGGCGCGCGACCGACGCAGTTCACGATCAATCGCGGCGATCCGCTGGCCGCGGTCACCCTCTGGGAATTCGCCTGGTTCGTGCAGGACGACTGGCGCGTGCGCCCGAATCTGACGCTCTCGCTGGGACTGCGGCACGAGTTCCAGACGCATCTGGGCGATCGGCTCAACTTCGCGCCGCGATTCGGCTTCGCCTGGTCGCCGCGCAACAATCAACGGCTGGTCGTTCGGGGCGGCGCCGGGATCTTCTACGACGAGCTCGGAGCCAATCTCGTGCTCAACACGATCCGGTTCGACGGTCGGCGCCAGCAGCAGATCATCATCCGCTCGCCGGGCTTCCCCGACCCCTTCTCCGGAGGCGAAGTGAGCGTCCGTCCGACGAGCCTGCGTGTGCTGGCCCCGGATTTGGTCGCTCCCTATACGTTCCAGAGCACGATCGAAATGGAGCGGCAACTGCCGCGCGGCCTCTTCGTGAACGTGGGGTATTCGCGCATCCGTGGGGTGCATCTGTTCCGCTCGCGCAACATCAACGCGCCGCTACCCGGGATGGTGACGCCGCCGGATCCGACGCGCGGCCCCATCTTCCAGGTCGAATCCACGGCCTATTCGCTGCGTCACGAGCTGCGGGTGGGATTCCGTCGCCAGTTCAGCCCGAGGTTCACGCTTTTCGGCAACTATGTGCTTTCGTCTACGAAGAATGATTCCGACGGCGCCTTCTCCACGCCCGTCAATCAGTACGATGCGCGCAGCGAGTGGGGGCGCGCCAGCTTCGATTCCCGACATTGGTTCTTCGCCGGGGGGATGATCACGCTGCCCTGGGGCATTCGCCTGGCGCCGCTGGTGAGCCTTCGATCGAGCCGACCGTTCAACATCACGACCGGGCAGGACAATAATCTCGACACGATCATCAACGATCGGCCCGCGTTTGCCGATCCCGCGATGCCGGGTGCGATCCGAACGCCCTTTGGGACGTTCAATCCCAATCCGCGCCCGGGAGAGCCCCTGATCCCACGCAATTTCGGCGTCGGCCCCGGCTATCGGAACGTGGACGTCACCTTCACCCGCACGTTCGGATTCGGTCAACCGCGCGCGCGCGGTGGAGAGCCGCGATTCGATCGGCAGGAGGGTGGAGGGCCCCGTAGCGGTGGTATGGGCCGTCCCGGCGGGGGCATGAGAGGGCCGGGAGGCGGACGCGGGGGACCGGGCGGGGGATTCGGTGGAGGAATGGGCGGCCCAGGTGGTGGAGGATTCCCGGGATTCGGCGGGAGCGAGTATCGCTACAGCTTCACCCTCATCGTCCGCGCGTCGAATCTCTTCAACAACGTCAACTTCACCAACTACAGCGGCGTGCTCACATCGCCCTTCTTCGGACGCGCCAACTCGGCCATGCCCGCTCGTCGCGTCGAGTTGCAATTGCGCGTCACCTTCTGAGCGAAGGCGTGGTCGGATCGGCGGCGCCTCCCGTGGGAGGGGCCGCTCGCTTCATGGTTTTTTCACAAAAGGCCGGTAGCTGTGAGTGGCGCGAAGGGTGACATCTGCGCGGGAGACGCGCACCTGAATCGTATGCCCTCGCTTTGGATTGGGCGGATGCGAGGACACGTATCCCAAGACGTAGTGCGAGCGAAGAGCGCGAGCTAACTCGACCAGGTTTCGATCGAGATCCGCACCGGTACGGTAAAGCTCACCGCCGGTTGTCGCCGCCAACCATTCGAGGTATTCGCTCTTGGCCGAAGCGCGCGGGGTGACGTAAATGGGATAGATGGTGACGAAACTGCGGCGGGCCAGTTGGAGCGTCTCATCGCGTCGCGCCTCCGTGCTGCCGCGATCCTGGCCATCGCTCACAAGAAGCAGGGCCGTGCGCGCCTCCCGCTGCTCTTGGAGGCGTTCGAGCGCAATGGCCACCGCGTCGTAGAGCTTGGTCGCATCCGTCGGGTCGCGCGTGGGCTCCAGACGTCGAAGCACTTCACGCAGTCGGTCCATGTTGAACGTGAAATCGGATTCCAGCGCCACGCGGCTGCTGAAGGAGATCACCGAGACCTCATCATAGGGTCCGAGGTGGAGGAGGAATTCCAGCACGGCATCGAGCGCCTGCACAAGCCCGAAGGCGACGCTCGGGCTTCGATCCACGAGCAGGATGATCCGCAGCGGGGCGCGCGGGGGGAGAAATCGCTCGATGCGTTGCTCTTCTCCAAGCTCGAGGACGGTGAACTCCTCCTGACGCATGTCGGTGACCGGTCGCCCGGCACGATCGAGGACGGTGACGTTGACGCGGACCATGGGCTCCCGTTCTTGTCCGGGAGATGTGGGAGAGAGCGCTTGGCTCCAGGCGAGTCCCAGCAGAAGCGTTGTGCCGAGGACTGACCCGCGCATAGATTCAGTGGAGGCTGAGGGTCATCAGAAGCGGCTTGCGCTCCCGGACGATGCGAAGCGTCACAGCGTCGCCCGAGAGTGAGCGAAGCGCGCGGAGGAGGTCCGATCGGGTGCGGACGGGCGCCGATCCAACGCCGACGATCACATCTCCGGCGCGCGCGCCCGCCCGAGCGGCCGGCCCACTGGGCATCACCTCCAAAATGAGGACGCCCCTCTGCACGCCGAAGAAGTCCGCCAGTTGCTCGGTCAAATCCATCACCCGTAGTCCCCATCGGGTCAGAGCCCTTTGTCCGCTCAGCTCGGACCTATTCTCCGGCGAGAGCGTCAAGGGTGGGGGAGGAAGTGGGGGCTCCGAGATCACACCACCTGGGCGCGCCTCAATGGGAATGAGCAGTTGCCGCACCTGGCCCTCGCGCCAAATCCTCACCGGAACCGAGACGCCAAGCGGGGTTTGAGCGATCATGTCTGCCAGCGCCTCGACCGACGTGACGGCTTGGTCGCGATATTGAAGGACGACATCACCCGCGCGCATCCCGGCGCGCTCGGCCGGCCCCCCGGCGATCACTTCGGTCGCGATCACAGCCGCTCCGGGCACCGAGGCGAACGCCGCGCGCTCGGCGTCTCCCAGATCCGCGAGATTCGCCGCGCGGATGCCGATCCATCCGCGCGTGAGGGCAGCGCTCGCCGCCTGAGCTGTGGCCCGTCGGGCTTCAGCCGAGGCCTTCTCCCGGGCTTTCGCCGCCAGTGCTCGAGCTCTTGTGAGAAGCTGCGAGGTCAGGGCGCGCAAGCTCTCGGTCGAGCGCACGATGTAGGCTCCGGACGCTTGCTCTTCCGCCACTCCGAGGACTTCACCTTTCTCCGTGACAATCACCCCTCCATCCGCGGACCAATCCGCTTGGGGTAACTCCAGAAGGAGCGTCGGTCGGTCCGAAGCCAACTCCGCATGAGCGTCAGTGCGATCGCGGGAGCCGGTTGAGCGCGCGGCTGCGATCTTCAAGCGCGCGGCCTCCAGCCTGAATTTCAACGGCAACACGTGGCGCCACGAGAGTGGTTCGCTTCTGTCCATCCGAGTCGCATCAACGCGTTCGGAAGGTCGAACCGCCGTCCCATGGGGAGTGATCGCGGGGACCTGAGCGAGGACCTTCACCGAAGCGTCCGGCGACCAGCTCGTCCCTTCGCGCACGAAAGGCGGAGGGGCGATACCCAACTCGGGGACCTCTAAAACGGTGTATCCGGTGACCTCATCGCATTCCACGAGCGTTGGTCGCAGAGCCCGGCCATCGCGCGTCAGCACGGTCACATCGGCTTCTCCCGATCCGGTGATCGCGCTCGTCAACCGCACCAGGATGCGGCCACGCTCATCCACGACCAGGCCCGTCGTGATGTTCGTGATCTGCTGCGATCGGGTCAGGCCGTCGAGCGCTGAAGCTTGAATCCCCTGGCGCCGCAGGCTCTCCAGCAGATCGCGCACGCTGATCCGATGAATGACCGTCACCAGCCAGGGGGGGGGCAGCGACTCTGATCCCTCACCGAGAGCGGGTTCCCCTCGCTGCGCCACGGTCACCGAAGGCTCACCCTTGAGAGCGCCAGGGGCCTGAGCGAACGTGAGGCTCCCACTGAGGGCGAGCCCCACGACGATTCTCAGGCTGAGTCTTGAGCCCTTCGATCGACTCAGAAGAGCACCCTGTCGGTGCGTCGTCGCCTTTCTCATCTCTTCGCGTACGTTCCTCAGAGAATTCTCCGCCGCTCCCCTGGCGCGAAGGACGCGGGCCGCAGAGGGAGCAGTCGCAAGCCGAAGACGACCGGCGGAATCGCCAGGATGCTCTCCTCTTGCGTCTCCTCATTTCGCAGGAGGAGGATCACCCCATCGTGCGAGAGAGGCGCGTCAGAGGGATCGGCCTCGCGACTGGCGAAGGCTTCGCTCACGATCGCCTCATCGCTATGAGCCGGCGGGCGATCGAGGCCGACTGATGCCCGGACGGCCATCCGGGAGACTCGGCTCCCTTCGGAGCGCGCGGGCGGAGTCACAGGGCGGCGCTTTCCAATAGCCATCGTCTCCGGGGCTTCGCGCGAAGTCGCATCCGGCGCCACCTCACGCGGCGCGATTTCAGCCGATGAAGGACTGGAGACGAAGGTGCGCGGCTCCTCCGGCGGCCGCTCCACGGTGAAGAGCAGCGCCACGGCGATCGCGCCTAGCGCCGCCACGGCGAGCGCGCGCGGCCAGAGCGCCGGCGCGCGCACGGCCGAAGCGTGCACCCGCGCGCGCACGCGATGAGAGAAATCCCCCGGCACCGGCACTTCCGCGAGCGCCGCCAGCGCGCGCCGCAATCGGCTCAGCTCCTCCATGTAGGCGCGACAAGCCGCGCACTCGGCCGCATGCGCGCGCGCCCAGCTCGGGATCGGCCGATCCGGCTCCCACTCCCGTCGCAGACGTCCGCACGTCATCGCCATGCTCTCATCGCTCCGAGAGATACCCCCGCAACTTCTCGCGCAGGAAATTCCGCGCGCGATTAATGCGGGATTTCACCGTGCCCAAAGGAAGCCCCAAAACCTCCGCGATCTGCTCGTACTCCAGTCCCTGGATGTCACGAAGGATGATCGCCACGCGATACTTCTCCGGCAACGAAGCGACGGCTCGCGCGATGATCCGCCGCTGCTCCTCATGCAGGAGCTGTGCTTCCGGCAGCGGCTGCGGATCCGGGAGGTCGAACGCGCGCTCATCCCCCTCACCGTCTTTCGCAGCGAAGAAGGAGACGAGCGAGAGCATATTCCACCGCTTCCGACGCCGCAGCTCGCTGATGGCGAGGTTCGTCGCGATCTTGTAGAGGTACGTCGAGAAGTTGTGATTCGCGCGATACCGATGAGCATTCCGGTACAGACGCACGAACGTCTCCTGCGCCAGATCCAGGGCCGTCTCGTAATCATTCAGCAGGCGATAGAGATAGCCGGTCATCGGCGATTGATATCGTCGGACCAGCTCATCGAAGGCTCCGTCATCCCCATCCCGCACCGCCGCCATCAGGTCATGATCGTTCCAGCACGCATATCCCGACATCGGCCAGGTCGGCTCTTGAGAAGGAGCGTGAGAAGACCCGTCCCCCTCGGCCCTTCTGGCGATCACCTCCACCTGCGCGATTGTCGGCCCCATAATGCGCTCGTCGCCGGCACTCATTGACACGATCCGCCGTCCCGAAGAGTTCCAAAAAAAGCGCCCCTTGGTCGCCCTCAGTGAACCCGATCCCCGATGGGCGGCACAAGAGGGAATCGCCGCGCCTCCTCTTCCGAGAGGAGGCCAACGGGCAGGGGCTGCTCGTGAAAGAGCGCCGAGTTCACCAACGTTTGGACGACGTAGGTCCCTGTGACGGGGAGCGTCACATTGGCGAAGATGGTCACATTGTCCGCATAGCCGCCGGGCGGGATGGAGAAACTGGCCGGATGCGACGCGGCGATGGCTTGTTTTCGATCCGGGGAGAGAATACGGACTTCCGAGAGATATGTCCCCTCGCCGCGCCAGTGATGGACGACGGCGAACTTCAGGATCGTGGCCGGGAGGTGAGGAACGAAGATCGCCGAGAAGACGCCGACGAAGGTCAACTTATTCCCCACCTCCAGGCGGACGTCATCGCAGAGGATCGAATATACCAGCTCGATCGGTAGTGCTGACGGCCTCTGTGTCATGCCGTTGAATCCCCCGGCGGATGCCGCCGACTCAGCGCCAGAGCCGTCGGGCCTTGAATTCGCGCTCTTCGCGCGTCCCATCGGCTCGGGTGATCGTCATCTTCCCGACCAACTCCTGTTCGGTCATGCGCCCGGTGAAGCGCAGGGTCATCCCCTTGGCGCCGACGGTGAAAGAGACGCGCCCATCATGGGCCGTCCCCGTGAGGCGGTATGATGTCCCTTCCATGTTCCCGTCGAAGAGGACATACGTGCCGCTCAGTTGATCCCCCCGCCGCGTGATGACGATATTAGCGCCCACGAGCGTCTGCCGTTCGGCGCTCCACTTCACGTTCGAGTAGCGGCGCGTGACCGCCGGTTCCTGAGCGCCTTCGGGCGCGCTCGGCGTCTGGGCGGAGATCATGAGGCCGTTCAGAACAAAGATCCCTCCCACCACACCTGAGACAAGATGTCGTCCCCTCATCCGATGCTCCTCCTTTCCGTCCTTCTCGACCCCTTTATGGATGGCTTCTTTATCA
>BEHK01000028.1 GCA_002898775.1 bacterium HR08 | reverse complement strand
GGCGTGCGCCGCGTGAGCACCAGGGCGCTGATCTTGTCCGTGATCGAAGCGTACGTATGCCCCGGCGCCAGAATCGCCACGGATGGATCAAAGGGCGTCACCATCTCCACCGGCGGGCGCTTCTCCGCGCTCATGACCGTCCCTCCCCGAGAATCGCCACCACCTCCGGATTCGGATTCCGCAGGCGCGCCAGATACGTCGTGCGCGGCCGCGTGTTCAGCTCCGTCAAGATCCCGTAGTTGAGCGCGTGCGCCTTCCAGCGCGCCACCCGACTCTCGGGATCGTTCAGGTTCCCGAAGACGATCGCCTCGGTCGGACACGCCTGCTGACACGCCGTCACAATCTCCCCCTCGCGAATCTCCCGATCCTCTCGCTTCGCTCGGATGCGCGCGGCATTGATCCGCTGCACGCAGTAGGTGCACTTCTCCATGACGCCGCGGCTGCGCACGGTCACATCGGGATTCCGCTGCATCTTCAACGTCTCGGTCGCCCAATCCGCGTAGAGCCGGAAATTGAACCGACGCACCTTGTACGGGCAATTGTTCGAGCAATAGCGCGTGCCCACACACCGATTGTAGGTCATCTGGTTCAATCCCTCGCGGCTGTGCACGGTCGCCCCCGTCGGACACACGACCTCGCACGGCGCGTGATCGCAATGCATGCAGAGAACCGGCTGATGATAGATGTCGGGGTTCTCCAGGTCGCGCCCCTCGAAATACCGATCAATCCGAATCCAATGCATCTCGCGCCCGATCTTCACCTCGCGCTTGCCGACGACGGGGATGTTGTTCTCCGCCTGACAGGCGACGACGCAGGCGTTACATCCGAGGCACGCGTTCAGATCAATGACCATGCCCCACGAATACCCCTCATACCGATGCTCGGGATACAACGTCAGCTCCGGCGGCGGATCCTGCCCCAGCT
Source organism: bacterium HR08 (assembly GCA_002898775.1). Classification (GTDB taxonomy): domain Bacteria; phylum Acidobacteriota; class Blastocatellia; order HR10; family HR10; genus HR10. Next base: position 24,501 of record BEHK01000028.1, on the reverse strand, counting down.
CGCGCGCAAACCTCGGATTGGCCCGATACTCTTCGAGCGTGGCCACCCGCACCAGATGCCGCCCCTCCATGCTGTGATGATCCTGCGTGCTCACGAGCGGATATCGGCGATCCGTCCGCCGCAGCTCGACCCCGACGCCGAACCACGGCGCCTCCGACGTGCGCACCCGATAGGCGTTGAAGCCGAGGTGCGACCCCACGCGTCCGGCCCGCCACCGCCCATACCCCAGATGCACGGTCACCGTCTCCGGCGCTTGCCCCGGCAGAATCCATACCGGCGCGAGCACACGGCGATCCCGATGGCGGATCTCCACGACATCCCCATTCTTCACCCCCAACCGCTCGGCCATCGCCGGAGCCACAAGCGCCGCATTGTCCCAGGTCAGCTTCGTGAGGGGCTTCGGCAGCTCCTGCAACCACCCATTGTTCGCGAACCGCCCATCCCAGACGGTCGGATCCGGACGAAAGACGATCTCCACCCCCTCGGACGCGCGCGCCGGTCGCTTCGCCACTTCAGCCGCGATCGCTTCCCATCGCACCGAGACCGAGAGGGGCGGCAGGCTCGTGCCGGGAATCACCCCATCGTGCACAACCGTTCGCCAGAACGTCTCAAAATCAGCCCCCCCACCGATCCGCCCCGCATCATAGTGTCGCCTCCAATACTCGCGCACGATCTCATAGCCGGGCCGCTCCGCCTGGCCCAGCAAGGCCGCCAAGACCTCATGAGCCGATCTCGTCCCATACAAGGGCGCAATCAGCGGCTGCAGAATCGTGACCGTCCCATCCGGCGCGCGCCCGTCGCTCCACGCCTCCAGAAAATGGCTCTCCGGCAGATGCCAATGACAGAGATACGCCGTCTCATCCGCATAGAGCCCCAGATGCACGCGCAGGGGAACGCGATCCATCCGCTCGGCGAATTGCAGATCGGCCGGCGCCGTATAGACCGGATTCGCGCCGAGGATGAAAAGCGCCTCCACGCGCCCGGCCGCCATATCCTCGGCCAATTCCCGAAGCGAGGCCATCTGCTCAACAGGCTCCGCTTCCACCGGCTCGGTGTAAAAGACCGTTCGCCCGACATTGCCCAAGGCCTCGTTCATCGCGTGCGCGAGCGCATGCACCAGCGGGGGCTGCGATTCCCCGACGACGATCAGGCTCTCCCCGCGATGCCGCTGAAGATCGCGCGCCACGGCCTCCAGAAGGCGCGGATCAAGAGGCAGCGCCGTCGCCTCCGGCTCAGGCACCTGCAGCCCCAATCGCCGCGCGAGCGCTCGCGCCAGAGGCTCAATCTGACTCGCGCGCACCGGGAACCGATGATCGGCCATCGCTCCCGTCAACGAGGGCGTGCTCTCGAAGACATAGAGACGGTTCCACTCGGCCACGTCCGTCTCCGCCCGCCGCCGCGCGATGAACTCGCGCGCCCAACGGAGATGATCCGGCCCCGAGGCCAGGAAATCCGCCTCCAGCGATACCACCACGCGCGCATTCCGAAACCGATACTGCGCCTCCACCAAGCGCCCGAAGGCCAATCGCGCCCCCGCCTTCTGATGATCGCGCACGATCGGCTCGTACACATGCCATCGAGCCTCGGGAAAGAGCGCGAGCAGTTGCCGTATCTGCTCGGCGAGCGTCGGCGAGGTCACCGTCTCCGTCAGAAGGCGCAGCCCGGCCCCTCGCGTCGCCCGCCACCGTTCCCGCTCCACCGCCAACGCTCCCCAAAAGGCGGCCCACGTGCTGATCCCCCCGCGATGCAGAACCACTTGCGACCGATCCGGATCGTAGAGCGTCAAAATCGCCGCCTGCGCGAAGACATCCGTCGCGCCTGAGCTCGACGGATGCTGCGGATTCCCCTCGATCTTCGTCGGTCGCCCCATGTGGCTTTCCACAAGAATGCCGCGCGCGAATCCGCCCAGCAACATCGCCGTCGCATAAAAGAGCGGCTGCCCCGGGATGATCTCCTCCGGCGCCCGCGTGTAGGGGAAGATTGGCTCCAGCGGCTGCCGCGTGCACGCCGACGAGAGCCCGGCCAGCGCCAAGGACGCCCCCATCAATTTCAAGAACGCGCGCCGATCCACCTCCGCGGGCGCCGGCGTCGGAAATTCGCTCTTCAGAAACGCCATGAACGCCGGATCCTCGGCCAGCTCTTCCAAGCTCCGCCAAAAGACCCGACCCCGCCGCTCGGCCAACCGCGCCCGCAGCGCCGCCCAGTCCCACGATGGCCTTCGCTCCACCGTCACCGCTTCCCTCCTCACCGATGACACACGGAGCAATCGGTCAACTTCTCCGGCCGATCAATCCGGTACTCCCGGACGAGCCGTCGCCCCAATTCCCGTTGATCCTCGCTCGGTCGCCAATCCGCACGGAAGACGTACTCGCGCGGACGAATGTACAGCTCCGGCTGCCGATGACACGACAAACACCACTCCATGTGCAGCGTGCTCGCCTTCCACACCAGCGGCATCTCCTCCACCGGTCCGTGACAGGTCACACACGCGACGCCCTTCTTCACGTGAATCGAGTGATCGAAGTAGACGAAGTCCGGCAGATCGTAGACGCGCGTCCAGGGGATCGGCCGATCCGTGCGCCAGCTCTCACGCACCGGTTCCAACATGGGGCTCGCCGCATGAATCTGCGAATGGCAGGTCATGCACGTCTCCGTCGGGGGAAGGCCCGCGAAGCGACTCTCCTCGACCGAGGTGTGGCAATACCGGCAGTCAATGCCCAACTGCTTCACATGATGCTTGTGGCTGAAGGGCACCGGCTGCTCGCGCGCCACCCCCACCTGCGTCACGTAAGGGGACCGATTGAGCGCGGCCAGGACCCACGTCGCCGCCGCGATCAGGAAGACCGACCCCAGAATGCTCGCCTTCGCGATGACGTTCGTGCTGCGATGAAAGATCTGCGCCATACGAATGCTTTACCCATCGGCCGGAGAACCCTTCACATCGCCGGAATCCCGCCGGCATCGTCTGCTCTGCCCTCTCAAGCGGATCATGAACCGCCCCGTCGCTCCCGACAAATTAAGCGGGATTTTATCCGAATCCCTCCGAATCCGGCAACTCGCGAAAACGGGTCCTCGCATTCTCCCGGCACCGCAGAGACCGTAGCGGGCGAGCCCTCGGACAACGGGGTCACCCTCATTCCCCAAGCCCCTGAAGGGGGCGACCCATCGGCACGAGCGCACGCCGCGACATCACGATGGGCCTCCCCATGGGCTCGTTCGAATCGGCTTGACCCCCTCCTGGTGAGTCTCCTATCCTCCCCAATATGACGCATCATCGTGTCGTCGCCGTGATCCCCGCGCGATACGCATCGCATCGGTTCCCGGGGAAGCCTCTGGTGGAGATCGGCGGACGTCCCATGATCCTGCACGTGTATGAACGCGCTTGCCGTGTCTCGCAGATCGAACGCGTCCTGGTGGCTACGGATGATCCGCGTATTGCGGAAGTCGTGCGCCGGGCCGGCGGCGAGGCCGTTCTGACCTCGCCCCATCATCGCAGTGGGACCGAGCGCGTGGCCGAAGCTGCCGCCGCCTTGGAGGCCGAGATCATCGTGAACGTCCAAGGGGACGAACCACTCATCGAGCCGACGGTGATCGCCGCCGCTCTTGAGCCGTTGCTCACCGATTCATGCCTTCAGATGGCGACGACGAGCGAGCCCATCGAGAGCGTCGAGGAAGTCCTCAATCCGAATGTCGTGAAGGTCATCACCGATCGGGAGGGATTCGCGCTCTATTTCTCGCGACAGCCTATTCCCTGGCCGCGTGAGGCTGTTCGCGCGGCGGGATCGCTGGAGGCGGCGCTGCGCGCCGACCGATCGCTCCTTGCGCGCTATCGTCGGCACACGGGCCTGTATGTGTATCGGAACGAGTTGCTGCAACAATTCACCACATGGCCCCCGACGCCGTTGGAAGAAAGTGAGCAGCTCGAACAATTGCGCGCTCTGGAGCATGGGGTTCGGATCAAAGTTGTGCCCGTCCCCACGCGCTCCATCGGCGTGGACACGCCGGAGGATTTGGAGCGCGTGCGCGCCCTGATGATGAGGCCATAGCTCCGACTTCGTGAATTGGAGATGGAAGTCGCTGGACAGCACGGAAAAAGCATGCTATCCTTGCGCACGGGTGCTGAGGGTGCACCCGTAGCTCAGTTGGATAGAGCGTCGGACTACGAATCCGAAGGTCGCAGGTTCAAGTCCTGCCGGGTGCACCACGATTCATTCTCCCCCGTCGCTTGCGCAGCGCCAAGCGTCCGCACCTTCGTCTTCAGCGAGTCGAGCGAGCTCTGCCTGAGCACAAAAGCCTGTGCGAGCGGGCATGCGGGTCTCGCCCCGGGCGAGCGCGCCCTGGGACGGCGGCGCCCCGATCATTCCCCGAGTCTCCGAAGGGGGCGGCCCGTCGGCACGAGCGCACGCCGTGTCCATCCCGACGACATCACGACTCCGGCCCGCGTGCGCGGGTCTGAGACGTGACGTCCTGCGCCTGTCGGCCCTGTACGAGATCGCGGGGAATGTGCTACGCTTTCGCCGTGGTGCGAGAATTCGCCAAGGGAGAACGCACGGTGAAACGAACGATCGGCCTCGCGCTTGTCCTCCTTCTGCCGCTGGCGCCAATTCGGCGAGCGGAGCGCTCGCCGGATGAGCAAACGATCCTGGCCGATTTCGCCGAAGCCCTCACGATCATTGACGAGAACTACGTCGAGAAGCTCGACTATGAGAGCGTGGTGAAGGCGGCGATCCTCGGGATGCTGCACACCCTCGATCCACATTCGAACTTCTACGACAAGCGGGAATTCGCCCGATTTCGCATTGAGCAGACGAGCCAATACTATGGCATCGGGGCGACCATCGGCGCGCGTAACGGCAAGGTCTATATCCTGGCGCCGTTCGAGAACACGCCGGCGCACCGCGCCGGATTGCGCTATGGGGATCAGATCGTGGCCATCAATGGGGAATCCACCGAGGGCTGGCCTTCAGCGCAAGTCTCCGAGCGCTTGCGCGGACCGCGCGGCACGACCGTCGAGGTGCAAATCCTGCGCGCCGGGGAGAAAGAGCCGCGCACGGTGCGCATCGTTCGGGATGCCATTCCGCTGCCGAGCATCGTCAATGGCTACCTGATCCGCCCGGGCATCGGATACATCGCCCTCTCGCGCGGATTCAATACGACCACCGATGAAGAGCTGCAGAACGTGCTGGTCGAGCTGCAGGCGCAGGGCGCGACCCGATTGATCCTCGACTTGCGCAACAATCCCGGAGGCTTCCTCGAACAAGCCGTGCGCGTGGCCGACCGGTTCCTGGCCGCCGGCCAGTTGATCCTCACGCAGAAGAGTCGAGCAGGACGTCGTCACGCCGAACGCCAGTACTATGCGCAGAACGGCGATCCGAACCTTCTGCCGCTGGTGATCCTGGTGAATCGGGCGACCGCCTCGGCCTCGGAGATCGTCGCCGGCGCGATCCAGGAGCATGACCGGGGACTGATCGTAGGCGAACCGACGTTCGGGAAGGCTCTGGTGCAGACGATCATCCCCTTGCCCTTCGGAACGGGATTGACGCTCAGCACGGCCAAATACCTGCTGCCGAGCGGACGGTTCATCCAGCGCCGCTACATCGGCTTGTCGCCATACAGTTACTACGCGCAACGTCGAGAGGCTGAGACTCCGGTTCAACCGCAAGGACCGGGCTTTCGCACCGACATGGGACGCGAGGTCTACGGCGGCGGTGGGATCACCCCCGATATCGTCGTCCCCGCCACCCAATTGACGCGCGAACAATCCGCGCTGCTTGGGCCCATCTTCGCCTTCGCGCGCGAACTGGTCGCCGGGCTCATCCCGGGATTGGAGCGGTATCGTGTGCCCGGCATCACATTCCGCCACGTCTTGAAGCCCGACGAATACCGGATCACCGATGACGTCCTTGAGGCCTTCAAACGATACCTGCAGGAGCATAAGAGCGAGTTCCGCATGAGCGCGAAGCTGGTGGACGAGAACCGCGAATTCGTGCGGCAGTATATCCGCTACGAAGTCGTCACGGCGGCTTACGGAATCGAAACGGCGGCTCAGGTCCTCAACGACCTGGACGTGCAATTGCTCAAGGCTATTGAGGCCATGCCCAAGGCCGTGGAACTGGCCGAGAGTTACCGACAGCGGATGGCGAAGAAGTGATCTCCACGCAGCGAGTCTGCGTAAGCCAATGCCGGAACCTCACCCGAGGCGAGCGGCGCTGACGTCCCCCCCCTCCCGCATAAAGCCCGCGCGAGCGGGCGTGCGAATCTAGCCCAAGGTGAGCCGAAGGCGAAGAGACGACCTCTTCCGCATAAAGCCTGCGAAGCAGGCGTCCGAATCTAGCCCGGGGCGAGCCGCAGGCGAGCCCTAGGACAGAAGGGGGCGGCCCATCGGCACGAGCGCACGCCGTGTCCATCCCGACGACGTCACGATCGGCCTTCGCACGGGCCGCTCAGAAACTCACGCGAAGGGCGAACTGAATGACGCGCGGGGAATTCACCTGCTGGCTGATGCGTCCGAAGCTCGGCGATTGGATGTTGAGATTGGGCCCATCGAAGTTCACAGTGTTGAAGAGGTTGAAGAACTCGGCCCGGAATTCGATGATCCATCGTTCGGCCACGCGCGTGCGTTTGAGGAGGCTGCCGTCGAAATAGACTTGGCCGGGATCGGTGAACGTCCCGGCGCCGAGCGTACCTGCCGTCCCCGGCTCGGGGGTCAGAAGGATGGGCCGACCATCCCGATCCACCACCATGCGATTGAACCCGAAGGGGTCCTGGAAAGGATTGGTCACCCCGGGCAGAAAGGTGACGCCGTCGGGCAAGCGCGTGACCGTGCCCGAGAAGTTTCGAATGCTGAATCCGGGGGCGGGATTTGGAGGCACGACGTTGAGCCCACCGGCGCCGAAGAGCGTGAACCGTCCGGCGCTGAAAGTGCGCGGCGCTCCCGAATAGACGAGGAAGATGCCGGCCACCTGCCACCCCTCGAGCACACGACCCACCCACCCCTGCGAACGGCTCAGGAACCGTCGTCCCGGACCGATCGGCAGCTCGTAAATGGCATTGACCTTGAGCACGTGCTCGCGATCGAAGACCAAACGCCGCTTCTCGATCCGCCGATCCCGATTCGTGCGGAAGTTCGAGGAGAAAGCGAATTGATCCATGCCGTCGTCGGTGCCATCGCCGAGGGCGCGGCTGAAAGTGTAGTTCGCCTGAAACTGCAAGCCGCGCGCGAAGCGGCGCCGCACTTCGATCTGCGCCGCGTGATACGTCGAGTTGGAGAAGTTCGACATGTAGAGGACGCTGGCGAATTGCGGATTGGCGCTGATGAAATTCACGGGCAGACCGGCCAGGGCCAACCATCCGCCTTGCGCGCCCTGGAAGACCTGGCGGTCTATGTTGAAGGCGATGAGGACGTAGTTCCCCAGGAGCAGATCATTTCGAGCGCCGAAGATGTTGAGGAATCGGCCCGGGGTGCGGAAGATGCGCGCCAGCGGGCCATTCGGGTTGGGGAAGCGCGTGGGGGTGAAGCCCAGGGGATCACCGCTGCGCAGCAACTCCTCGCGCAAGAGCGTGAAATCATCGCGCAGCCCGTTCTCGATGATGTTGATCTCGTTGAGATTGGCCGTGCGCACGAGCTTGGTCCCTTTGGTGCCGACATAGCGAAGCTCGAGGACCGTGTCGCGATCCAATTCGCGCTGCCAGGAGAGATTCCACGTCTGCACATAGGGTGAGCGCAACCGCTCATCAATGAAGAAGCCGCTGTCGCGTCGCTGGAAATCCGGCGGCTGCAGCGCACGGGTATCGGCCAGGGGGACGGGCAAGGTGATCCCGATCGGATTGTCCAATCGGCTGACGGCAGTGGCCGTCGCCGCCGGCGCGAGAAACGCCGACGTCGAGAGGCCGGGATTGAACCGACTGAACTGGGCGAAGAGCACCAAGGGGAAGGCTTCGTACCCGATGTAATAGCCCCCGCGCAGCACGCTCTGGTCTTGGCGCCCCAGCAGATGGCGCAGGCCCCACAGCCGCGTGCGCGGACTCCAGGCCAATCCCACGGCGGGCGCGACGTTGTTGCGATCATCGCGAAAGAGCGGATTCGGACGTCCCGGCCCCACCAGCTCGAACCCGACCGGGCCGATCGCCCGCGGATCGGTCACCGGCGCCGACGGTTGAAAGAGATCGCCCCAGGTGCCCGTGCGACGAGAGATGCCAAGCGCCGCGTCAAAGCGCGTGCGTCCGAGCCCGAGCGTCGGCTGCACGAGCAGTCCGTTCACCTCGAACGGAACGGTATTGTATTCGTAGCGAACGCCATAGATGAGCGTCAGCGAGCGCCGCCATCGCCAGGCATCGCCGAAGAAGAGATTCACCTGCCGATGCCGAAACCCGAAGTTCTCCGACTGAAAGGGAATGAGCACGCGCCCATCGGGCGTGCGATACGTCTGCTCCAGACGCGCGATCGAACCCGTGAGATCGTAGAGGATGGCGCGCGCCAGCGACGCGTTATTCGGATTCACCTCGCGCGGCAGGGGGACCTGACTGGCCGGGGCTTCCCCCAGACTCACGACCGGGCGCACCCCCGCCGTATCGAGCGAATTGGCCTGGATGAAGCGCACTTCGACACCGCCGCGAAATTCATGCCGGCCGCGAATCCAGGTCACCGTGTCCCCGTATTGATAGACCGGTGTGACGCGCCGCTGCAGCTCGAAGGTCTCGATCGGATTGCTGAAGGATCCGAAGGCGAGGAAGACGGAAACGCCCTGCAGCGTCGGCAAGCGCGCGCCCACAGCCGCCAATCCCCCCTCTTCCGGCGGCACGAAGCGAACGGGCGTGCGTTGAAAGCCCGCGCGAAATTCGTTGGCGAGCGTCGGCGTGAAGGTCGAGACCAGCGTGCCCGAGAAGCTCTGCGCGCGGAATAGCTGTCCGCCCACGCCGAAGCCGGGGAAGGTCTGCAGCCCTTCGCCTGGGGCGATCACGCCGCGAATGGCGAAATCCTGGAAGCGATAGACGCCGTAGAGCCGATGCCGATCCGTGAACGCGTGGTCCAGACGCACGGTGAATTGATCGGAGACGGTGCGAATCGGCGCGAAGAAGGTGTAGCCGGCCGTGTTCAATCCATCCCCGACCGTGAAATCATTGGGCAAGGGGATGGCCGCGAGCAATCGGCGGATCACTCCCGTCTGATCCGGCTGCGCGCGCCGCGCATCCAGGGTGAAGAGGTCGAGCACGCGCAAATCGGCGAGCGTCAGACCGGCCGGTGGCCGCGGATTCCCTTGAAAGTCCACGGTGGGATTGGCGCTGGCCGCATTCCCGTTGGGGATGTTCGGGAAATAGCGGAAGAGCCCGCGCCGCGCCGGTTCGGTCAATACCACGCGCGTCACCGTCTGCCCGGTGCTCTCGCGCAGCCCCTCATACGCGCCGAAGAAGAAGGTGCGATGGCGGCGAATCGGACCGCTCACGCGAAAGCCGAACTGATGGCGCAACAGGATATCGCGCGGAGCCACCTCCGTCCCATCGGCGCGTCGCGGAATGGCGTTGTTGAAGAAGCTGTTGGCATTCAGCGCCGTGTTGCGATGGAACTCGAAGAGGCTGCCGTGCAGCTCGTTCGTCCCCGAGGGGGTGACCACATCCACCTGAGCGCCCGCCCCACGCCCATATTCGACGTCCACCGGCGAGGTCGTCACGCGAAATTCGGCGACATCATCCACCGAGAGGGGGATCATGGCCACCGTGATCGGCTCCTGGATGAAATTGTCCTGCGCCTGAATCCCATCCACGCGAATGTTGTTCGAGGTCGTGCGCGTCCCGGAGACGTTGCTGCCGACCACGCCCGCTTGAAGTTGAATGAGATCGAGCGGATTCCGCCCGTTCAAGGGGAGATCGAGAATCCGACGCGCGTCCACGACATCGCCCAGCGACGGGCCTTTCCCGATCTCCACCACGGGTTGACCGGCCGCGGTGACCGTGACCTCTTCGGTGATCGCTCCGGGCTCCAGCACGACGTCGCGCGTGACCGCGCTACCGACCTCAATAAGAACGTCGCTCAGACTCACGCGCTTGAAGCCCGGCGCTTCGACCGTGAGCGTGTAGCGGCCGGGGATCAGGCTGGGGAATGTGTAGCGCCCGGCCTCATTGGTCTGCGTCACGATCGGCTCGGCCGAAGCGCGCGTGGCCGTGACCGTCGCGCCTACAATGACGCCCCCTTGTGTGTCCGTGACCAGCCCCGATAGCCGCCCCACATTCACCTGCGCGGCCCAGAGGGTGGAGAAGGTCATGAGCCACACCGGCCCGACAAGGAGTCTTCTCATCGCCGCCCTCCGATTTGCTCAACGTTCGGGCTAAGTGTAGACGGGCTGCCCTTCGGGATCAAGCCCCTGTTCGCGCGCCCCCGCAATACGAAATCCAAGCCCCCGAAGAGGGCGACCGAATTTAGCCTAGGGCGAGCGAAGCGAACCCTGTTTAAGACCGGCTTCCTTGTACAGCCCGCGAAGCGGGCGTTCGAGTCTAGCCCAGGGTGAGCGCAGCGAACCTGCATTGTGAACCCAACCCGATTCCGCAGGCGAGCCCGCGCACGCGGGCAGCCCATGTGGAGGCCAATCGTGATGTCGTCGGGATGAACATGGCGTGTGATCGTGCCGATGGGCCGCCCCCTTCGGGGGCTTGGGGAATGATCGGGGCGACGTTGTCCCAGGGCTCGCTCGCGCTCGCCCTGGGCTATATTCGGATGCCGGCTTCGCCGGCTTCATAGGAAGGCGTCATCTCCTCGCCTTCGGCTCGCCCCGGGCTATATTCGCACGCCCGCTCACGCGGGCTTTATGCGGAAGGGGTCGTCTCCTCGCTGGCAGCTCGCCCTAAATGTTCGGACGCTCGCTCACGCGGGCGTGCCGGGCGAATTCACCCGCCTGCCGGCGACATGGGGGAATCGCGTGCAGGGAATTTTTTCTTGACATCGCCGCGGGTTTTTGTTATTCTAGGCGCCGATCGCGGCGTCGGGTGGACGAACGAGCGGAGGAAGAGGCGAGGTTCGCCCTCTCGGCGTCGTGAAGGGGGTGAGCGATCCTCATCCCACATCGGGTGAGGGAATGTATCCTAGCAGGAAAGGAGGGCGTGATGATGAATAAGCGACGAATCACGAGAATGATCCTGGCGGCGGGCACGGTCGGGCTTCTGATCTTGCCCGCCTTGGTCTATACGCAAGTCACCGGACGCGTGCTCAATCCGAGGTTGCGCCAAACTTACACGAGCTTGTCGGCGGCCGTTGCGGCTGCAGCCGATAATGACACGCTCCTTGTGAGCGGGACGCTCACAGGGGCGAATGCGATTCTCGATTCTGCTACTGACACTCCCCCGGATGGATTGAAGATCGTGGCCGGGCGCGGCCTTCGGGGGACGTTGCAGATTTCATCTGCTGACTGCACGAATGGTGCTGTACTCGATGTGAGCGCTCGCGCGGGGGCACTCACCATTATGGGGCTCAAGATCGTGGTGCCGGACAACTGCATCGGTGTCTTTACGGATGGCAATGGCAACCCGCTCACGGTGCGGAACTTGCTCATCCAGGCGGCGACAACGACGGCGAATATCACAGGCATCATGATCGGTGATCCTTTCACTCCTGGCACCGGTGAATCCGGTGGCCCGTTTCTGGTCGAAGGGAACGTCATTCCAAGGACCGGTAGTAGTGGCTTTGGCGTGGTGGTGTTTGGTGATACCATGACGGTGAGGCGCAATCGGATCGGAAGCGCAGGAGCGCCAACGGCAGTGGGGATCAGAGTTGAGGCTCCCGGCGGCGGCGTGGTTGTGGAAAGGAATATCGTAGATGGGGGGAACAATACCAGTAGCTTCTCTGGGATTGGCGTAGGTGGGAGCGACGACGTGACCGTTCAGCGGAATACGGTGCGGAATTTTGTCGGCACAGCGGCCCCGCAGGATGCCTTTGGGATCGGGATCGCGGAGTCCACGAATGTTCAGGTTCTTCGGAACGTTATTGCTAATAACGACACAGGCGTAGTGGTGAATGATAATGCTATTGCTGGGGAGACTGCCAATACGGTCGTAATCAACCTGAACAACATCACGAGTACGGTCACGGGGGCGACTGGTGTGCTCTTCTCCCCCGATTCGGGGGCTACAGCCCCGCTGGATGCGACGAACAATTGGTGGGGGGCGGCAAGCGGGCCGAGTGATATAGATGGTGATGCGGATGCGTGTCCAGAGGCGGCTGGCTCAACATGTGGGACACCTCAACCCGGTGCCCCAGATGGCACTGGTTTGCCCGTTGATAGTGGCGCTGGTGTCAGCGCTGCTGACTGTGGTACAGCTGCTGGACGGGTGACGACGTGCCCCTTCCGGACGTCGCCGGTGTTTCCGGCGGGGGCGTGAGGTCGGTGGGGGGATTTTCCCCCTCTCTTCGGAAGAGGGGAGTGGGCCGAAAGGGGATGTTCCCCTTCGGGTGAAATCCATAAGGAGGAGGGACGATGAAGAAGCTCATGCTGATGGCAGTCGGGCTGGGTATTCCGATGATGCTGGGGAATCTGGCGGTTCTAGTGCCGGGCATCATCTTTTTGCTGGCCGGCTTCTTCCTGACGTTCGTGGGGCCGTTTCTGCTGATTGATGCCATCTTGGGCTTGGCGGCGATGATGTCGGTGGTGCTCTTTGGAGTTGCGTTGGGGCACAGTCCGACGACGAGCCTGTTGCAGGGGCTGTTCGTGGGGCTGTGATCGCGCGTGGGAAAGAGAAGGCCATGCCCGTGTGTGATCTTCGGGACTGGCTGCCTCCTCCGATTGCGGAGGAGGCGGCCGGTTCCGGGTTTTGTTGTGCCCGCAGCACGAATTTGGGCCGGAAGTGAGGCGCCCTGAGGTGAACGGCGCGCGTTGAGTTACCCGTCGCGCGGGCGGCTCATGATGGGCCTTTCGTCCTCCACCTTCAACATCGAGATCCCCCGAAGCGGGTGTTCGAGTTGAGCCCGGAGCGAGCGAATCCACGTCGTGAGACCCAACCCGATTCTGCAGGCGAGCCCGCGCGGGCTTTTTTAGGATTTTTTGATCCCCTGCGGGCGTTGTGCTATACTCCCTTCCCTTTCGAAGGAGGTGGCTGGGGATTATGAGCCAAGAGACGAACGGGATGAAGGTGGGCCGCGTCGTGCAAGTCATCGGCACGGTCGTGGACGTGCAATTTGAGGATCATCTCCCCCCGATCTACAATGCCCTTCGGATCACGAGCGAAGGCTTTGACGTGCCCGAGCCTATTGACATCATCGTCGAGGTCGAGCAACACCTGGGCGAAGGGCGCGTGCGCTGCGTCTCGATGAAGCCGACCGAAGGGCTCGTGCGCGGGATGAAGGCGTATGACACGGGCAAGCCGATCATGATGCCCGTCGGGCCGGCCACGCTCGGTCGCGTTCTCAACGTCGTGGGGGAACCCGTGGACAAGCTCGGCCCCATCATCACGGACAAGTACTACCCCATCCATCGCCCGGCGCCGAGCTTTGAGGAGCAATCCACGGAGCTGCAGATGTTCGAGACGGGCATCAAGGTCATTGACCTCATTCAGCCCTTCTTGCGCGGGGGGAAGATCGGATTCTTCGGCGGCGCGGGCGTCGGCAAGACCGTGCTCATCATGGAACTGATCCACAACGTGGCCATGCATCATGGTGGCGTCTCGGTCTTCTGTGGCGCCGGTGAGCGCACGCGCGAGGGGAACGATCTCTGGTTGGAGATGAAGGAATCGGGCGTGCTCAGCAAGGCGGTGCTCGTCTACGGGCAGATGACCGAGCCGCCGGGCGCGCGTTTGCGCGTCGCACTCTCGGCGCTCTCGGTCGCCGAATATTTCCGGGACGAAGAGGGGCAGGACCTGCTCCTGTTCATTGACAACATCTTCCGCTTCACGCAAGCGGGATCGGAGGTCTCGGCGCTTCTGGGGCGCATGCCTTCGGCCGTGGGGTATCAACCGAATTTGGCGACGGAGCTCGGCGAGTTGCAAGAGCGGATCACCTCCACCAAGAGGGGTTCGATCACCTCGGTGCAGGCCATCTACGTCCCGGCCGATGACATCACCGATCCGGCGCCGGCCACGACCTTCGCGCATCTGGATGCCGCGACCGTCCTCTCGCGTCAGATCTTCGAGCTGGGCATCTATCCGGCCGTGGATCCCCTGGCCTCGACCTCGCGCATCCTTGATCCGCGCGTCGTCGGCGAGGAGCATTATCGCACGGCGCAACAGGTCAAGGCGATCTTGCAACGGTACAAGGAGCTGCAAGACATCATCGCCATCCTCGGCATTGATGAGCTGTCGGAGGAGGACAAGCTCATCGTCGCCCGCGCGCGAAAGATTCAACGTTTCCTCTCCCAGCCGTTCTTCGTCGCCGAGCAGTTCACGGGCCTGAAGGGGAAGTACGTGAAGGTCGAGGACACGGTCCGCGGCTTCAAGGAGATCGTCGAGGGCCGGCATGACGATCTCCCCGAGCAGGCCTTCTACATGGTCGGCACGATCGAAGAAGCCATCGAGAAGGCGGAGCGGATTCGTCGAGCAGCGGCGTAGGCCCACGGCGAAAGAGGGACGCGATGAAGGGCAAGATCAAACTGGAGGTCGTGACGCCCGAACGGTTGGTGCTCGAGGAGTGGGTGGATGAAGTGACCGTCCCCGGGCTCGGGGGCGAGTTGGGGATCCTGCCCGAGCACACCTATTTGCTGAGCCTGTTGCAAACGGGTATCCTGAGCTATCGGATCGGGAATGAACGGCACATGCTGGCCGTGCGCGGGGGGTACGTGGAAGTGCTCCCCGACAAGGTGACCGTCCTCGCCGATACGGCCGAACGTCCGGAGGAGATTGACATCGAACGGGCGCGCCGCTCGCGCGAGCGCGCCCTGCGCGAGATGCGGCAGAGCACGAGTGAGATCGAGTTCTCGCGCGCTCAAGCGCGCCTGCAGCGTGCGCTCACGCGATTGCGCGTCGCGGGCCAGGGCCTCGAAGAGGAGTGAACGGCTAGAGCACGTATCCCCGCCGATGGCGAATCCGAATCCCCTTGCGCGTGGGGACGCGAATCTCGATCCGGCGAAATCGGCCATGGGGGTTCGGATCGGAGGGGTAGTAGGCCAGCAGATATTGGCTGCGCAGCTCGGTCTCGATCTCCCGAAAGGCGCGGGTCAGGTCGTCGGCGTTCTTCGGGAAATACGCGCGTCCTCCGGTCTCCTGCGCCAGCCGTCGGAGCACGCCGCTATTGATCCCGAACCGATACCGATCGCCGATGCCGATGGCATAAATCATCACTTCCGCGCGCAAGGCCTCGGCGATCGCCTCCTGGATCCGAGAGACGCTCGTCGTGTCCTCGCCATCGGTGAGCAGGAGGATCGTGCGACGTCCCGGCTGCTTGGCCAACAACTCGCGCGCCGTGAGCACGAGGGCATCGTAGAGGGACGTGCCGCCGAACCGGCTCTCCGGATTCTGACTCGTCGGCGGCGTATAGCGCACGCGGTTCAGGGCGGCTTCCAAGCGCGCGATCGTTGACGTGAAATCCTGAATGAGGATCACCTCATCGCGAAACGCCACGAGGGCGACCGTGTCCTTGCCCGGACGCACAATGGCGCGAAGGAACCGCGCGGCGGCCACCTTCTGCTCCGACAGGGTGTATTGTTGACTGGCGCTGACGTCCATGAGCAGGGCGATCGTCAGCGGCAGGTCCGTCTGCCGCACGAAGGTGAAGATCTCCTGCTCCTGACCGTTCTCGAAGATGCGCACCTCTTCACGCCGGAGATCGGTGATGATCGCATTGCGCCGATCGGTGGCGGTGAAGAAGACGTTGACCAGGCGAGCGCTCAGATGCACCGGCTCGTCCGGCTCGGCAGCGGCGGCGCGTTTGGATCGCTGATCTTGAAGCGCGCGCGCCTCCGGCCGAGAACGGTCCGCCCCTTTCTCGAACGCCTGAGGATGAGCCAGCATCAGTCCGGCGCTGAGGAGGAGAAGTCCGATCCTCCGGCCCGAGGCCCACCGGCCAAACGTTCGCGGTCTGGCTCCGAACAGACGTGCAGAACGGAGGTGCGACATCTCGCTCACGAGGCCTGAGGCGCTTTATACCCGCGCTTGGTGCGCGCGCGCAGGTCCTTGCGGTTCAGGATGCGCACTTCGATCTTGCGGAACCGCCCGTCGCGATTCTGATTGCTGGAGACGTAGAAGAGATAGTACTGGCTGCGCAGCTCAGCGCTGATGTCGGAGAAGTTTCGCTCCAGATCGAGGATCTTCGAGGGGAAGAAGGCGCGACCGCCGGTCTCCTCGGCCAGCCGTCGTAATTCCTTCATCCCCGGAGCATCCGTCATCCCCATGGTCACGCCGAAGCCGCCGGCGTGCACCGTCCCGATGGCATAGACGACGACCTCGGTGCGCTGCGCCAGCTCGATGACGTCCTCCAGCGTGCGCTCACTCGCGGTATCCTCGCCATCGGAGATGAGGATGAGAACGCGACGACCGGGGGCCATCGTCATCTTCTCCTCGATCACGCGATAGAGGGCATCGTAGAGGGGCGTCGCGCCGCCTGCTTTCACCGCGCGGATCGCCGCCTTCAAATCTTCGACATCGTCGGTGAAGTCCTGATGCAACTCGATCACCGATCCGAAGGTGACCAGCAGCGCGCGGTCCTTGCGCGGACGAACGATGCCGTCCAGGAAGGCGATCGTGGCCTCCTTCTCGAATTTCAGCTTCGGACGCACGCTATTGCTGGCGTCCATGACGAGCGCGACGCTCAGCGGCAGCTCGTTCTCCTTCGAGAAGGAGAGGATGCGCTGCGGGACGCCATCTTCGCGCACCTCGAAATCCTCGACGGTGAGATCGGTCACCAAGCGCCCGTCCTTATCGTAGACGGTGATCGGCACGTTGACGCCGATCGTGCCCAAGCGCACCTCTTCCTGCGAGGGAACGGTCTGCGGCGCGCGGACGCTTCCGCTGCCGAGCAGGAGGAAGACGATGATGCTGCTGATCATGCCGCTCTCCCTTGCCATAGCGAGGACGTTCCCATTGTAGGCGCCTGCGCGCGCCGCTGTCAAACCGCTGCGTCTCCGAGGACGCGCTCCGGGCAGAAGCGCACGCACGGGCAGCGCCGACAACGGGCGGGATCGGGGCGGGCCGGGAAATCCTCGCGCCGCCGTGCGCGCGCGACCTGCTCGGTCAGGTGTTCCAGGAGCGCGGCCGTCTCCTCCAGCGCCTCCACACGCACGGGCACGCGCACATTGGGCGCCAGGAAGTACAGCTCGGCGCGAATCGCGCGAGGGTGCCACGCGCGCTGAACGGCGAGGGCGTAGATCTGCATCTGCAGCGCATATTCGTCCACGAGCGCGCCGGGGTCCCCACTCACGCGAGTGGTCTTGAAGTCCACGATCCACGCCGTGTCCTCTTCGGTCCAGATCACCTTGTCCAGGCGGCCGCGCACAAGGCCATAGGCCGTGCGATAGAGGATCTCGCACTCGCTCTGGACGCGCCCCGGCTTCTCCCCCCACAGGATGGCCTCGATCGTGCGGTAGAGATCGCTCCGCACATAGTTCTCGATGAGCGGACGCACCTCAGCGAAGGCCGCTTCCCGAGACGCGCGGAGGCGTTCGGCCCACGAGGTCTCCGCCTCCGCTTCGAGCGATCCTCCGACGATCATCTCCTCGATGAGGCGACCGAGGACGACCTCCCACGGCTCCGATCCATCATATTCTTCGCAGAAGCGATGGACGAGGCGTCCGCCGAGTGCGGGCGGGAGGCGCCTCGCTCCTGCCAAGGAGGCGGCGGCTTCTTCATACTCATCCCAGGCGGGCAGGTCGAGCACGCTTTCGAAATAAAACTGCAAGGGGCATCGGGCCAGCGCCAGAAGGCGCGTGACGGCGATGGGCGAGCCCCCCTCCCCCACTTCCGGCGGCGAAGGTTGGAGTCGTCGCCACACGCGCCGCATGTGCTCGCGCTCGCCCTCAGAGAGCGGCGGCAGGAGCGATTCGGGGATAGGCTCTCCACGCTCAAGCTGCGGATAGCGAGCGATGAGCGTCGGGCGCTGCGCCGTGGCCGCGCCCAGTGCTTCGCCTCGCCCGAGCGTGACGCGCACCTTCACGCCGTTCCATTCGTACACGTCCGAGAGGGCTTCAGCTTCCGGCAGTTCCAAAATGCGCGCGATCCACTCGAGCCAGCTCGCCCCGGGGAGGACAGACGCCGACGTTCGCTCTCCGGCGCTGAGCCGTTCAGCGGCGCCGGAGAGGAGGAGATAGTCGCGCGCTCGCGTCATGGCCACAAAGAGCAGCCGCTGGTGCTCGAAGTATTCGCGAAGCCGAAGGACCTCCAGGACGCGCCGTCGCGACCACGTCTCGTGGAGTCGCCCGCGCCGATCCGGGATCTGCATCCCAAGGCCCGCGGCGCGATCGAAGACCAGAGGCGGTGCGTCCTTTCGGAAGGGACGCCCCGTATCGGGGATGATGACGACGGGGAACTCCAAGCCCTTGGCCTTATGCACGGTCATGAGCCGAACGGCATCGGCCGCTTCGGTCGTCACCTGAGCTTCGCTCTCCTCAGCCATCTCGGCGAATTGCCGGACGAAGGCCGTGAAATCGCCGAGCACATGTGGGCCGCTCGCTTCGAAGCCACGCGCCAGCTCGACGAGCTTCCGAATATTGGCCACGCGCTGATGCCCATCGAAGGCCGTCGCCTGAATGGCTTCGTAGTGCGTGAGTGCCAAGATCTCCTGCAGCAACTCGACGAGGGGGAGGCGATTTCGCAGGCGCAGCAAGTGCGCGAGCACGCGGGCGGCGCGCTCCAGGCGCGGGCGTTCCTCGGCCGCGATCCCCAGGACGCGCTCCTGATGCCACAGGCTCGTCAGCAGCGGATGGGGATCGAGCCATCCCTCGCTCTGCGCCTCCGCCGCGTGTCGCAACCAGAAGAGCGCCTCGTCCGAGATCCCGAAGAGCGGCGAGCGCAAGGCGGCCACCAGGGCCAATTCATCGGTCGTGTTCTCCAGGAACTCCAGCAGCGCGAGGATGTCGCGAATCTCCTCGCGCTCGTAGAAGCCGCGCCCGGCGAGCACGTAGTACGGGATGCCGCGTTCGCGCAAAGCGCGCTCGTAGACCTTCACATCGGTCATCGCGCGGAAGAGCAGCGCGATGTCGCCGTAGCGAACCGGGCGCAGGCGCTCGCTCCCGTCGCCGGAATCCTCTCGAACGAGCTGTTCCCCCTGGCGCACCATCTGCGCGATGCGCTCGGCCAGGCGTTCGGCCTCCCATCGGCGCGCCTCTTCAGCCGTTCGGACGTGCGCGCCGATCTCCAGAAGCACCTCCACAGGCGCCACGCCCTCCCCCTCCCGATGCGGCGCGCTCTCGACAAACGGCGTCCATCCCAGCTCCTCCAGGGAATAGCCCACCGGCGCGCTCTCGACCGCGCGCATGAGGCGAGCGAAGAAGGCGTTGAAGAAGCGCACGAGTCCGGCCGTGCTGCGGAAGTTCCGCTCCAGCTCGACATGCTCCCCCCCGCGCGCCTCGATCTCCCGTCGCGCCCTCAGAAACACCTCCACCGCCGCCCCGCGGAAGTTGTAGATGGATTGCTTGGCATCGCCCACGAGGAACAGGCGAGGCCGATCCTCCGGACCGCGCAGCAGATCGAGGATCTCCTTCTGCAGCGCATTGGTGTCTTGAAATTCGTCCACCAGAAGGAAGGCGATCTCTCGCCGATAGGTCGCGGCGATCTCCGGATGCGCGCGGAGCAACTCGCGCGCCTTCCACTGCAGGTCCTCGTAATCGAGACCGACCTGCTCGCGCTTGAGCTGCGCGTAGCGGTCGTCGGCGCGCCGCAAGAGCTCGCCGAGCGTGGCGATCACCTCGCCGGCGCACACGTCGTAGAACGTCAGCTCGATCTCTTCCAGGCACGCGTCGAGCTCGGCGGCCATTTCGCTCAGACGTCCGCGCTTTTCGAGGCGCGCCTCTCGAAGCGCCCGCAGGCACTCCTCCAAGACGGGGGCGTCATCAAGGCGCGGCTCGGCGCGCAGCAGCGGCCCGTACCACCGATAGGCCTGGCTGAAGGCGGCGATCTGCTCGGCCATACGCTCGGTCGGCTTGGGAAAGGTCTCCAACTGCGCCACGATCTCCTCAAGACGCTCGACCGCCACCCGATAATCCTCGGGCGTCCGCCGCCCGCGCTCGGTCATGGCGAGGACTTCCTCCACGCGCAGGCCCAGGGCGCGCACCATCGCCAGCAGATCGGCGATCGCCCGAATGAGTCCGCGCCGCGAGTATCCGATGACCAGGCGCCCGATGATCTCGTCCCCCGCTTCGATGCCGTCCTCCAGGACCTCCTCGACGGCGCGCATCAGGAGCACGCGGCTGCGGAACTCGTCGAGGATGGCGAACTCCGGATCCACCTGCGCCTCGACCGGATGCGCGCGCAGCAGACGCGCGCAGAAGCCGTGAATCGTGGAGATCGCCGCCGTCTCAAGCTGCCGCTTCGCCTCCTGCCAGCGTCGCGAGGGCGCGCTTCGCATCCGCTGCGCGATGGCGAGCCGGATCTTCGTCTTCATCTCATTGGCCGCCCGATTGGTGAAGGTGATGGCGACGATCTCCTCCAGCGTGGCGAGATCGCGTTCGAGAATCTGCAGCACGCGCTCGACGAGCACGCGGGTCTTCCCCGCTCCGGGTCCGGCCGTCACCACGAGCGAGCGATCGAGCGTCTCGACCGCCCGTCGCTGATCCGGCGTGAGCGAATCGCGCGTCATTCCTGCTCCTCAGAAGCGGTTTCGGCTCGAGCGCGCGCTCGGTGAGGATCGAAGCGGCACACGGCGCGAAACTCGCAGCGCCCGCAGATGCGCGCGCTCTTGGGCGCGATGCGAAAATCGCCGCGCCGCATCCCCTCGACGTAGTGCCAGGCGAACTGCTCCGCGCGAGCCAGCAGCTCGCGCCTTTCGGGCGTGGGCCGCAAGGCGCGCGTCCTCTCCCCAATGGCCGTCAGCGCCGCCGCCTCCCGCCGATAGAGGCCGTGCGTGCGCTTCCCCGTGCGGATCGAATAATACCCCCCACCGATGACCTCCTCACCTGGCCGAAGGAACAATCGCTCCAGCGCCAGAATGTAGAGGGGGATTTGCAGATCGGTCCCTTCCTCCATCTCCTCGACCGAAGCGCCGCTCCCCGATTTGTAATCGTAGGCGATGTATCGGCCATCGTCGGAGCGATCCACGCGATCAATGCGCCCGCGGATCTGAATCCGATCCTCCTCGGCGATGGCCCAGACTCGCCCCGAGGGCGCTCCCGCGCGGCGCAACACGAGGTACTCCCGCGTGGAATCGGGATGGCACCGCTCTCTCTCTTCCGGCCCCAGGCCGAATCCCAGCTCCAACCAATGCGGGCGCATGCGCCCCCCGGTCTGTCGCTGATAGGCGAGCTCGGCATCGAGGAATCGAATCGCCGTATCGAGGATCTCGGCCTTCTCCAGCTCCCAGAGCGCGCGATGGATCGGCAGCGCCTTCTGTTCGTACTCGGCGAAGATGCGTTCCGCCACCTGCGCCATCTCCTCGCGATACTCGCGACGCCGTTCGGGCAGAAGCGGCCCTCGCGTATGTCGCTCGAAGAAGTCCTGCAGGATGGTGTGCAACAGGTACCCGCGATCGAGCGCCACCAGATCGAGCGATGCCTCCTCTCGCTTCTCCAAGCGCAGCAGGCGTCGGCAGAAGAACTGAAAGGGGCATTGGCCGTAGGTGTTCAACTGGCTCGGCGAGTAGACGCGCCGCGGCCCGAATCGCCCGCGCAACAGATGGCGCATCGTCTCGTCGGTGAGCATGCCGGTGAAAGGGCCCCACACCCCCTGCTCCCGCTCACGCTCGATTTGGACGCGCCGAAGGAGCTGACGGTCCACCCATCCCGCGCGCACCGCTTCGTTGTAGAGATGCAGCACGAGGGCATCCTCGGGCGTCGTCTGATAGAGGCTCGCCAGCAGCGCCCGCGCGCCCTCCGTCGGCGAGGCGACGGCGCGCACGTCATATGTCGTGGGGTCCAGCTCTCGAACGGGGACCGCGCATCCCGCGGCCTCGGCATAGACTTCACGCACCTCGTCGAGGAACGGCGAGGGGACGGTCTCCTCGCCCGTGGCCTCCGCGCGCGGGTAGGTCAGATACACCCGCTCGGTCGCCTGATTGACCGCGTGATAGAAGAAGTGCGCCTCTTTGGCCTCGAATCGGCGCGGCGAGAGGTCTTCGAGGAAGAGGCCGGCCGCCGCCAAGCGTTCCCGCTCGGCGACCGAATACACCCAATCGCGCTCGGGCGCGCGCGGGAATCCCCCTTCGATGAGGCCCGGCAGAATGACGACGCGAAACGCCAGACCACGCGCTTGCGTGGCTTCCAGCAAGCGCACGCCCGAGGGATCGCCCCGTTCCCGGTGGAATTCGGTCTGCTCCAGCCAATGCGCGAGCAGATCGCGGAATTCCCGAACCTCGAGCGGCTGTCGGAGCACAGCCTCGGCGACGGCCGTGGCGCGCTCCGCCCATGGCTCGGGCTCCGCCGACGCACCGACTCGGAGCGCGCGTTCGTGAAGCTGCAGGAGCCGATCCAGGCACGCCTGCAAGGCCTCCCATCCGCGCAGATCGCGTGCCAGCCGTCGCCAGACACGCTCATCTTCGCCCTCCTCGTGTCCCGCCAGCAGCAGCTCGCGCTCCACGCCCTCTCGCACCCCGAAGGCTTCGAGCGCGCGCCGGAAGCCCTCGACCAGATCCGGGATGGTGCCGCGCTCGGGGATGTGCGCGAGCGCGCGCCGCATACCTTCGATGGCCTCCAGCGTCGCGTCGAGCGCGCGCATCCCCCGCTGCAATCGCGCCAGCTCCTGCTGCACCTCCTCCAGATCCACCGTCCGCGCCGTGAGCGTCTGCGCCTGATGCTCCTGAATCCGCCGCAAATCGCGCGCGCGTTTGCGGAAGGTATGGATGTCCAGATCCACGCCCACGGTCCGCATCGCGCTCTCGATGGCATCGCGCTCGTGGGCGCTGAACGGATGGAGGTAATCGTCCTTGAGCAGCGCCACGTAGGAGGTCGCCATCTCCTGTCCCACGCGCGCCTCGAGCACGCGCAAGGCGGCTCGGACAATGGGAACCGTCGCCAGCGGTTCTCGCACGTCGAGCGCGACGGGAACACCGGCGCGCGGCAGCTCCTCACCGAGCGCCCGAAGATAGGCGACCTCGCGCGCGATCACGGCGATCTCCGAGGCGCGATACCCCTCATCCGCGATGAGCCGCTTGATGAGGCGCACGATCTCCCGAACCTCCTCGGCGACCCCCATGGCCGCCAGAATGGTGATCGGCGGCTCACCCCCGCATTCCGGCGCGCATGCCGACGCTGCTTCCCCGAGGGCGAACAGTCGGCGGCGCAACGGCCGAAGGCGCGGATCGCGAGGGAGCTCTTGCTGCTGCTGCCTCTCAATGACCGGCCCATCGAAGGACCGGAAAAAGCGCAGCGTGTCCGCCAGCGGCTCCTGGAAGACGGCGGGATTCTCCGGGTCGAAGATCAGGCTCACTATGGTGTGCGGCAGGCGCTCGATCAGGTATCGCAACAGCTTCTTCTGAACGGGCGTGAAGTCGAAGAAACCTTCGATGAGCAACAGACGCGTCGTCCGCAACCAGGGCGGGAGATCCGGACGGTGGCGCAGCAGGTCCAGAGCGCTCCGATACGCGCCATCGGGGTCCAGGGCGGCGATCTCACACAGCGTGCGCGCGTAGGTCGCGTAGATGAGCGCGAGATCGAGGTCGCGAGGATTCGGGCGAGCGGAAGCCGAGACGAATTCGGCGAATTCGCGAGCCGAGAGATCGGCCCGTTGGATCTCGCCCAGAAGCCGCGCGATCGAGCGCGCGCATCCGGGCAGATGGGCGATCTCTCGCATGTGGGTGAGCGCACCGGCCTCATTCAACTCCGCGAGGATGCGCTCCAGCAGCGCCAGCCGCTCCCCTTCCTGCAGGAAGAGGCGGCGCTCGCCGCTCTCCTGCAGGAGGCGTCGCACCAAACCATCGAAGAGGAAGACGCGCACGTCGGCGCCCGCCGTCACGCGCGCGCCGTCCACGATCCGACGCACGACGTCCTCCCACAAGGGGCGCGTCGCTACCAGATACAAAAACGTCGGCTCGCGCTCGGTCCGCAGCGCCTCTTGGCACAGGGAGACGAAGATCTCGCGATTTCGCCCCAAGACCGGCTCGAACCACAGCTCGATGCGGCTCACGATGATCCCCCTCGCGCCAATCTCCCATTCATTGTATCGCGAATCTCCCGCGCCGCCCAACCCTTGGGGATTCCCGCCCCGATATGGCACAATCAGGGGCGAGTCTTCAACAGGAGGGAGCGATGACACTCGCCATTCCGACGATTCTCGACATCCTGGATGCGCACCGGCTCATCCGACGTTATCTCCCCCGCACGCCGCTCTATCCGTGTGCGGGATTGAGCGAACTGCTCGAAGCCGACGTCTACGTGAAGTACGAGAACCACCAGCCGATCGGCGCCTTCAAGGTGCGGGGCGGGGTGAACCTGATCGCGCGCTTGAGCGAGG
>BEHK01000027.1 GCA_002898775.1 bacterium HR08 | reverse complement strand
CGTCATGATCTCTTCGACGCGCGTCGTGTCGGGATCGCGCCCTTCAGCGACGACCTTCGTCATGATGTCCCACTCCGAGAGGATGCCGACCAGCCGATCCCCATCGAGGACCGAGATGGCGCGCACGTTCCGTCGGGTCATCTCCTGAGCCGCCTGTCGCACGGAGTCCGTCTTCTGGACGGTGTACACCTCCGTGCGGGAGCCGACGATATCGCGAATCCGTTTCATACGCCCTCCTCGCCATCCGATCTCAAAAGGCCCGTTCGAATCTGCACTCAGTATACTCCCGGACACGGAGCCCGCGCAAAAGCGCCCATCGTCGGTGAGAACGTCTTCACGTGCGAAGATCTGTGCCGGGAAGGGAGTCCGCCTCACTGAGGCGTTCAATGGATGAAGACGAGGAGGACATCGTAGGTGAATCTCTCCTGGCCATCGGCGAAGATGACCTTCGAGCGGTATCGGAAGACATTGCCGTGCGCATCTCGCCTTCGGCTTTCTCTGAACTCGACGTTGATCCTCTCGATCCCGGCTGAGGGAAGACTGTGGAGCTCGCCGCTCTCGCTCATCCCATTGTGATTCGCATCTCGCCACAGGCGGAGGCGCATCGGGCGTCAATCCATCCATCGCCGTTTTGGTCGCCCTCGGCCAGAGCCATGAAACCGTGTTTGGCGATCGCCCCGCTGGAGAGGGGCGTCGCGTTTCCAAAGAGCTCGCGTCCTGTAGTGATCTCCCCGTCGCCATCTCGATCCAAGACGAGGAAGGCGTCATCCTCGCCAGCTCTTGTCCAACCCATCACCAACGGCGTTCCATTCGCATCGAAGTCGAACAGGGCGGGCTCGGAGAGACCGGCCAAATGAAAGCCGTCTCCGGCGACGTCGAGGAGAATCGGCGAGGCCAGGCAGTCCTCATCGTCGTAGTCCACCAGCCAATCCCCGTCATTGTCGATTCTGTCGTTGCAGTTAGCATAGGCACGTCCCTCTGGACGCGGTGGACAGTTCGCACTTGTTGAGTATGTGGATCTTTTTCCCGTTGTAAGGTCGCAAAATGTGACGGTTTGAGCACATCCACCATTAGTACTTTGAGGAGCGTCTGCTCCCACAGCGCACGTTGATCCGATGACGATGTCGTTCGATCCTTTGTGCGCATCTACGTCGGCCTTGCAATTAGCCAGGCTCCCACCTGCGCAGGGGTTGCTGCAACTATAATCCGCCGGCGGTGGGCAGTTCTCCAACTCTTCCGACTCCAGCTCTACGACCGAGCTCGCTGCCTTTGGAAAAAGGTAGGTCCTTCCTTCGGACGTCACGACGTAGATTCCCCCTTCCGTTACGAGAATGCCTTTGGTGATGCGAAGCAGCTTTCGTGGGCCGATCAGAAGGGCGTACTCCCCGATTTTGAGGCCTTCGGGACTATATTCGTGCACGACTTCTCCGCTCATCTCCGACCCCGGAAGAGCGACCCATATATGTCCAGACGCTGCATCCACACTCCCCCCAGCGACGATGTGGAATCCCCCAACCCCCTCGCTTTCCATCGCTAGAGACTCCCACTGCCGCTGGACGATATACCGGACCCATTTCCCTTTTATCTCGAACTCCGCAAGGAGATCCCCATCTGGGGAGAACTTCAGGATAGAGGGTTCGGGGGAGTGCACGAAGATGTAGTAAATCTCATCCCTGCGCCCCACGGCGACATCGCCGATATTCAACCAGCGGTTCTGCGCCGCCGAGGCGCGGAATTCTCGCATCGTGCCGAATGAGGCGAGTCGGCGGCCAAACGGATCGTAAATATGAACTAATCCCTCGGCGGTCGGAGAACCGATGACGATTCTCCCATCGCTCAGAACAGCGAGCGATTCGGGAAACGGCGCCGGAAAGGAATGGAGCATTCGACCTCTGCGATCGAAGATCGTGATGCGGTGATCACCCGCGATGTACGTTCTACCTTGGGCATCGGTTGCGATGTCAGTGGCGTCTCCTACGAAGAATCTGTTGAGCATGTGGTGTCGCCGGTCGTAGAGGAAAACCTCACGCCTATGAGGGAGACCCCCCAGTACATAGAAGCGCTCTTCTCTGTCGAGGTAAGCCAGCGCTCTCACCTCACCGGCTTCAGCGAAGACCTGCTGAGAGGAACGGAGAAGGCGTTTCGGCGCTTCGCCGTGCTGCGCAGGGTAAAGGAGGGGAATCACCACGACGACGAATGCAAGCCGGCGGCTCTTCACCGGAGTTCTCAACCAGGGCATAAAAAAGATGATCCCTTTCTGTAGCGTCGGTGAACCCCTGAGCCCATTGTTCCTCATAGTGCTCTCCCGTGGACTTCTCTCGCGCCTCGTAGTTTATAGAGTCCCTCTCGCGATGTCAAAAAAAAATAGCGGCATAAGCATCCATTTATAGACAGGCGGGCTCAGGGTTTCGTAAGCTGGGCGAGATGTAAGGAACATAGACCCATCGCGGCACGCTCACGTCGGGAAGGATGGGGGAACCGCTACGGTGCGAGGTCTTCTGTGACTCTTCGGAGAGGGCGCATAGGGCTCGCTCATGGTGATTCTTGACAGAGGAAGCGCTTGTCTTCTTAAATTGAATTCTTTTCGGCATGAGAAGGAGTTTGGAGGTGTTTTGACGATTCCTCTCTCGCGAGGCGCGGGGGGAGCGAGATGGTGCTGGTGAAGTTCGCGATCCCGAAGGGATCGCTCGAGAAGGCGACGTTCGATCTCCTGGAGCGGGCGTGGTACAAGATCTACGGCCGCGAGCGCACGTATCGGCCGAAGATCAGCGATCCGCAGATCGAGCTGAAGATCCTTCGTCCGCAGGAGATCCCGATCTTCGTGGCCGAGGGGTTACACGACGTCGGCATCACGGGAAGGGATTGGATTCAGGAGGGGCGGGCCGATGTCGAGACGTTGCTGGATCTGGAGTACGGTCGGGTGAAGTTGGTCGTGGCTGTCCCGAAAGACCTGGAGGTGGCATCGCTGACGGAGCTCTTTCGAATGTTCTGGCGCCAAGGGCGAAAGGTGCGCATCTCCGCCGAGTATTTGAACATCACGGCCGATTACGTGAAGGCCAATCCGCTCTATCGGCGGACGTTCGGGCGGAAGGAGCCGCTCATCATCACGCCGTGGTGGCGGCGCGGGACGAACGATCGCGTGAGCATCTATCTCTCGTTCGGCGCGACGGAGGCGAAGCCGCCCGAGGACACGGACGTCATCATTGATGTCATTGAGACGGGGACGACCCTGGAGCGAAATAATCTGAAACCGATCGAGACGATCTTGGAATCCACCGCCGTTCTGATCGCCAATCGGCGCGCCCTTCGGGATCGGCAGAAACGAGAGAAGATCTACGACATCGTGACCTTGCTCAAGGGGGTGATTGATAGCGGGAAGAAGCTCCACATCTTCGTCAACGTGCGGCAGGAGAATTTGGAGAGGCTGTTACGGGCATTGCCCGCGCTGAAGCGACCGACGGTCAGCCCCCTGTCGGCTCCCGGATGGTATTCGGTGAACACGATCGTCGAGAAGCAAGAATTCCTCACCCTCCTGCCGGTCCTGCGCAAGCTGGCGCAAGGATTGGTCGTGCATGAGCCGCAGCAGATTTTGCCGCTTGAGGAGATCGCGCGCACCGAAGTTCATGAGTGAGAGCGGGCTCATTCCGATTCGAGTGCTGACGCCGCGCACTGTTGCTGTGCGGGTGCGGGAGATTCGCGCCCGAGGGGGACTCTCGGAGGCCGTGTGGCGAAGCGCGCGGCGCATTCTGCGAGAGGTCCGGGAGCGTGGCGATGACGCCCTCTTGGAGTGCGTGGCGCGTTTTGACGGCGTCGCGCTCTCGCGGGATCGCCTGCGTGTCGAACCGGAGGCCGTTCGCGCGGCCTATGGCGATGTCTCGCCAGAGGCGATCGCCGCGCTGCGCGTGATCAAGCGCCGCCTGGAGCGCGCCGAACGGCGATGGCTTCAGTTGCGACGGAACGTGCGCTTCGCTGCCGATGGGGTGCGCATCCACAGCGCCTATGTGCCGATTCGGAGCGTGGGCTGCTATATTCCGGGCGGCAGAGCCGCGTATCCGAGCTCTGTGCTCATGAA
This sequence comes from bacterium HR08, assembly GCA_002898775.1. Taxonomy (GTDB): domain Bacteria; phylum Acidobacteriota; class Blastocatellia; order HR10; family HR10; genus HR10. Next base: position 21,843 of record BEHK01000027.1, on the reverse strand, counting down.
CGTCATCCCCGCGCGGTTGGCCGGCGTCGAGCGAATCGTCCTGTGCTCGCCTCCGTCGCGGGAGAGGGGCGAGATTCATCCGCTGGTGCTCGTCGCGGCCGACCTCTGTGGCGTCACCGAGATGTATCGCGTGGGGGGCGTGGCTGCGATCGCCGCGCTCGCGTATGGGACGACGACGATCCCATCGGTGGAGAAGATCGTGGGACCGGGCGGGCCGTATGTCGTGGCGGCGAAGCTGCTGGTCTCCGAACGAGTGGGGATTGATCTGCCGGCTGGACCGAGCGAGTTGGTCATTGTGGCGGATGAGACGGCGTCGCCGGACGTGATCGCGGCGGACCTCATGGCGCAGGCCGAGCATGGGGAGGAGAGCGTGTGCGGCCTTGTGACGACGTCCCGACGATTGGCGCGGGAGACGGCGCGCGCCCTGAGCGCGCGGCTCTCGCAGGCCGAGCGTCGCGAGATCATTCGCCGAGCGCTCGCCCGGCGGGGATTCCTCCTCTACGCGGAGGACATGGCGCTGCTTGTGCGCTTCGTGAATGCCCTGGCGCCGGAGCACGTGCAGGTCATGACGCGACGTCCGCGCGCGGTCGCCCGGGGCATCACGTCGGCCGGACTCGTGCTCATCGGCCCGCATTCACCGGCGAGCGCGAGCGATTATGTGCTCGGCACGAATCACGTCCTGCCGACCGGAGGGACGGCGGCCGCCTATTCCGGTCTCTCGGTGCTTGATTTCTTGAGGCGGGCGACCTACGTCGAATGTGCGCGCCGCAGCCTCCCACAGTTGGTGGGGCCCGTGCGCGCGCTCGCGCTCGCCGAAGGCTTGCCGAATCATTATCGCGCGCTGGAGGAGCGCGTGCGGGGTGATCTTCATCGAGCGAGGAGATGAGCGCCTGGTGGCAGCGACGACTCGATGAGCTGGAATCCCTGGAGGGGTATCCGATCCCTGAGATCGAGGAGTTCTCCGAAGGGAAGCTCGATGCCAACGAGAACGTCCTGCTGCCGCGGTCGCTGCTGATGGCGTTGGCGCATCGCGCGGTGGAGGCGCTCGATCCCCGCTTCTATGCGGTCGCGGAGGCGCGGGCGCTCGTGCAGGACCTCGGTCGTCATCTCGGCGTGGAAGCCGAGCACATCGTCTTGGGGTGTGGGGGAGATCAACTCATTGATCTGGTGGCGCGCATGTTTCTGGACGCGGGGGCGACGGTGGTCACGATCGCGCCCACGTACTCGTTCTATCGCATTCGCAGCGCGCTGGCGGGGGCGCGCGTGATCGAGGTGCCGCTGCGCGAGGATTTCTCGCTCGATCTCGAGGCTCTGCTTCGAGCGGCGCGGGACGCGCGCCTTCTCTTCCTCTGTTCGCCGAACAATCCGACGGGGAATCAGTTCCCCCTGCAGGAGCTCGAGCAGGTGGCGCGCGAGTTCTCGGGCATCCTCGTCGTGGACGAGGCGTACGTCGAGTTCGCGGACGCGACCGCGCTGCCGCTGCTGGAGCGCTCGGCCAATGTGATCCTTCTCCGGACGTTCTCGAAGGCCTTCGGATTGGCGGGAATGCGGCTCGGTTACCTTCTGGCGCATCCGCGCCTCAGCCGCATCTTCGCTGAGAAGGTGCAATATCCTTATCCGGTGAACGCCTTCGCGGTGCGGTTGGCGCGCCTGCTCCTGGAGGCGTACGCGGAGGTGCGCGCTGCCGTCGAGATCGCCAAGCGGGAGCGGGAATGGATGCGAGCGGAGTTGTGCGCGTTGGGCGCGCGCGCCTTCCCCTCGCAGACGAATTTCATCCTCTTCGCCGTGGGCGATCGCGCGTCGGCCGCGTGGCGGCATTTGGCCGCGCATCGCCTGCGGGTGAAATACATCGGCGAGGTGCTCGGTCATGGAGCCTGCCTGCGGGCGACCGTCGGCGCGCCGGAGACGAATCGCGCGGTGATCGCGCGGCTTCGGGAGGTCCTCGGATGAGCTATCGCGAGCGGCGCACGGAGGCGGGAATCGTGTACATCCGAGACGATTGGGCGTCGGACGGATCCCGAGCGGACCTCATCCTCTTCGATTGCGATGGCGTTCTGATTGACGTGCGGCCGTCGTATGACGCGGCCATTCGGGAGGCCGTCTCCTACATCGTGAGCAAGCTCGCCGGACGCCCGGTCACGCGCCCGGTCTCGCGGCGGCTCATCCATCGGTTTCGGCAGAGCGGGGGGTTCAACAACGATTGGGATACGGTGTGCGCCATCCTGTGGGGAATCGTCGCACAATTGCCGGAGCGATGGGCGGAGGATTTCCTTGGCGCCGATGGCGATCTCGCGGGTCAGGGCCTTCGCGATGCCGCCGAGCGATTCATGGCGTACGTCAGAGGCTTGCGCCGCCCGAAGACGCTGGAGGAAGTGCTCGAGCTGCGGCGTCCCTTCCCCTCGGTGCTCATGCGGCATCGGCTCCTGGAGCTGGCCGAGCGCGCCGATAGCTCCGGCCTCTGCTCGGTCGAGCGAACGATTCTCCTGGAGTGGGGGATATCGGGCCGGCGGCGAGAGGCGTTTCGTGCGTTCCAGAGGTTCCTCGGCTATCCGGGCGAGCCCGAGCAGAGCGTGGTCATTCGGGTGTTCAACGAGTTGTTCTACGGGGCCGGCTATTGTCGCGAGCGATTCGGATGGGAGCCGAAGTTCCATCTCGGACCGGGATTCATGGAGCGGGAGCGACCGATCATCAGCGAAGCCGCGCTGCGGTGGTTGGAGCGGACATTCGGGCGCGCGCGTCTGGGGATCGTCTCGGGGCGATCGCACGAATCGGCACGTCGGACGCTGGGAGGGCGGCTGGAGGCGTTCAATCCGGAGGCGCTCGTCTTTTTAGAGGACGAATGGGGCAGGGTTCCCGAGGGCGTGGCCATCGGGAAGCCCGAGCCGTACGGCTTGTGGCGTGCGGTTCGCGCGATGGGAGAGTTCCGACGTGCGCTCTATGTCGGGGATTCCGCCGAGGATGCGCTCATGGTCGAACGCGCGCGCGATGCGCGGTTCGAATTCATTGGGGTTTACGGCACGGGATATGGAGCGCGCGAGAAGATCGCTTGGTTTCGTGCCCGACGCGCCGCGGCCATTCTCCCGACGGTGAATGAGCTGCCGGAGCTGTTCGACAGAGATATTGGATGACGGCCGGGAGGCGGAGCTATGGAGAGATGCGCTCGCGTGCAGCGCACGACGCGTGAGACGGACATTCTCGTCGAGGTTCGCCTCGATGGGCAGGGGCGCGCCGTCGTGGAGATGCGCGTGGCGTTCCTCAAACATTTGATCGAAGTGCTCAGCCACCACAGCTTGATGGACGTGACGATCAGGGCTGAGGGGGACTTGATCCACCATCTGGTGGAGGATACGGCGCTCGCGCTTGGCGCGGCCATGAATCAGGCGCTCGGCGAGCGGACGGGCATCATGCGCTTCGGATCGGCGCTCGTCCCTCTGGATGAGGCGCTGGCGTGGGCGAGCGTGGATCTGGCGCGTCGTCCGTTCAGCGTCACCGATCTCAAGCTCGAGCGGGAGATGATCGAGGACCTGCCGCGCGAGGACATCGCGCATTTCCTGCGCTCTCTGGCGACGGCGATGGAGGCCTGCGTGCACATCGTCGTGCACTACGGGGAGAACGATCATCACAAGATCGAGGCGGGCGTGAAGGCGCTCGCGCTCGCGCTGCGCGCGGCCATGAGCCCGGATCCCCGACGATCGGGCGTGCCGAGTTCCAAGGGGGTGATCTGACCGTGCGCCTTCTCATCCTCGATTACGGCGTCGGGAATCTGTTCAGCCTGCGGGCGGCCTTGGAGCGCGAGGGGGTGGAACCGATCGTCTCGGCCGACCTCCCCTCGACCGCGGACATCGCGGCCCTCATCCTCCCCGGGGTGGGACACTTCACGCCGGTGGCCGAGCGGCTCCGGGGACTTCGGGAGCGCTTGCAGCGGATGATCGAAAGAGGGACACCGATTCTCGGCATCTGTCTGGGGATGCAGGTGCTCTTTGAGGAGAGCGAGGAAGGCGCGGGGCGGGGCCTCGGTTTCTTCGGCGGACGGGTCGTGCGCTTGCCGGACTCGGTGAAGGTTCCCCATATCGGGTGGAACGCACTGCGCCTGCGGCAGCGCCATCGCTTGCTGGAGGGGATTGAGGACGGGGCGTGGGTATACTTCGTGCATTCGTATCATCCGCAGCCGATGGATTCGGAGATCGTCCTCGCGGAGGCGGAATACGGTCGGCTGTTTCCGGCTATCGTGGCGCGCGGCGCGCTCTTGGGGACGCAGTTTCATCCGGAGAAATCGGGAGCGGTCGGGCGGCGCCTGTTGCGCAACTTCCTGGCCCTGGTGAGGGAGCGATGGACATCTTAGCGGCCGTGGATCTCTTCACGGGGAAGGTCGTGCGCCTGACGCGGGGGCAGATCGCCACGGCGAAGGTCTACAGCACCGATCCGATGGCCGTGGCCCGGCAGTGGCAAGATCAAGGTGCCGACGCGCTGCATCTGGTGGACCTGGATGCGGCCTTGGGCGTGGGATCCAATTTCTCCACGATCCTCCGCCTCGTGAGGGAGGCGGCGATTCCCGTTCAACTCGGAGGGGGAATTCGCAGCGAGCGCGCGGCGCGGGAGTGGTTGGACCGAGGTGTTGCGCGCATCGTCCTGGGGACGCTGGCTCTGCGAGATCCGTCTTGCATCGAGCGATTGGTCGAGGCGTTCGGGCCGGAGCGAATCGTCGTCGCGCTCGATTTCTCGCAGAAGAGCGTCGTGATGGAAGGATGGACGCAACCGGCCGCGCTCACGGTCGAGGAGGCGCTCGCGCGATTTCGGGACCTGGGCGTCCGGCAATTCCTGGTGACGGCCGTCGAACGCGATGGAACCTTGAGCGGCCCGGACGTTCGCCTCTACGCGCATCTGTGTGCCACCACGGGCGTCAGCATCTTCGCCAGCGGGGGAATCAGCGCGGTGGCGGACGTCCTCGAGTTGGAGCGCGCGGGCGTCCGTGGTGTGGTCATCGGCAAAGCGCTCTATGAGGGGCGGATGACACTGGCCGAGATCCGTCGGGCGCTCATCGAGGCGGGGCAGGGTGAGGCTTCGGGTCCCCTCCGGACACAGTGAGAGGAGCGCGCATGGGACTGACCAAGCGAATCATCCCGTGCTTGGATGTGGATCAAGGGCGGGTTCGAAAAGGAACCCACTTCCTCTCCCTGCGCGATGCCGGAGATCCGGTGACGCTCGCCGCTCGCTATCGAGATGAGGGCGCCGATGAATTGGTCTTTCTGGATATCACGGCTTCGGTCGAAGGGCGGCGGACCGTGCGCCATTGGGTGGAACGCGTGGCGCGCACGCTCGATATCCCCTTCACCGTCGGCGGGGGGATTCGCACCGTGGAGGAAGCGCGCATCATTCTCTGCAGCGGCGCGGATAAGGTCTCCGTGAACACGGCGGCGGTGGAGCGTCCCGAACTCATTCGCGAGTTGAGCGAGACGTTCGGGCGGCAGTGCGTCGTCGTCGCCATTGACGCGCGACGACGCGCGGATGGCGAGCGCCTCTGGTTCGAGGTCTATTCGCATGGGGGAAGAAGGCCGACGGGACGCGAGGCGATCGCCTGGGCGCAGGAGGCGGAAGCGCTCGGGGCGGGGGAGATCCTGCTGACCTCCATTGACCGAGATGGGACCGAAGCCGGGTACGATCTGGAATTGACACGCGCCGTCGCCGAGCGCGTGCGCATCCCCGTGATCGCCAGCGGCGGCTGCGGACGTCCCGAACATATTCTCGACGTCTTGACCCTCGGCCGAGCCGACGCCGCGCTCGCGGCCTCCATCTTCCACTACGACAAATATCCCCTCCCACACGTGAAGCGGTTCCTTCGGGAGCGGGGGGTCGAGGTGAGGTTATGAGCGGAGTCGCGCTTGAGGAGTTGGATTTTCGGAAATCCGGCGGGCTCGTCCCCGTCGTTGTGCAAGACGCCGCGACGCGCGAGGTCCTCATGGTGGCTTTCGCCAACCGCGAGGCCATCCTCGAGACGCTGCGCACCGGGTACGCGCATTACTTCAGTCGTTCCCGCGGCCGGCTGTGGAAGAAGGGGGAGACCTCCGGCCACGTCCAACGCGTCCGCGAGATCCTCGTGGATTGCGATCGGGATACGGTGCTCTACCTTGTGGAGCAAGAGGGCGTGGCGTGCCATCGGGGAACGCGCTCCTGTTTCACGGAACCGCTGATCGGTGGCGCTCCGCGCGAAGCTGCTCATCCTTGACACCCATCCGGTGGCGAGACACAATCATCCCCAGGTGTGGGCCCTTAGCTCAACCGGCAGAGCAGCGGACTCATAATCCGTCGGTTCCAGGTTCGAGTCCTGGAGGGCCCATGCGCTTTCGCTTCCGTTTCGATCTCGCGCATCATTTCGGGGAGAATGCGCTCGGGACGGTGGGTGACCGATAGGGGGGGTACAGAATGATCTCGGCCGTGCGCCGGGCCTCGTCGAGCCAGGCGATCATCTCCGACTTCACCTTCTCATTGCGGAGGATCTGTTCGATGAGCGGGCGGACCTGTTCGAGCGGAGGGGGCGTCGTTCCGCGACGTCGCGCCTCTGGGATCACGCGATTCTCGTAGTACCACTGAACCTCCGGCTCGCTCACGAAGACGAAGGCGCGGAATCGGAAGTCAATGAAACGCAGGATCTCCACCCGATGGCGCGCGATCGCGCGCAGCGTCGTCTCATCCAGTCCGACGGCCGCCAGGCGCTGCGCGAACGCGCGCTCGGAGGAGAAGCGCGCGCGCAGCTCGGTCAGATATCGCTCGATCTCTTCCTCGGTGATGGCGATGGTCGGCAGTTTCTCGGCCTCTTGATACAGGAGCATTTGATCAATGAGCTGATGGAGCGCGCGGGATTTCACTTCTTCGGAATATTCGCCTTCGGGCGTCTCTGGGTCCAGGGCGAGATACCAGCGGATGTCGCTCTCGGTGATCACCCGACCGTTGACGACGGCGGCGATGCGATCCAGCAGGATCGCCTGGGCAAAGACGGACGACGCGAACGCCCCAATGCTCGCCCACGCGACGTGTCGGAGGGCGCGCGCGATCCATCCCGCGCTCCCATGAGGGGAAGCCGGCAGATCGAAACAGCGCGAGTCTCTCATAGGCTGTCGCCTCAGAAGGGATTCCCGAAGGTGATGTGGAGCTGCGTGCGCGGGACGCCCGCGACGCGCCTGACCAGAGCTCCGAAGTCGAGGCGGAGGGGGCCAAGGGGCGTCCTGATGCGAAGCCCGAAGCCGAGCGTGTGCGTGAAATTGCGCGGGCGGATATCGGCGATGCGCGCGAAGACGTTACCGCCATCGTAGAAGATCGCGCCGCCGAAGCGCAGGCGGCGGAGCAGAGGAAAGCGCAGCTCAGCGTTCGTGATGAGCAGGGCATTCCCCCCAAGAGGCCGCGTCCGACCCGGGCGGTGGGGATCGGCCGCGCGCGGCCCCGCTTGCTCGAATCCGAAGCCGCGGAGCGTCGTCGAGCCACCGGCGAAGAAACGCTCGCTGATGGGGATCGTCGTCGAACGTCCGTAGGGACGCGCCAGCCCCAAGCGCACGTTCGAGGCGAAGATGACATCCGCTCCCGGACCGATCCGATACATGCGTTGGTGTTCACCGAAGAAGCGGATGAAATTCTCGCTCCCGCCCAGGAGGCGGGAGATGAAGGAGAAGTCGAGCGTCGTAAACGTCCCGTGCGTGGGATCGAAGGGGTTGTCGCGCGCATCGCGCACGAAGGAAGCGGAGAGCCGACCGAGCTGCACGGTGGTGTCCTCCCGGCGCAGCTCCTCGGGCTCGGTCACATTGGAGATGATCACGTTGCTGAACGTGTAGCGGAAGAGCAGGGAGCTTCTGGGCCCCAGAGGTCGCTCCAGCTGGGCGAGCACGGTGAGGCGACTGGCGTCGAACGCGACCTCCTCCTGCCGTTGGAAGAGGAGGGAGGCGAGTCCGGAGAGTTCCGTGCCGAAGAGCTTCGGATCGGTGAGCGAAAGCTGTCCGGTCTGCTCGCGACGGCTCGCGCGGAGGCGAAAGGCGGCCGTGCGCAACTGGCCGAGGAAGTTCACGTTCGAGAGTTCGACGAGTCCGCGCGGCCCGTCGTCGGTGCGAAAGCCAAAGCCGTACGTCAATTGATAGCGCAGCGCTTCATCCACCTCGACGCGCACGTCCCGAACGGTCTCCGATGCGGGATCGGCCTCGACGGGCTCGGCGGTGATGGAGACGCGGCGAAAGGCCCCGGTGCCGTAGAGCCGCTCCTCACTGCGCGCGAGTTCGGCGGGACGCAGGATGTCCCCCTCGCGAAAGCTCAGGTATCGCGCGATCGCTCGATCGCGGGTGAGCCGGTTCCCGCGAATGCGGATGGTCCCGATCCGAAGCCGCTTCCCCTCCTGAATGCGAAGCGTCACGGCGACGCGATGCGCCTCATCCTCATGAAGGAGCGGGGTGATCGTCGCCTCGACGTAGCCGCGATCGGCGTACAGCTCGGCGAGTCGCGAGACGGCCTCCCGCACGCGCGCTTCGACGAAGGGGGCACCCGGCTGGAGTCCGCTGGCGCGCACGAGGTCTTCCGGAGGAAGCGCGCGCGCGCCCTCGACATTCACTCGGGAGAGCATCAGCCGCGGCCCCTCTTCGACGACGTAGATGATGATGAGGTCATCCTTCTTCAGGCTGACGGCCAGGCGCGCAGCGACCACGCGAGCGTGCGCATATCCTCGCTCGCGCAAGGCCTCGACGATCGCGCGCTGATCGCGCTGCATGAGCTGACGACTGGTGAGACCGCGCCCCCATCTCCCGCCCAGGAGCGACCCCAGGCGCGGTCGAATCTGTTCGAGCGTGAGCGCGGAGGTCCCCTCAAGGCGTATCGCTCGAAGCGTGTATCGTCGCCCGCGCTCGACCGTATAGCGGAGGCGGACGCGGCCGTTCTCTTCCGTGCGCGTCACTCTCGCTTCGGCGAAGAAATACCCTTGGCGCTGGACATGATCGAGCAGGTTCACTCGCCCTTCTTCCACCGTCGCGTCATCGAGCCCACCCTGGCGGAGGATCGGTAAGAGCTGCCGTTGCTCCTCTGGAGAGAGGGAGACGCCCTCGACCTCGACGTCCACCAGGGGACCGGACTCGACCGCGATCTCCACGATCACGGCGTTCTCCTCCTCAGCGCGCTCCAACCGCGGCGGCGCGATACGCGGCGCCAGGTATCCGTGCCGAAGATGCAGCTCGCGAATGCGCTGCAGATCATTCTGCAGACGCAGGGCATCGAAGAGCGCGCCCGGTTTGCTCTCCAGGTGGGCGAGAAGCTCCTTCCGGTCCAGCTTCACATCGCCGGTGAGGCGCACCTCGGCTAAGCGCGCGGGAGGGCCTGGGACGACGCGGAACAGCAGATGCGCCGTCCGTCCATCGTCCGTGAGCGTCACCTGCGGCGTGACTTCGCACGCGAAGAAGCCGAGGCCGTGATAGAATTCGACGATCTCGTCAGCCGCGCGGGCGAGCCCGGCTTCGGTGAAACGCGCGCCCGGCGTCAGGGCGCCGAGGCGCAGTGAGAGCTGCGATTGCGTTTCGGGATCCACGCCTTGAAAGCTCACGCGCCCGATGCGCGGCTGTGGGGTGATGCGAAACCTCAGGCGGACGCCTGTCGGCGCCTCCACCGCTTCGACGAGGACATTCGAGGCCAGCGCCGATTCATAGAGCGCGAGGATCGCGCGCCGCACATCTGCGAGGCGAAGCGGATCGCCCACTCGCAGCGGGATCGCCCGCGCGAATTCATCCTGAGGATCAACGATGGGCTTCTCGTTCACGAGGATCTCAATGTGGGCGATGGGCTTCCCGTGCACCGAGGCGAGCGTCAGGCGCTCACCTTGAGCGCGGAGGCCGTCAGACCACAGCAGCGCGAGCGCGAAGCTGAGAAGGAGAGAACGCGCGCGGGGCGACCGGAGGCCCGGGAGATGCTCCCCGCCCATTCCATCAGCGGCCGATCGCTTCATGAGATCCACCCTCGCTCAGAAGCGCTTTCGGATTCGCAGATCGAAGCTGAAGTTCCCATCCTGATCGCGCGCCCCCACCAGTGAGAACCGATCGCTCAGGCGATATTCGACGATGATGACCTGCTCTTGCGGACCGGAGAGGTTCGTCGCATAGAGGATGGAGAGATTGCGGGTGATCTGCCGCCCGATGGTGAGCCGCGCCGTCGGATCCGAGCCGCGGCCGACGATCAGGGGATCAATTTGAAAGCGGTTGATGCCGAAGATCTTCCCCGTGAACTCCTCGGCGCGATGCGTCAGCTCCCCGATGAGCAAGTTGGCCGCCGTCCCCAATCCGGTTTGGGGCGTCGTCAACGCCGCGCGTTGCGAGATCTCGCCCGTCGCGATCAGCGCGAGGATTTGCTCCGGAGGCAGGGCCGGCTCAGAGCGAAGCGTCGTTTGGAACCGATCGAGCGTGCCCGTGAATCCGACGATCACGCGATATCCGGCGATATCGCTCTCCGCCTCAAGGTGAATGCGCGGGGCGCTCTGAGCCGCCTCCTCGCGAGGGAAGTCAAGGCGTCCTCGCGTGATCTGATACTCGCGATTGCGAAAGCGCACGACGCCGCGGGTGACGATGAGATTTCCGGAGAGGCGAGGAGCGGCGAGGGTCCCTCCGATGTGAAGCGAGGCGCTGCCCACGACATCGGCAAGGTTGTTGCGAACCATGAGCGTGTCAAGGGCGGTCACGCGAATGTCGAGCGAGATCGGCGGATGAAGGGCGACTTCCGGGAGCGAGGGGCGCCGTCGCTCTCCCGCCTGAGCGAGGATGAGTTGAGCCAGATCAACGTCCTGGGTGTATTCCGAACGACGCACGGTGAGCGTGCCCGAGAGGACCTGCACCTGACGGTTCCCCTGTAACGTGAGCATCCCATCCACGATGGAACGAAGCCCGGGAGGGTACGCGAGGGCGACGGCGTCGCTGCGGATCAAGATCCGCCACTGGTCGGCGCGAAGACGGCGCAGCAGGAGACCGCCGCTGATGGTCACGTCGCCTTCGTTGGCCTGAGCCCGCAAATGCTCGATCAACGCTTGCGAGGCGGTGAAGCGAATGCGCCCTCGCCCATGGGCGAGGGAGATCGGCCAATCGAGCACGCGGAGGGAGAGGTCCTCGATCTCCATGAGGCCGCTCAGACGCGGCTCCTCGAAATATCCGCGCAGGGAAGCGCGAATCGTCGCGCGTCCTGCCGCGAAGAGGCCGGGATACAGGCCGCGCAACAGGCGAAGATCCACCGATCCGTTCACATTCAGATCGTGTCCGTCCCCGAGGCGCTCGCCGAGAAATTCGCTCAGGTCCACCGTGCCGCTCAGATCGAGACTCGTGTTCTCGCCGACCAAGGCGGCGGATTCGATCATGAGCCTTCGACCATGCAGGTGCAGCGTGAACGGCCGGCGCGCATGCAGCGCATATTCGTTGAACGCCAGGCGGAGGTTCGAGAGGGCGAGCGTCGCGCGCACGCCTGCGGCGGCCTCCTCGCGTCGTCGAGAGCCTGTCGGATCGAGACGCGCGCCAATCGGCCATTGGAGCTGCACCTCCCCGCTCATCGTGCCGCTCCACTCCGAGAGCCGGCGGACAAGACGAAGGTACGGAGTCAACGAGAGATCTTCAAAGCGCGCGCGCACGCGCACCATGGGCGCGGGATCCGTGAGGTCGAGCGTGCCGAGCAGCGCGTGCGTCTGCCCAAACAGCGCAGCCGTGATGGGGATCAGGAGGCGGCCTTCGCTCGTCTTCAACTCGGCCGTGATCTCTCCGGCTGGGCGACCGCCGATCGAGAGTCGAGAGATGCGCATCTCTCCGGAGAAGCGAGGATCCGAAAGCGTGCCCTGGCCCGAGAGCGAGAGAGCGACGCGTCCCTGGACGTTCATCGTTCGCCCCATCGTCGCGCCCAGCAGAGAGGCCAGCTCGATGTCCTCCGCGCGCATTCGAAGCGCATACGTGCCGTCATCGGTTCGGAAAAATCCGGACAGCGTGATCGTCCCAAACGAAAGGTCGAGTCGAGCGTCTTGGACCTCATACCGAGGAGGGGCGAGATGAAAAGTTCCCGCGAGACGGCGGAAGCGCGCCGGCCGTTCGAGCAGAAGGACCTCGCCCTCCTCCAGCGCGATTCGCGCCGTCCCCGTTGGGGTCTGGGGGAGGCCGGAGAGCGCGATCTCGCCCGAGAGCACCCCCGAGAAGGGCAGCTCAAGACCGAGAGCTTTCGACCATCGGTCGAGACTCACGCGATGCAGCCGGCCGCGCAAGGCGAGGCCGTTCTCCTGATCCGGGAGCGCCGTCAGGCGGACTTCAGCGCGCGCGCCCGTCTCCCAGAGAACGTGCGCATCCTCGATCTCCCATCGCCCGTGCGCGTAGGCGAAGCGCGCCCGCAGCGAGCGGACCGGTTCCCCGGCCAGGAGGAGCCCCTTCAGCTCGCCCTCTCCGGAGACGACGGACGTTCCATCCCGCCTGATGAGATGAAGGCGGTAATCGGCCGTCCCGGCGAGCTGCGGGATGAGGTCGTGCGTCAGCGCCCGCAGCCGATAGCCGTAAGCTTCGAGCAGCCGCTGTTGTTCAGACATGTCGTCCGAGCGCACGTCGAAGACGAGATCGAGATCCCCACGCCAGCTCACACGTCCGGAGAGCATCGCCTTCGAGCGCCCGATGATGAGCGAAGACGCCGTCATGGACAGTCCGCGCGGAGACACGGTCGCGTCCAATGCGCCCCGTACCGGAAGCGCCTCCGCCATCGGGACGGAGCGCGGCGCGACCTTCAGTGCGAGGACGCCGGAAGCCCGTGTGATGGCCAGTCCCGGCCATCGCGCGGTGAGGGAGCCCTGGGCCAACCCTTCCAGAGGCAGAGGGCGATGGAGAAAGCGCATCGCCACGTCGCGAACATCCACATCCTCGAACCGCAGGTGGGCCTCTGAGAGCGGCTCGTGGTGATTCTCCTCTCGGGATCCTCCGGCGAAGCGAACGCGCGCATATCCGCGCACACGTCCCCAGAGCGCATGCAGATCGAGGTCTTCGATGAACGCCTGTTCCGGCTCCACGCGCAAGCGCGCGCGAATTCCCTCAAGCGGAAGCGGACCGAGAAGCGCCGCGCGCCCGCCGATCGCTCCCTCGAACACAAGAGCTGTGGACGCAGGCAGCGTTCCCAGCACCGCGATCCCCCGCGCGCGGAAGAAGGCAGCCACCAGCGCCTCTGCCGTCATTTGAAACGCGAGGCGCGCGCCGGAGGAATCCCGCGTGGGCGCAGCCTCCGGCGTACGGACGTTCCAGGACGCCCCTGTCATCCGAATCCCCCACATCGTGGCGCGCGCGGCCGTCGCCGTCGCTTCCAGCTGATAGACGCGCCCCCGGCCATGCATCCGTCCTCGCAGAGCCACATCTCCGGAGAAAGCGAGCGGAGACGGTCCGTTCGCCGCCACGCGATCCAGGTGCACGAACGCCGTCAGCACGAGATCATACTGCGGATCCGTCCATCCCCGGATCGTCCCGGCCAGAAGCGCCTCACCGACATCGCTCGCCATCCGAACGCGTTCCAGCCGCACATGATCGTCGAAGATCGCGGCACGCCATTCCACTCGCGCTCGCGCGATCATCCGCTCATCCCACGTGAGATCGAGCCGCTCGATCCCCCCCAGCGCGCGCGGCTCCGAAGGCGTCGGTGCGAACGAGAGGGTCACCCCTTCGGCCTCAAGATGGAAACGGTGCTTTCGATCGTTCACAAGGATGCGCCCCTCGGTGATCATCACGCGCTCCACGCGGAGCGTGTAGGGCTTCGGCTCCTTCGGACGGCGAAGGGCCGACCAGTTTATGTCGGCGAAGTTCGGATGCCCGCTCGCATCCACGGTGATGAGGATCTGCGGGCGGTCAAGGCGGAGATCGGCGATGGAGAATGCGCGGGCGAAGAGGTCCTCGATGCTCACGCGCACGCTCAGATGAGGAACGCGCAGCAGTGGATCAGCGTGCGAATCCGGAAAGAGGCGGAGGTCGGTGACTTCCACCGTCCGCCTCCGGAGCGAGATGTTCGCATCCCGGAATTCCACTCGAACGTGGAGCGGCTTCAACCGATCCGCGAGCATGCGTTCGAGAAACCGATCGAAATACTCGCTCTTCGCCCAGAGGGCGAGGCCGAGGGCGATCGCGAGTATCGCCCCGGAGGCGAGTGCGACGATGATGGCGATCCGCGATCGTCTCATGTGCGATGATCCGGCGGAATCTCCGAAGTTCTCTATTCAGAAGCGGCCCTCAGGGGACTGGGTTGCTCGCACCCCGCATCGGCTTTCGCCTCGTCACTCTCCAGCCCCTCTTGAGCGAAGGGGAGAGGAGTGCGGCCGCCGGAAAGTCCACTCACGCGCGCGTTCTCCCCCGCCTTCGACAAGGAATGACGTCGTCGCTCGAGTCCGAGAGCGGGATCGTCTCGACGATCTCCAAGCCGAAGCCCGAGAGCGCGGCGAGCTTCTTCGGATGGTTCGTGAGCAGCCTCATGCGCCGGACCCCGAGATCATAGAGGATTTGTGCTCCGATTCCGTAATCGCGCATGTCCCAGGAGAAGCTCCCAGGCACTCGAGCGATCTCCAACTCCGGCGTCACGCGAGTCGTCTCGGTCATCTCGGGGGCATCGCCCACGTGATGGCGCAGCAGCGAAGCCAGGAGCTGCTCGCCCAAATGCTCTCGTCGGATGAGATAGAGCAAGACGCCGCGTCCCTCTCGGGCGATCAGCTCGAACGCCCGATGCAATTCGGCCCCCGCCTCCTCCTCTCGGCATCGGAAGACGTCGCCGAGGACCGAGAGCGTATGGACGCGGACCAGAATCGGCTCGTCCGAGGCGATCACCCCCTTCACCAGGGCCAGATGAATCTCACCATTGATGGGGTTCTCGTACGCCGAGACGCGAAACTCGCCATAAGGGGTCGTGAGCGATGCCTCCGCCCGCTTCCGCACCACGCGCTCGTGCTGCAGGCGGTAGCGGATGAGGTCGGCCACGGTGACAATCTTCAGCCCGAAGCGGCGAGCGAACGTGATGAGTTGTGGCAGCCGCGCCATCGTCCCATCGCCGTTCATGATCTCGCAGATGACGCCCGCCGGCGTCAATCCCGCTAATCGGGCCAGATCAACCGAGGCCTCCGTCTGCCCAGCGCGCACGAGCACCCCACCCTCGCGCGCGCGCAGGGGGAAGATGTGCCCCGGGCGCACCAGATCCGAAGGCCGCGTGCGCGGATCAATGGCCGTCCGAATCGTGCGCGCGCGATCGGCGGCGGAGATGCCCGTGGTGATCCCCTCGCGCGCGTCAATCGAGACGCAGAAGGCCGTCTCGAACCGCGAGGTATTCTCCGGCGCTTGAAGCGGCAGGTTCAGCTCGTCACACCGCTCAGGCGTGAGCGAGAGACAGATGAGCCCGCGCCCGTACTTGGCCATGAAGTTGATGATCTCCGGCGTCACCTTCTCCGCCGCGCAGCAGAGATCGCCTTCGTTCTCCCGATCCTCGTCATCCACGAGGATGATCACGCGCCCCTGCCGGATCTCCTCGATGGCCTCCGGGATGGAGGCGAAGGGCGACTCATCACGTCGTCGGCGTGCCCTCATTCCCCGCGCTCCGGATCCGTGAAGTGTTCGAACGCCACGTTGGGCGCCTTCGATCGAACGTGCGCCAGAAGCGGCGCCATCATGCGCTCGACGTACTTCGCCAGGACGTCCACTTCGAGGTTGACGCCGTCGCCAGGCCGCAGCTCTCGAAGATTCGTCATTCGAAGCGTATGGGGGATGATGGCGACTTCGAACCACGCGTCGCTCAATCCGGCGATCGTCAGGCTGATCCCATCTACGGCGATCGAACCCTTCGGGACGAGATACCGATGCAGCTCCGAGGGGAAGGCGAAGCGAAAGATCCAAGACTCCCCCTCCGGGCGGCGTTCCAGGAAGCGGCCGACGCCGTCCACATGACCCTGCACAATGTGCCCGCCGAGCCGATCACCAGGCCTGAGCGCGCGCTCGAGATTCACCGCTCGCCCCGGGCGGAGCTGACCGAACGTCGTCCGACGGAGCGTCTCCGCCGAGAGCTGCGTGCGGAAGCCGTCGCGCTCGACCCCGGTCACCGTCACACAGACGCCATTGACGGCGATGCTCGCACCCACCCGCAAATCCTCCAAGACCGCGCGCGCCTCCACGCGCACCTCCCCTCCAACACTCGTGAGCGCGAGCTGACGAATCCGCCCGACCTCCTCGATCAACCCCGTGAACATATCCGAAAGTGGAAGCATACCGAATCCTTTCGGAATCGGGCAAGGCATGGGCCTGAAGCCGGAGGGCATCCGTCATCCACGCGGCGCGGGCGATCCGAACCGAGACACATGGGCCTGTCCGGACGTTTTGAGGCGAAATATCACCCATGGTGGAAGGAGAGATCGTCGAACTCTATCACCTGCGGAGAGGCGTCCATGGGAGCGGAGAGTTCAGGAGCGAGGCGAGAGACGCCCATCATACCTTGTCGGGATCGCATCACATGTCCGGTGTGCGCCGTCCCGAATGCGGTCTGGGAGGAGATTCGGTCGCAGACCTTCGTGCGCTGGTGCTCGCGGGGGACGCGGCTGGGCGACGCTCCGGAAGATAAGGGGCTCACCGTCTTGTGTCAGGGGAGAGCCCGGCTGTGGCTCTTCGGAACGCGCGGGGAGGGCTTTTGGCTCTCCGATCTTGAAGCCGGGCATATCCTGGGAGTGGCGTCGGTGGTCACGGGGTGTCCCTGGCCGCTGATGGCGGAAGCCGTGACGCCGTGCTTGGTGCGCGCCATCCCCAAGGCGATGGCGATGCGGCTCCTTTCCGAACCGTCGGTGGCATCCGCGCTCCTGCGCGGCATGGGAGAGGAAGTCATCGCCGCCTCCGAATGTCTGGCGCTGTTTCTGCTCGCTCGGTCGGCGCGTGAACGCCTGGCGCGATGCCTTCTTCACTTGCGGGCGAAGATGCCAAAGGACGTCATCCACATGCTGGTAGGGGCGACCGGCCGGTCGCCCCTACTCGCATCGGCGTCTCCCCCGAGACGCTCTCCCGGCTGGTGACCTCTTGGGTTCGAGACGGCGTGTTGGAGCGGCAGGGACGAACCCTTCGCGTGCGTGATTGGGATGCCCTCGCGGCTGTGTTGGAGGAGCTATAACCCCTGCGGCATCCTTGCCGGCGATCTCAGGGTTCGGCGTAACGGGGGTGTGAGACGGGCGGTCCTTCCGAGAGATGTGAGCGAAAGGGACTCAACTTTTGCATGACAATGGTCACGAAATGGCGTGATCGCCGTCATTGACTGGGGGCGAGCCGTTGGAGTATAAATGGGCCAGCAAGGTGAGGGGGGTGCTATGGACGGTCAAGGGGTGAAGCTGATCGTCTGTGGGATGAGCGTGGGAGGCGTTGTCGCCCTTGCCGGATTTGAGGTCGGCGCTCAGCGGGAGACCGGGCGCGCGGGAGAGCGCCCGGCCCTCAAGAGGCATCTGGATCAGGGCGATGTTGAAATTTAACACTGAACAAGTGAGGGAAAACATGAAACACGCGATATTTCTTCGAAGACAACTGCTCGCTTCTGGCTTGGCGGCGTTTGGGCTCCTTACCTCCGGTTTCTTCATGACGGGCGCTTATAGGGGGCAAGCGCCGCTCGTGCTGCTTGAGTCCTCCGAACGCATCTTCCGCGAAGTGGGATGGGTGCGATCTGCGGTCGCTTCGCGAGGGGATTGCTCGCTCTACATCGTGGTGGATGGGAGAAGCAGTGTAGTCTGTTACGGCGAGGGGCGCGACTTTTCTGGGGAAATCCCGGCTTTCTCACCCTCGCCGGATGCGCTTGCTGTGGACGCTCGGGGGCAGATCTACGTCGCGGATACGGAAGCAGATCGGATCGTGATTGTGAGTCCATTCGGACGACTGATTAGGATGTTTCATGCGCCTCGTCCGCTTTCTCTTGCCGTGCTCAGTGATGGGCATATCGTCGTCGCGTCGCCGATGGAAGGGGCTTTGCTGCACCTCTATGATCCTTCAGGACGCAAGCTCAAAAGCTTCGGAGCGCTGAAGCTCTTCGATGGGGTGAGTCAAGCGCAGAATCGCTTTTTGAACAGAGGGCGGGTCCTCGTTGATGCCGCAGACAATATCTACTACGTGTTCGAGTTCTCCCCAAACCCAACCGTTCAAAAGTTCTCTAGGGAGGGAGAGCTACTTTCGGAATTCGCCGTCGAAGGCCAGGCGGTGGATCTTCAGGTCCAAATGGCTCGTCGGTTCCTGGCGGAGAAAAGCCCTCGCCGAGTGGGCGGCATAGTGACCGTCACATCTGCGGTGATCGATCCTATGAGGGGCCGCCTTTGGATCGGAACGAACGGGTCGTCGAGGTCAGGAGTCGTGTACGAATATAGTCTCGATGGGGAGAAACTTCGCGAATATGCCTTCGTTCTCAAGCCCACCCGCGATGTCATTGTTGGCGTCGAAGAGATCGCCGTGAGGTGGCCGTGGATTTACGTTTTCACTTCCGCCGGAGCATATCGCTTCCGTGCGGATCGAGGTTCGGTCAGCGACTTCCGCGTTCTTCTTGAGGAACAGGGTCTCTGCCCGATGGCTCAAGACTGGCCTCCGTGCCGGACCAATTGTAATACCCCGACGCCGGATGACGATCAAGATTGTAAGGCAGCTCTTCAGGGGCAGATCAGTCCGAACGTGCGTGTTATTGGGAGCAGTTGCACCAACTCGGAGGCACATTGCTCGGCGAGCGTGACGACATGCGATCCGACCAATGGCAACCAGGTCATGCATACCACGATGTTGGATTGCGTCGTCGGGGGATTCCTGAATGACTGATCTTCGCAAGGAGAGTTGTGGGTCCAGGGTGGCGATCTTTATGGGCCAGTAATGCTCGATTCGGATCTGGCATGCCCATCATCCGATGGGATCATAACGTGCGAGGGAGAGATTCACCGAGAGAGTCCTAGGACCGCGGGGGGATCGCTCATCCGCGACCGTTCTCTTCGCCAGCCTTATCATGGAAGGGAAGCCGGTCTTTGCCCCTGGACGTGGCGTCTTCGTTGACGCGCGCGCCGAAGGGCTTCGGTGTGACGAAGATCACGACGGAGGATGATCGTCATCATTGCTCGAAGGCGAGCTCTTGCGGTATGAGTGCGCGCGCAGGATATGAGGTGCCGAGTTGCGAAACTCGTCGTCTGCGCGGGCGTGCTGGGAGGCGTTCTCGCCCTTCGGGGGGATGAGACCGAGGCGCAGAGAGGGAGCGCGCGCTTTGGGGAGCGACCGGCGTTGGAACGACATCTGGAGCAGGCCGAGATCGAAGGCGGTCGGATCACACTCGACGAGCTGCTTCAAGCGGGCGAACGGATCTTCGCGGCTCGATGCCCGACGAGTTGACCGTGGGCGACGTCACGGCGGTGACCCTCTTTCAAGCGGCCATGAACATCCCAGGTCGGGTATTGCCCGATGATCCTGAACGACGAGCGGCGGCCGAGCGGGGCGAGCACCTCTTCGCTCAGATCGGCTGTACCGACTGCCACCGACCGGCGCTCATCTTGGAGAATCCGGTCTTCAGCGAGCCCAATCCCTTCAATCCGCCGGGGAATCTGCGACCGGAAGATGTCCGGCGTCCGATCACGTTCGACCTCACGCGCGATGGGCCGGGGCCGCGGCTGGAGCGAACGCCGGACGGCCGGGCCATCGTGCGGGCCTACACGGACCTGAAGCGGCATGTGATTTGCGACGAGCGGGATCCGTTGTTCTGCAACGAGCGGGTGATTCAGGACCGAGTGCCGACAAATCAGTTTCTCACGCGGAAGCTGTGGGATGTGGGGAGCACCGCGCCGTATGGGCATCGGGGGGATTTAACCACCATCACCGAAGCCATCCTGCATCACGCCGGAGAAGCGCGACCGCAGCGGGAGCGATTCCAGGCGCTTGCCCAAGAGGATCAGGCCGCGATCGTCGAGTTTTTGAAGACGCTGCAGGTCTTGCCGCCGGGAGCGCCGCCTGAGGTGACCGAGAGCCAGCTTCGGGAACTGGTGCGACGGCGACGGGCCGCCGGAAGAGAGTGGAACCAATAGGCGATTTTCGCAGGAGAGTCCCGCCCAGCTCTCCTGCGCGAGAAAGGAGGGCGGACGTATGCACTGCCGTCACAGGAATCGCTGGGAGACGAAGATGGTCCTCTTCCTCATGTCGGTGCTCTGCGTCTGGCCATCGGGACGTGAGCCGAAGCAGGTGCGCCTTCGGCGCTCAAGAGGAGCAAACGGCTTCGGCAGACACCGCTCAGGAGGCGGAGCGGATGCGGCAGCTCGAAGCCGCGCGGCGACAGGTTCTGGCCGAACGGGCGACTCGATTCCGACCGGTCCAGCTTTATGCTCCGTTTTGGCGGGCCGGGGCGGGGGATCGTTCCCTTCTGATGCTCAACAACACGCAGCCTCGACGGATTGACGTCACGCCTATTGTGCGCCTGCAGGATGGGGGAGTCCTTCCGGCGCGAACGATTCGGCTCGGTCCGCTCCAGAGCCTGGACGTGTGGCTGGAAGAGCTGATCGGCGAAGTCACCGGGCAAGGACAGGTCGCGCTCGGCTACGTGGGCGATCCGATGGAAGTGGTCGGGCAGGTGCTCGTGGTGAACGGGGCGGCGGGCCTTTCGCTCAATCAGGTGTTCATCCCCAGGACCATGTGTATTGCGCCTCGCTTCGAGGGCGTCTTCTTTTGGCCGGGCGAGGGGGCCGAAGGGGGATTGGTCTTGGCCAATACCGGCGAACGCACGCTCTCGGTTGCGATTCGAGTCTACGGTGAGGTGGTGGAGGGGCTAACGCTCGAGCTGGGACCGCATCAAATGCGGGTGATGGGCATGCGGGAGGAGGTCCTCGCCTCGGCGACGCTCGAGGCAGCGGTCATCGGAGTGAGCATCGCCCACAACGGGGAACCGGGAGATGTGCTCGTCCAAGGATGGGTGGGGGCCCTCAGGGTACGCGACGAACATTCGTTTGGTGGACGCCGGGATGCCACAATCGGAGCGATTGCTGAGTCCGGCCCTGCGGCTGTGGGAGGGGCTGAAGCCGCGACTGCTTCTCGGTAACGGTGGCGATCGGCCGCAGGAGGTCGCTCTGCTCGCGCATTATCGGGTCAACGGGCAGGTGGTTCGCAGGTCGTTGGGACGAGTGGTGGTCGGGCCACAGCAGGCGCGGGCCTTCGATCTCGAGGAGAGGTTAACGCCGATTCCACGGCGGGCGGTGGATGTGGGATTGGAACTCCGGCATCGAGGGCCGGGGGAGAACCTGGTGGCCGACCTCATGCTCGTGAGCGAGGATGGCGCGGAGGTCATTCAGGTGAGCCCCAAGGACGCCGTCGGCGAGGCCTATGGCGGTTTCAACTACCCTTGGCGGATTGGGGAGGGGCAGGAGACGGTGATCGCCGTGATTAATCCGAGCGCGGTGGAGGAGGTGAATTTCAGCCTGTTTTTGTTCTCTGACGGGCAGAGCTATACTTACGAGGGCGGACGGTTGCGGCCGGGGGAGGTGCGGCAGGTGAACATCAAGGAGCTGAGGGACCGGCGGATTCCCGATCAGATGGGACGGCTGCTGCCTCGCGGGGTGAGCGCGGGGCAGGCGAAGCTGGTCGTGCATGGGGTCGCAGGACTAGAGGAGAGTCAGCGGATCATCGGGGAGGCGATCCTGGTGGATGAGGGGCGGGGGATTCGGGCGACGATGGCGTGTGCGAACTGTTTCTCTCGGCCGATGGCGCTGATTTTAGGGCCGGAGGAGATCGTGGAGACATTTGGGACGCAGCGGTGGGTTTTCGCGCGGGTGTACTATGAGGATGGGTCCTCCTGGGGGGTGAACGATCCGCGGGCGATCGAGTGGTTCTCGACCGATCCCGC
>BEHK01000026.1 GCA_002898775.1 bacterium HR08 | reverse complement strand
ATCGGAGATCTCAAGTTCTCAGACGTTCTTCACCTTCACGGACACATCAAAGGGAGAGTGATCTCCGAAGGAGAGCTCGTCGTCGGAGAAAAGGGGATTATCGAAGGGGACGTCGAGGTGGGCATCTTGACTATTGGAGGAACGCTCATCGGAAACATCATCGCGAAGAAAAAGGTGCACATTCTGAATACGGCCCGCATCCGGGGAGATGTCGCAACGCCCATCCTTCGCGTGGATGAGGGAGCCATGTGGGAGGGAAGCATTACGACCACGCTCCAAGAGAAATCGCCAGGACATTTCGTTCACGCCGCTGGAGAAGTCGAAGCCACTCACTGAGAACTTGACTCTTTACGGTCTCGACATTCACAATCGCTAGGGAGCATGGATATGGAAGAGCGACAGGATCTGAACGAGACAGCGCACACTCAGGAGCAGGAGGAAGAAATCACTTATCACGCCGTCGAGAAAGACGGCGAAATCGCCGCAATCTGGGTCATGAAAGGGAGAAAACATCTGCGCACGATTGACCCAAAAAGCGAAGAAGGACGTCGAATCCTTCAAGCTTATCGGCCGAGCCCATAGCCTTGAACATTCTGCATCGCACCGTAAACCGTGGCGCGCGCTCCTTTCGCTGAAGAGCTCGTGCTCGTGATCTTCCCCATATAGCCGAAAAAATTTTCGAATGCGCTGTGGATTTTTCTTGCCAAACGGGCGATTTTGTGCTAATCTTTGGCCGGTTTTCAACAGGATAAGTTATTGAAAATAAAGACACTTATATGTCTAAAGTCGTTTTTGAGGTTGAGATTTTTGTGGTTGTGGAAATCTTGTGGAAAACTTCGATTACTTGCGCCGATTCAATGGGGTTGGGGCGATTCGCCAGACCCTGGGATTTCCATCTTGCGGAGCAAAGCTGGAGCAGAAACCTTGATAAGGAGTGGGGCGTATGTCACGTCAAATCTGGGACGCGCTGCTTTCAGCCATAGAGAAGCGGGTCAATCATCACAGCTTCACCACCTGGTTCCTGCCCCTAATCTTCCGGGAGGTGAGGAACAACACGGTTACCGTTGAGGCTCCTAATGCGATGTTCCGCGATTGGATCACAGAGAACTACATGGATGTGATTGAGGAAGCGCTCGCGGAGCTTCAGCTGACGGGCCATACGATCAGGTTCATCGTCAGAGGAGAAGGAGAGCCCTCGGAGTGTGCATCTAAGAGCGAGCCCTCTGAGAATCACGCGAAGCTCTCGCTCTTTGAGGAGGAAGAAGAGCTGATCATTCCTCCGGCGATGCGATTCGTGGATCTGGAGCCCGTTGAGCTTCCCTTAAATCCGAGGTATACCTTTGACACGTTCGTCGTCGGTTCCTCCAATCAATTCGCGCACGCCGCCGCTTTGGCCGTAGCCGAATCTCCATCAAAGGCTTATAATCCCCTCTACATCTATGGTGGCGTGGGGCTGGGTAAAACGCATCTCATGCACGCCATCGGCCATGCGATCCGGGCCAAGAACAAACATCTCCGCCTCACCTACGTCTCCTCGGAGCGCTTCATGAACGAGCTGATCAATGCCATTCGCTACGATAAGACACTCGCCTTTCGCGAGAAGTACCGAAACATCGACGTCCTCCTCATTGATGACATTCAGTTCCTCGCCGGGAAGGAGCGCACGCAGGAGGAATTCTTCCACACGTTCAACGCGCTCTACGATGCCCAAAAGCAGATCGTCATCACGAGCGATTGTCCCCCGCGTGAAATCCCCACGTTGGAAGAACGACTCCACTCTCGATTCGAATGGGGATTGATCGCCGACATTCAGCCCCCCGATCTGGAGACGAAGGTAGCCATCCTCAAGCGGAAAGCCGAACAGGAGAAGATCAGCCTCCCGGATAACGTGGCCCTCTTCATCGCCAGCAAGATCAAATCGAACATTCGCGAGCTGGAAGGAGCTTTGATCCGCTTGATCGCTTACTCCTCACTGACAGGACGTCCCATCAGCCTCTCGCTGGCCCAGGAGACGCTTCGTGGGCTCATTGATGAGGAGGAAGAGAAGGCGATCACCATTGAACTGATCCAGAAGACGGTGGCCGATTACTTCGGCCTGCGCGTTTCCGACTTGAAATCAAGGAACAATTCCCGTTCTGTGGCCGAGCCCAGGCAGATCGCTATGTATCTGTGCAAGCGCCTGACGAAGGCAAGTCTGCCGGAGATCGGTCGAGAATTCGGGGGAAAGCATCATACGACCGTGCTGCATAGCATCAACAAGATCAGCGAGCTGTACGAGCAGCGAGAAGATTTCCACAGGATTATCAACAGCCTAATTGATAGATTGAGATAGACTTAGTATGGTTTTCCACAGACCCCACCTGTGGATGGCTTGTGGAAAAATGTGGAAAGTTTCCAGAAGGCGATTTCTTCCACAGGCCTACACAGATCTTCCACAGCGTTTTCCACAAGCCCTGAGTGCTTTAAGATGTTTTGAATCATGGACTTATCGAAAACCATCCACATTTCCACAAGTCCTACTACGACTACTGGCTTTATCTATAGCTTTTTAAAAACTAATGGAGTGAGGAGAAGTCGTATGCGAGCGATCATTGAGAGAACACAACTTCATCGGGAGCTTGGGCTGATTCAGACGGTGATCGAGCGTCGGGCGACCATTCCCATCCTCGCCTATGTTCGGATGGACGTCACTGACGGGCAGGTGGTGTTCACCGGGACCGATCTTGATGTGAGCATGCGGCTTGGGTGCGAAGCACGTGAGACCGAGCGGGGGGTTGTATGCCTTCCGGCCCGGAAGCTCGGTGAGATCGTTCGCGTCTTGCCGGACGAGCCTGTGGTTTTCACAGGTGATGAGCAGCGCGTGACCCTGAGTTGCGGGCGGGCGCGGTTTCGCCTGGCCGGTCTGCCGGTGGAGAATTTCCCTGAAGTCCCGACGTTTCCCGCCGAGAGGGGGCGGTCATTTCCGGCGGCCGCTTTGGGACCGGCGACGGAGCGGGTGATCTTCGCCACATCGCTTGAGGAATCTCGGTATACGCTCTCAGGGGTTCAGATGGAATGGTGGGATGGGGGATTTCGGCTTGTGGCGACCGATGGTCACCGGTTGGCGCTCGTGGACAGCAGTTCGCCATCTCCTGAGAGGAGCGCGTGCTTGATTCCCCGCAAGACGATGCAGGAGCTTCTTCGGCTCATCGAGCATGCCGAGGAGGAGGAGGTTCGATTCGCCCACGACGCCAATCATGTGTATTTTCAGGTTGGTGGGCGGGAGCTGATTTCCCGGCTGCTCACGGGTCAGTTTCCGAACTATGAAATGGTGATTCCGAAGGAACACGGGGCGCGGGCTGTTGTGGAGGCCAGTGTGTTTCGAGAGGCGTGTCGCCGCGTGGCCACTTTGGCGGATGAGCGAAGCCGGGGGATCACACTGAGCTTTTCCGAAGGTCGGCTTACGCTCACGGCCAGGACAGCACAAGGGGATGAGGAAGCGGTTGAGGAAATGTTGTGCGAATATGAGGGAGAGCCGCTTGTGATCGCCTTCAACAGCGAATATCTTCTCGACTTCTTCGACGTCGTGCGCGAGGGGATGGTGGAAGTCGAGCTGAAGGATGCTCAGAGTCCGGCCCTCTGGCGACCGTCGGCGGACCGGTATGTCTATATCGTTATGCCGATGCGGCTGATGTGAACGCGCTCCCCGGCTTCGGGCGTGAGGTTTGGGCGCACGTGGTGTGGGGCTTTTTAAAGGCTCCGTGGCGCGAGTGTGATACAATTGCCGAGCGCGACTTCTGGGCGAGAGGAGGATGGAAATGGCGGAGACGGTGATCCAGGTGAGCAATTTGACGAAACGGTATGACGGAGTCCTGGCTGTTGATCGCATTTCGTTCACCATTGCTCAAGGAGAGATCGTCGGATATCTCGGCCCCAATGGAGCGGGGAAGAGCACGACGGTGAAGATGCTCACGGGAGTGCTGCGTCCGACCGAGGGGTCTATTCTCATTGACGGCCTTGATCTTTTGAAAGCCCCGATCGAGGTGAAGCGGCGCATCGGGTATGTCCCGGAGACAGGGGGGGTATACGAGAGCCTGACGGCTTATGAATATCTGCAGCTCGTCGGACGCCTCTATCACATTCCGGAAGAGCTTCTGGAGCATCGCATCGAGGAGTTTCTGAGGATGCTCGGGCTCGATGGGGTCATGCATGAGCGACTCTCCAGCTACTCAAAAGGGATGAGGCAAAAAGTGCTCATTTCGGCGGCACTTCTTCATAATCCGAAGGTGCTCTTTCTCGATGAACCGCTCACGGGGCTTGATGCGCACAGTGCCCTGTTGGTGAAAGAGCTCATTCGGCGTCTCGCGGCCGAGGGGAAGACGATCTTCTACTGCTCGCACATCCTGGATGTGGTGGAGCGGACGTGCACGCGGGTGATCATCCTTCACAAGGGGCGGATCGTCGCCGATGGTTCGGTCGAGCGGTTGAAAGAGCTGACGCGTCAGGGGACGCTTGAGGATATCTTCAAGCAGTTGACCTATAGCGCCGACATCGAGGAGTTGGCGCAAGCTTTCGCCCGAAGCATCGTGGAGATGAGCGCATGAGTCGTCGGCTTCTGGTCTTGGCCGAGCGCGCGGCCCGTCGCATGGGGGTGGACCCGCATCAGTATTGGCATCTGCTGCGCATCTCTCTCGTTTTAGACTTTCGGCGCCAGAGCGTCGTGTCCTCCGGTCAGTCCACGCCCTCGGCCTTGCTGATGACGTGTCTCGTCTTCGGGATCTTCAGCCTCGTGCTCGCCCTCTTCACCTTTCGGACATTGAACCCCTTCCTGTACTCGTTCATGTTCCTCGCCTACTCGATGGTCATGGTCGCCTTCATCGTCCTCTCCGAGTTCGGCGCGACGATCATCAGTCCCGACGATTACGAGATCCTGGGGCACCGTCCGATCGCCTCTGGGACCTATTTCGCCGTGAAGCTGAGCAATCTGCTCTTCTACGTCCTTGTGATCGGCTCAGCGCTCAACATCTTTCCGGGATTGCTCGGGGCGTTTTCGGAATCCGCCGATCGTCTTTTCCCGCTCATCTACTTTCCGGTGGCGCTGGTGGCCTGTCTCTTCTCGGCGATGGTGGTCGTGCTTCTGTATGGCGCTCTGCTGCGCGTGGTCAACTATGAGCGGTTCAAAGATGCCCTCGTTTATATTCAAGTCGCCTTCTCGTTCTTCGCCTTCTTCGGCTACCAAGTATTGTTGCGCGCGATGCCCTATTGGGAGCCGGGGCAGTCGAGCGGTGGACATCGCGTGCTGCTCATCGCTCCACCCGGATGGTTCGCCGGACTGGTGCAGCTTGGGCTCGGGCAATGGGAGCGCGATTACATGCTCTGGGCGGGGTGGGGACTGCTCATGACGGGGCTGCTGGTCGGCGCGGGCTTGCGCAGTTTCTCTCTGGAGTACTCTTTCCATCTGGCGCGGTTGCGGACGGCGACGGCCGAGCGACGGCGCACGCGCTCCCCCTCTCGCGCGCGGATCGCGCGGGCGCTCGAACGGCTCTTGGCCAGAAGCGCTGAAGAGCGCGCCGCCTTTTACTTCGTCCGGCAGATGCTGCGGAGGAATCGCACGCTGAAGCTGCGCTTGTATCCGGCCCTGGGATTCCCCCTTGCTTTTCTCGTCATCGGCATCTTGGAGAAGAGCCTGGGGGATCCCTTCCTCCCGAGCAAGCGATTCCCCTCGACGACTCTCTTCATGGTGCTCGTGGGGCCGCTCTTGATCTTGAACTTCCAGGCGCTGCTCCCGTATTCGGAAGAGCATGCGGCCGGATGGCTCTTTCGCGTGGCCCCCGTGCGAGACCTCGCGCGAGTGTTCACCGGCGTGAGGAGAGCGTTTCTGATCTCGATCCTTCTGCCGCTTTTTCTTCTCATGGGAGTGCTTCTGTCCTGGTTCTGGACGCCGGCTCACGCCTTTTGGCATGCGGCCTTCGGCTTCATCCTCAGCTATCTTTTCCTCGGCGTTGCGTTCCTGTTCTATCGCGGTGGATTCCCGTTCTCACAAGAGCCGGCGAAGATGACTCAGACGCAGCAGATGACGCTGGCCTTCCTCTCCATGCCTCTCTTCGGCGCACTGTTCTTCCTCATATACGCCCTCTATCGGCATCCGAAGTGGCTCGTCGCGGCGGCGATAGTTTTGCTCATCTTCGGATGGGGGCTGAATCGCGCCGCCGATCGGAAGGCCGCTCGCGTGACGAGGCGGCGACTGGAGGGAGAGCTCTTCGCAGAGATTGAAGATCTCTCCTGAGCGATCGGCGGGATGGTCCTGGTCGCGCGGAGCATCTTGCGGCGGCTTCTGCGAACACGCTCATGGGGTCTGCTGATGAACCGATGCGCCCTTGCTCTGAACCTGAATCCTCAGGGGAGTGAGGGGATCAGGTCGAGGCTGCTTGGCGCTTGCTTTTGGCGGTCGGGAAAACCTACAATCCTCAGGCTTGAAGTAGCGCGACGCGCGCGGAGACACAGCGTGCGATCCTCAAGGTCGAGGAGGTGAGCCATGATGCTGAGCGATCGAAGCACGCGTCCTTGGGGTCGAGCCCTTTCTTTGATGGTATCGCTCTCGGTGCTTTTGATCCTTTGGCTCATTGGGGGAGTGCACGGGCAGGCACAGGAGACGTACAAGAAGCCTCCGCGAGAGATTCTGGACGTGCTTCATGCGCCGGTCACTCCGCAAGTCTCCGTCAGTCCGACGCGCGATTTCCTGATGTTGATCGAAGGCGTGCGGTATCCACCGATCGCCGAGCTGGCGCAGCCGATGTTGCGTCTGGCCGGCCTTCGGATCAATCCGAAGACGAATGGGCCGCATCGTGACTCGTACATCGTCTCGCTGGTGCTCGTGCGCATCGCCGATGGAGCGGAGACCAAGGTCGCGCTTCCGGAAGGAGGGCGCTCGGGCGTCCCGCGCTGGAGTCCCGATGGACGACACTTCGCCTTCTTGAATACGTTGGAGCAGGGGATCGAATTGTGGGTGGGGGAGACGGCGACGGGGCGGATTCGTCGTCTCGTGGAGGCGAAGATCAATGCGGCGTACGGCGAGCCGTTCCAGTGGATGCCGGATGCGCGCACGTTGCTCGTTCAGCTCATCCCGGAGGGGCGCGGACGGCCTCCGGAGCCTCCGGCGGTGCCCGTCGGCCCCACGGTCCAAGAAGGATCGGGTCGTCCCACGCCCGCCCGCACGTATCAAGACCTGCTGCGCACGCCGCATGATGAGGCCCTCTTCGAGTATTACGCTCGAGCGCAACTCGCTCTTGTGGACGTCGCCAATGGTCGCCTGACGCCCATTGGGTCGCCGGACATCTTCCACCTGGTTGAGCCCTCTCCGGACGGCCGGTATCTGCTGGTCGCCCGCGTGCATCGGCCGTATTCCTACTTGGTGCCGCACACGGCTTTTCCGAAAGAGGTCGAAGTCTGGGATCGCTCCGGACGCGTGGTTTATAAGCTGGCGAGCTTACCGTTGCAGGAGCATGTGCCGATCGAGGGCGTGCCCACCGGGCCTCGCGAATATGCCTGGCGGCCGACCGAACCGGCGACGCTCGTGTGGGTCGAAGCCCTGGATGAGGGCGATCCGCGCAAGCGCGTCCCCTATCGCGACCGCCTGATGATGCTCAAGGCGCCATTCACGGAGGCACCGATTGAGGTGTTGAAGCTCGAGCATCGGTTCGCGGGCCTTCAGTGGGGAGAGCGCGGAGGATGGGCCTTCGTGCGCGATTACGATCGCAATCGGCGGTGGCGACGCACGTTCGTGATCTATCCCGATGATCGGACCATTGCGCCGCGTCTGGTCTGGAGTCTCAACGTGCAAGATCGCTATAATGATCCGGGCACACCCGTCCTGCGCACGTTACCCAATGGACAGCGCGTGATTCAGCAGTACGGGGAGTGGATCTTCCTCATCGGGGCTGGCGCTTCGCCCGAAGGGGAGCGCCCCTTTCTGGATCGCTTCAACATGAGGACGTTGACGAGCGAGCGTCTCTTCCGGTGCGATGAGCGAAGCTATGAGACGGTCATCGCGCTGCTTCGCGACGACGGCACAGAGGTGCTCACCCGTCGAGAGACGCCCACGGATCCCCCGAATTACTATGTCCGCGCGCTGAGCGGTGGACAAGCGATGGCGCCGCGCGCCCTCACGCGGTTCTCTGATCCCACGCCACAGCTGCGGAAGATCCGGAAGCAACTGGTCACCTATCAACGTGAGGACGGCGTGCCGCTCTCGTTCACCCTCTATCTGCCGCCCGATTACAGAGAGGGAACGCGCTTGCCGACCGTCGTATGGGCGTATCCGATCGAGTTCACGGATCCGAGCGTCGCCGGCCAGGTCAGCGGTTCTCCCAATCGGTTCCTGACGATTCAAGGGCCCTCGCATCTCTTCTTCGTCTTGGCCGGATATGCTGTCCTGGATAATGTCGCCATGCCGGTGGTCGGCGATCCGGAGACGGTGAATAACACCTTCCTGGAGCAGATCGTCATGAACGCGCGCGCGGCCATCCGCAAGGCCGTGGAGATGGGCGTGACCGATCCTGATCGCGTGGGCGTCGCCGGCCATAGCTACGGCGCGTTCATGACGGCGAATCTGCTGGCGCATTCGGACCTCTTCCGCGCGGGCATCGCGCGCAGTGGGGCTTACAATCGCACGTTGACGCCCTTCGGCTTCCAGAACGAGCGGCGCACCTTGTGGGAGGCGCCCGATCTGTACATCAAGGTCTCGCCGCTCATGGCCGCGCATAAGATCAACGAGCCGCTCCTGCTCATTCACGGTGAGGCGGACAATAATCCGGGGACGTTCCCGATTCAATCCGAACGGATGTACCACGCCGTTCGCGGCAATGGCGGGACGGTCCGCCTGGTCATGCTCCCGTATGAATCGCACGGCTACGTCGCGCGCGAGTCGGTCGAGCACACTCTCTACGAGATGCTCGCGTGGTTCGACAAGTATGTCAAAAACGCGCCCCCGAGGGAGCGCGTGCAGAGCGATCAGTAAGCGCGCGGACGCCGGCCCGTCTGTTTCACCTCCCTTCGGATCGGGCGTTGGCCAGAAGAGGGCTGAGGCTCGCCTGCCGGTATTCGCGTGGCGTCAATCCGGTCCAGGCCTTGAAGGCCTTGGCGAAATGGCTCTGACTCGCGTAGCCGACGCGGTGGCTGATCTCCAACATCGAGAGATCGGTCGTCGCCAACAAGCGCGCGGCTTGTTCCAGCCGCACGCTCGCTAAATACGCGTGCGGGGTCATCCCGATCAGCCGCTTGAACAACCGCGCGAAATGAAAGGCGCTCAAGAAAGCGGCGCGCGCCATGTCCGTGAGGCGCAGGTCTTCGTCGAAGTGGGCGTGAATGAATTCGATCGCCCGGCGCAGTCGGCGATCCACGAATCCGAAGCGCGAGAATTCCAGGTCGAGATTGCGCCGGACCAGGAGATGGTGACGGAACAGATGCACGAGGATGTGCTCCACGAGCGCATCGAGGATCACCTCGTGTCCGATTCCCTGGCGGCGTAGCTCGTCTCGCGCGGAGGCGCAGAGGGCGACCAGATGGGGATCGGCGACCACGCGCTCGCGGAAGGCGAACTCCTGACCGATGCGCGTCAGCCGAAGCCGCGCGGCCATATCGGCGACGAGCCCCGGATGCATGCGCAACATGACCATCTCCACCGGCCCACGCCGTGAGCGAAGGGTATGGCGCACAAGGGGGTCGAGCAACGCCGTCATCCCCGACAGCATCTCGATGATCTCGCCCGAGGCGGAGAGGCGCGCGCTCCCTTGGAGCAGGCATCGGACGACGTGGCCCGTAGAGGCAGCCGTGGCGAGAGTGAGCGAATCGCGCTTGATATAGTGCAGCTCGTACCGCGGCGTCGCGCGAACGCGCACGTCTTCGGACTCTCGACGGCGGAATGATCTCATGGGGCGTCGCTCGCGCGCCTTCGATCGGCCGCGATCTCGCGCAACAGCTTCGGGAGCTGCGTGACGAAGGCCGAGCGCGGCAAGAGGAGATCGCATCCGGCCTGCCGGGCTTGAGCCCTCACGTCTTCCCGCACATGGGAGAAGTAGCCGATCGTCCGAATCCCGCGCAGTGCCGCATCAGCCTTCAGGGCAGCGATCGCGCGCAGCGGCTCCAGGCGCTCCTGTCCGAGATCGAGGATGATCGCCGCGGGCGGCTGCCGACGAGCGTGTTGAAGGAGATCCTCCACCGTCGTCACCCGCTGACAGGCGAGCCCCACGGCTTCGGCCGCCGCTCGAATGCGGGCGAGGAACGTGAGATCGGTGAGCAGAAGAAGCACATCGGCCATGACTGGCCTCCTCCTCAACGCGCGGCTCCTCCCCTCCGCGCGCGCGTCGCGTGAAGTCGCGCGACCTCCGCGAGCGTGCGCACGCCGCGCTCTTCAAGATGGTCGAGCAGGCGAAGAAAGATCTGAGCCGTCGCCCACGCGTCCGAGCGCGCGCGATGCCATCGTTCCATCTCCACGCCCAGGTATCGGGCGACCGTCGGGAGCCGATGATTCGGCAACTCAGGGAACAGCCGACGGCTCACGGCGAGGGTGCAGAGGTGGGGATTGCCCAATCGCCGCTCGAACACGCGCTGGAATTCGGCGTTGAGGAAGGCGAGATCAAACCGCGCGTTGTGCGCGACGAGCACGCGCGGCCCGAGCACTACCGCCATCTCCTCGGCGATCTCCTCAAAGCGCGGGGCGCGCGCCACCATCTCTTCGGTGATCCCGGTGAGGCGAGCGATGCCCCGGGGCAACGCGCGCTCCGGATTCACGAGCGTCGCGAACTCCCCCACGATGCGCATGCGCCCGTGAGAGCGCG
Organism: bacterium HR08; assembly: GCA_002898775.1. Lineage (GTDB taxonomy): Bacteria > Acidobacteriota > Blastocatellia > HR10 > HR10 > HR10. The sequence goes on along the minus strand of BEHK01000026.1, from coordinate 15,640 downwards.
CCAGGCGAACGGCCGCCACTTCGATCACGCGATCCGCGGACGGACGCATCCCCGTCGTCTCGACATCCACGACCACGTACTCGTTCTCTTCAAGCGGTCGAAGCGCGCGCTCGTCCGGCCGCAGTTCCACCACATCATCGTCTCGGAGGATCAGGTGCGGATCGTGGGGAAAGAGGCGATGGAACAATTCGCGCAGAGCGGTCACCGGTACCTGCCGAAAGCCGAAGACCTCGCGTCCGAGCGTCGCGAGGGAGACCGCGCGACCCCGCGCCTCCAGAAGAGCGAGGATTCGATGGCGAATCGCCACATCGCTCAGCCACTGAGCCGCCATAGCGAGAGTGAGTGTAGCACAGCAGCGCGCGACTCGGCAGCTCCGAGGGAGCGGCTTGAGCCGGCGCTCTCCACGATGCTATGCTTAAACGCACGCCAACACCACGCGCTGAGAGAAGGGGACAATGAAGGCGCTCGTGGAGGCGACCCTAGTTGCGCTCGTTTGGCTCGTTGTCATTCCGTCGGCCTCGGCCCAACAGTGGGAGCTTCGGCGATTGGGGTTCACGCAGAACTTCAACGCCATTCACTTCCCGACGAAAGAGCATGGCTGGATCGTCGGCGATGGGGGCTTGATCCTGCACACCTCGGATCGCGGGGTGAGCTGGCAGGTCCAGACCTCCAGCGTGCGCACGAACCTGAACGACGTCTTCTTCATCAATCGGCGACGCGGGTGGATCGTCGGCGATGGCGGCGTGATCCTCATGACGACCGATGGGGGGCAGCGATGGGCCTCCGTGGCGAGCGTCGTCGAGGAAGACCTCTACAGCGTCTGGTTTCACAACGAAAAGCGCGGATGGATCGTGGGGGCCGACGGCGTCATCCTCTTCACCGACGACGGCGGGCGCAGTTGGACCCGTCAGATCAGCGGCACGGACGAATACCTCTACCATCTGCACTTCAAGACGGAGAATCTCGGGTGGATCGTCGGCTCCCGCGGGACGATCCTTCATACGGAGAACGGCGGGCGGAATTGGACGAAGCAATCCAGCGGGACGCAGAACGATCTCTTCCGCGTCTACTTTCGCGATAAGAAGCGAGGCTGGATCACGGGCTCGCGGGGATTGATCCTGCACACCACCGATGGGGGGAAGACGTGGATACCTCTGCCGAGCGGCGCCCAGCAGATCCTGCTGGGCGTGACGTTCCGGAAGAAGGAGGGGTGGATCGTCGGATGGGAGGGAACGATTCTGCATTCTCCCGATGAGGGGAGGACGTGGCGGCGGGTGCCCGCGCCGACGCGGGAGCGCATCTACGCCATCGTCATGCGCGACGATCGAGAGGGATTCGCCATCGGCCGAAATGGATTGATGCTCGTGTATCGTCGCCCCTGAGGATCAGATGTCCAGATACACTTCGCCGACCCAGAGCCCATTTCTCCTCTCGACCCTCAGTTGATGCAGCGTCGCCGCTTTGACGTAAATTCGCCCCTCATGCCGCGAGGGGTCGAACGGTTCCCCCATAAGGCGAATGCGCGCGCGCTCGCGCGAGAGCTCGAGGATGGTGACCTCGCCGAACGCGAGCTTCTCGGCGTCGAAGAGGTAGAGGATCTCATTGAAGAGGTCCACGAGCAGATAGTCGTACCCTTCCGCGTGAACTTCGACGTCGCGCGCAAGGCGCGGCGCGATCCTCGCGGGATCGTACATCAGGTGAAAGAGCGCGCGCACCGCGTGCTCGAACATCTCCTCCGGGGTTCGACCCCAGGCGCGCACCCCGATGTCGGCCGTATGATCGAGGATCTCAAATCCGGCACTCATTCGAGGTCTCTCCGCCGTTCATCTCGTTGATCCCTCGCGGGAGCTTCATGCAGGGGAGCACCGGGGATTGGCGGTTCATCCCGCTCATGCGGAGACGGAGACGATTCCCAGCGCTTCTTGCAGCTTGCGAATGACGCGCCGTTCGACTTCCGGCAGCGGCCCTTCGATCGCGCATCCGGAGGCATTCCGGTGTCCACCGCCGCCGAACGCGCTCGCGATCTTCGAGACATTGACCGCGCCCTTCGAGCGCAGGGAGGTCCGGTAAATGCCCGGCGCGATCTCTTTGAAGAAGGCGACGACCTCGACCCCTTCGATCGAGAGGGGATAGTTCACAATGCCCTCGCTGTCCTCCTCGCTGGCGCCCGCTTGTCGAAGCATCTCCTGCGTCATCACCATCCAAGCGATCCGCCCGCTCTCGTCGCATCGGAGTGTGGAGAGTACGAGCCCGGTGAGCTTCACCTTGCTGAAGGGGTGATTGTAGAAGAGCGCGCGGGCGATCTCCGCCGGATTCGCCCCATGAGCGACCAGCTCCCGCGCGATCTTGAACGTGCGCTCGGTCGTGTTGGAGAATTGGAACGATCCCGTGTCGGCCAAAATGGCCGCGTAGACGCAGGAGGCGATCGCCGGCGTGACGCGCACGCCGAGCGCCTTGCACAAATTGTAGATCATCTCCCCGACCGCCGAAGCCGTCGAATCGATCCAGTTGATATGCCCGAACAGCTCCGTCGTCGCATGATGATCAATGTTCACGAGGAATTGCTTCTCCAGATCGAGCAGACCCGGCCGATCAATGTCGCTACATTCGATGACGAAGACGGCGTCGTAGAGTCGGTCGAATCGCGCGATTTGCCGGATGCGCTCCGCTCCCGGCAGCTCCCGATACGCGCGTGGGATCGGATCACGCAGGCCGACGGTAACCTCCTTGCCCAGGCTCTCCAGAATATGCATCAGGGCGAGCGAGGACCCCAGCCCATCCCCATCCGGCCGCGCGTGTGAGGTAATGGCGAAACAATGCCGCGACTCGATCAACTCCACGACCTGGCTGAGCATACGAGCGAAACATGCAATTATACCGGCTCCCGCCCGATCGTCAAGCAAGGCTCTCCCGCAAACCGCTTGGCGAAGCCCCTCCCGCCGCGTCCTCGGACTTGAGCGCCATCCCGAGAGCACCCGCCCCTTGACCAAGCTCACCTGATGTGATATAGGGCATCACAGCGATCGTCGGGAGGTGGACGATGCGGAAGAAGCGGCGACTCTTTGCCCTCTCGTTCGCGCTCGCGCCAATGGCTCTTACGATCGGGGCCGTCCCTCAAGGACAGCGCGTGACGCTGGAGCCGAATTCCAGCCTCGAAGTGACCTGCTCCACGACTCTGACCGTGCGCACGTCTCGGGATCGAAAGCAGGCGCTTCTCACCTGCGCGCCCGAACCGAGTTCTCCGCAACCTCGGCCCGGACAGCCGTGTCCTTCGAGCGTCCACGATCCGGATCGGTGGCATCCCCCGGTCGGTCCAGGCGGCTGCTTCTACGGACACGAACACGGCGATCCCCCTCCGGCGTGGGTGATGGCCTCGCGCTGGCCACCGATGTTCACGCATCCCGGGAACACGCCGGGGGAGAACATCTACAAGCACACGAGCTTCAAAGGCTTCCTGTTGCAGAACGGAGGGATCGAAGTCTATCTGATCATGCATCTGGATACCAACCCGAGCGGCCATGCCTCTCGATTCCATTCCTATCAGGTGTGGGCGCGCGATCCGACGGGCAATGTGAGTTACTGGAACCTCTGGGCGGATTTCGGCGAGGGGAACAATACGGGACCCAACGTGCGCCCGGTTCCTTCGTGCGGAGGAGATGATTCGCTTCGCCCGATCATGATGGTGAATTTCCCCTCGTGCGCGCTGAATTTCGAGACGTGGTATAGTCGGGCGGGTGCTCCGGAGTGGGGATGGGATCTCGGATTCAGCGTCAAACCCCAGTATTATCACGGTCCGCGCGTGGGCGAGAGCAGTAACCCCGATCCGCAGGCGATGAGCACATGGCTGCCGACGGGGCTGCTCAATGATGAGCGTCGCGCGGAGATCGCGTGGTACGAGTTCCGCCCGCATCCCACGGGGACATTCTACGCTACGCAATTCGGAGAGATCGTCTCCGGGCCACGCGATCGCCGGTGCGGCACGACGCGCGTGATCGGCAGCCGCAGTTATCCGGTGCTCTGCCTGCAACAACATATCGCCCCGACGATGCGGACCTTCGCGTTCCCCGGCAACAGTATGCAGAAGACTTATGACGTGACCGGTGTGGTCTTACCTAACTGAAAGCGTTCCGCCCCGAGGCCTTTCGGTTCGGGGCCGGAAAATTCAGTTCGTGGAGGGAGGCCATGAGACGACGAGCCGTGTTGACACTGCTCATCTTCGTGGGAGCCCTCTGTCTGCTCGTCCCGCAGGTCGTGTGGACGCAAACGGGCGGGGTGTCGAATCCCCGGCTACACACGAGCTATCCGAACCTCACGCAAGCCTTCAACGATCCCGTTCCGAGCCGGTCCGAATCCGAACGCGGGGGCGTGAGCGCGTGAGGTCGGGCCTCCGGCTCACCTCATTGAAGCTGCGACGTGCCGTTTTGAAAGACGGGCGTGTGGCCCTCGCGGATGCTCTCGGGGGCGCGTTCACCCGCTCGGTGAGCGCGCTGTGGGAGACGTGGGATGCGTCATCCGGATATTGTCGGCTCGCCCTCGTGGGCGTATACTCTCGCCAGGCGTCCATATTGTCTGGGAGGTCTGGCGATGAGACGATGGATCAGTGTAGTCCTTGGCTTTTGGCTCATAGGCGGTGGGCTTGTCTTCGGCCTCCCGCAGGCGACCTCCGAACAGCCGCGAGGGCGCATCTCCGGGCGCGTCCTCTCGACTGAGGGCAAGCCGCTCCCGCGCACCACTGTGATCGCGCAAAAGTGGGGAGGGACTGCTGCATCCCAAGCGAAGACGGATCGAAGCGGGCGATATATGATGGAGGTCGAACCGGGGACGTATCTCATTCGCGCGGAGAAGGGGGGGTATGTGACCTCCGTGTACAACGTGGAAGGGCTCGCGCATGAACCGACGCCGGTGGCGATCGAGGCGGGGAAGAGCGTGGTGATAGACTTTCGGCTGCCGCGTGGCGGCGTCATCACCGGGCGCATTGTGGATGAAGATGGGGAGCCGCTGGTCGGCGCTTTTGTTCAAGCCGAGCGGAAGTCCGAGGACGCGCGCGGCGCCAGAGCATGGGGCAGCTCCTTTGGGTCGGCGACGACGGACGATCGCGGCATCTATCGCATTTACGGGTTGGCCTCGGGTCGCTATTACGTGAGCGCGCGGACGATTGAGACTCGGGTCGTCCAAATTTCGTCCGGGGTCCCTTCCTTCATGCCCCGAGAGGGGGCGGCGACGTACTATCCGGGGGTCTCTTCCCGTCAGCAAGCTGTTGAGGTCGAGGTCGTCGAGGGGGCCGAGGTGACGGGGATCGACTTCAAAATCGCGCCCGAGAAGGAGCGCGCGCTCATCTTCGGCGTCGTGCGAAGGCGAGAGACCGGGGAGCCCGTACCCGGGGCCTTTGTCGTCGCGTACTCTGGCACGAGGCCGGCCATTGATGCCCGAGCGACGACCGACGAACAGGGGCGGTATGAACTGAAAGGACTCGATCCTGGGACCTATCGGGTTCAGATCACGATGGGCCTGCTTCTGGAAGATTACGCGCAACCTCTGCCTCAAGAAGTGACCGTCGAGAGCGAACCGGTCGAGGTGAATTTCGAACTGGAGCGCGCGGCGGAGATCCAGGGACGCCTCCTCACCGAGGATGGGCGCGTGCCGGAGAACGTCACCCGTCTCATACCGATGTTGCGGATGAAGGGAGCGGAGCGGGTGACGGGCGTGGCGGCTCTGCCTCGGGTGGATGCGCAGGGGAACTTCACGCTCAAGCGTGTGCCAAGCGGCACGTTCCTTCTTGAAGTCTCTCTCTCCGACTCGCCTTACTTCGTGCGCGCCGTTCTTCATGAGGACCGAGAGGTCACGAATGAGGGGATCGTGATTCATCCCGGTGAGCGTGTGACCGACGTGACGATCATCCTCTCGGATGCGGGAGCGATCCTGCGGGGGCGAGTGCTCGCGGGCGAGGGGGATACCCCGTTGCCGAATGCCGTGGTTCAAGTGATCCCCGTGGACTTCGCTCGGCGCTTCGCCGAGAAGCGGACGTTGGACGCGCGTTCGATCGTCTCGAATCAGCAGGGAGGGTATGAGCTCAGGGGGATTCCGCCGGGGAAATATTACCTGCTCGTCATGGCGCGGCGTCCGACGTTCTCTCGGCCGGGGGAGTTCCTCGAATTCCTCACGGCGCGCGCGGCGCAGCTTCCCGTCCTTGACCTTCGACCGCGGGAGACCCGACAGCTCGATGTGCGTCCGACCGTGAAGGAGTGAGCGATCGGGGGCGCCTTCCGCGCGGAAGGCGCCCGCATCGGTTCACGTCAGGAGCGCGGGCGCTCGAGGGGGCGGCCGACAAGTACGGTCGGCACATTGAATCGTCGAAGGGTCTCGTTCAACTTCGGCACCTCCTCGCTCAGAAACCGATTCACCCGCCCGATCTTCTGCTCGAACTCCTGGCGCAGCTCTTCGAGATACTCCATTTGTGCGGGCGTGGGCGCCGCATTGGGGCCATCTATAGCGAAGAAGAGGCCGCCGAGTCGCTCCACCAGTCGCGGCCCGGTCATATAGGTCGGCGTGTTCTGCGGACGCGCCAGCTCGTTCTGCAGCGCCTCCACCTGCTTGAGGTGATCCGAGAGGGCGCGAGTGAGATCGGCGGGCACTTCTCCGAGGCGATCGCGGGCCGTGCGCTCGATCTGCCGAAGCTGATCCTGGATGCTGTCGAGTGCGCGCAGGGCCTCGTTGGTCGCCGAGAGCATATCGCGCAAACGGAGTCCGACCTCCAGTTGCGCGCGCAGATCGGCATCGGGGACGGAGATCGTCGGGTCCAAGCGCACCTGGACGGGTTTCTCCAGCGTCTTCTCCCCCACGATCAAGCGCACGCGGTATGTCCCGGGCAGTACCTGCGGCCCGCGCGGCCCGCCGGTGAATTCCGTCTCCTCCGGGCTCGGCGGCCGCCGCAGCTTCGGTCCCTCGTAGCGCAGATCCCACGCCGTGCGATTCAGCCCTTTCTCTTTCGGAATCTGCGTCAGCTCGCGGATCACTGTCCCCGCTTCGTCGAGGATCTGGATCTTCACCCTCGTCTTCTCATCGGGCTTCTCGCGCAGATAGTACGTGATGAGCGCGCCGTAGGGGGGATTCGGCCCGGTGAAGACTTTGTTCCCGATGCCGTAGCGCGCAAAGCGCATGGTGAAGCGCAGGGCCGGACGGATGTCGAACAAGTGCACGTCGCTCCGAGCGATCTCGGGGCTCATCTGTTGAATCGGCGTCGCGTCGTCGAAGATCCAGAGGCTCCGCCCATGTGTGCCCAGGATGAGATCGTTCTCCCGCGGATGGATGAGGAGGTCATGCACGGCGACCGTGGGCAGGTTCTTCATCCGCAGAGGGATCCAGTTCGTCCCGCCGGTGTAGGAGACGTAGAGCCCCAGTTCCGTCCCCGCATAGAGCAGGTTGGGATTCTTCGGGTCCTCGCGCACGACCCAGACGTAAGCGCCCTCCGGGAGATTCCCGCTGATATTCGTCCATGTGCGCCCGCCGTCGGTCGTCTTGAAGATATAGGGGCGAAAGTCATCGAGCATGTGGCGATCGAAGGCGACATACGCGACATCGGGGCTTGTGCGCGACGGCTCGACGTGCGAGACCGGAGAGAACGGCGGTAGCCCGGGGACGTTCTTGATGACATTGGTCCAGGTCTTCCCGCCGTCGCGCGTGACCTGGAGATTGCCGTCATCGGTCCCGGCCCAGATCACGCCCGCGCGCGCTGGCGATTCGGCCAAGCTGATGATCGTGCAGTGATATTCGGCCGTCGTGTTCTCGGTCCAGACGGGGCCGCCCGCGTCTTTCTGCTTCTCCGGATCGTTCGTCGTCAGGTCGGGACTGATGACCTCCCACGTCTTGCCGAAATCGGTGGAACGGAAGACGACGTTCCCGCCGTAGTAGACCGTGTTCTTGTCGTGCGGCGAGAGGGCGATGGGCGCGTTCCAATTGAAGCGATATTTCAGTTCGCCCACCGGCCCGCCGTCGTTGCGACGGGCTTGCGGGCTGACGCTCTGCTGCTCCCGCGTGCGAAGGTCGGTGCGGAAGAGATTCCCCCCCTGCGACTCGGAGAGGTAGAGATTCGGATCCTCGGGGTGGGTGACCACATGGAAGCCATCGCCGAAGCTCACCATGATCCAATCGTCGTTCAAGATGCCCGCCGGTTCGCGCGTGCGGCTGGGGCCGGTCCACGTCCCGTTGTCCTGCAGCCCGCCGCTCACCCAGTAGAAGGGGAGGCGATTGTCGGCGTGAATCTGATAGAACTGTCCGAGCGGGATGTTGTTGACGAACTCCCACGTCTCCCCGCGATCGTAGGAGACGGCGATCCCCCCATCATTCCCCTGCCACATCCGGTAGGGATTGGTCGGGTCAATCCAGAGCGCGTGATAATCGCTGTGCGTGCGCGCGGAGATGCGACGGAACGTTCGCCCCCCGTCAATCGAGACGAAGAGGTTGGACGCGATCGCGTAGACGCGATTCTCATCCCACGGGTCCACGCGCAGGTCAGCGTAGTAGAATCCGCGCGAGACGATGCGCACCTCGCGCGAGACTTCGCGGAAGGTCTCGCCGCGATCTTCCGAGCGGAAGAGCGTACCCTCCTTGGACTCCGCGATGACGTACACGACCTGCGGATTGCTCGGCGCGACCTTCACCCCGATGCGACCGAGCAGCTTCGGCAACCCGCGCTCGAGCTTCGTCCACGTGCGTCCGCCATCCACGGATTTGAAGACGCCGCCTTTCTCGCTCCCGCTGCGATGCGTCCAGGGGTTGCGCTCAAAATGCCACATCGCGGCGTAGAGGATGTTCGGATTGCTCGGGTCCATATCCATATCGGAGACGCCGTGTTGCGCGTCAATATAGAGCACCTTCTGCCATGTGCGCCCGCCATCGGTCGTCATGAAGACGCCGCGCTCCTCGTTGGGACCGAACGCGTGACCGACGGCGCCCACGTAGACGATGTCCGGATTATGGGGATGGATCAAAATCCGCGAGATGTGCCGCGTGTCTCGGAGGCCGAGATGCTGCCACGTCTTCCCTCCATCGGTGGACTTATACACGCCGTCGCCGAAGGAGACGCTGTTGCGCGTGTTCGACTCACCCGTCCCCACCCAGATGACATCGGGGTTCTTCGGATCAATGGCGATGTCACCGATGGAAATCGTGTTCTGCCGATCGAAGATCGGCGTCCACGTGACGCCTCCGTTGGTCGTCTTCCACAGCCCGCCGGAGGCCGTGGCGACGTAAACGATGTTCGGATTTCCGGGCACGCCCTCGATATCGGTCGTGCGCCCACCCATGATGGCCGGACCGATGTTCCGCCATTCCAAGTTCTCGAAGAGCGAAGGATCAATCTGCGGGCGCGCTTGGTCTGACGTCAGGCGCGATTGTCCATGGGACTCCCCCAGAGCGCGCGAGACGAACGAGAGGCTCAGGCCCATGGTGAGAAGAAATACGGTGCAGCGTGAGAACCATCGCGATACGAATGTGGGGCGCGAGCCCCGAAGACGACGCCCTCGCATATTCCCCTCCTCCTCTTCGAAATGTTCGATCCCCGAGCCGGGGCCAATTCTATGAGGCGCGCTTCGCTGTGGTCAAGTACAGGTGACGGTGAACCCGTGGATGCGTGTCGCATGAAGCGATCGGGAGCGAGTGCCGTCCGCGGGGATCCTTTCGCGCGCGCGAGCCGCCGGCGAACCGTTTGGGGATCACTCCCGGCCGCAGAGAGCTTGCGGAGCAGACGCCCGAATGGAGCCCGAGTGCAACGCGCCTGAGGACACGAGGAGAGCGGCGGGCGCACGCGGGGGATGATCTCGACTGCGCGCTCAAGCTCCTTGTCCCAGGGAGGGCGTGGGCCTGAAGATACGGAAGGTCCGGGCGAGCTCCTCGCGATAGGCGGCGATCTCTTCCTGCACGCGAGATTCCTCCCAGCCCAGATAGGCCCCCATCAGGCGGGCGGCGGCCGGAGCGCAGCTCAGGCCCAGGCAGCGACTCCAACCGATGGCCGTGCGCCGCAAGAGAATATCGGCCAGGCGCACGGCATGTTCGCGCTGGAGCGCATAGACGATCTGGGCCGCGATGTCGGGATGATGCGGACACAGGCGCTCCGCAAGAGCGCGTTCTCGTGCGACGAGCGCGAGCACATCCCAGCTCGCGCTCCCGTAGAGGTCCACCAGATGCGCGGCCGATTCGGGCGCGACGCCGAGGGCTCGAGCGGCTTCCGCGATCTCCTTCGGCGCGACGGGAGCGCCACCGGGAAGGGACTCAGAGCGCCGCGTCACCCGAGCGCGACGGTTCAGCTTTCGGCACACGAGCGTCGCGACCTCCTCGGCCACGTGCTGATAGGGGGTGATCTTCCCTCCGATGAGGGAGAGGAATCCGGCCAGCCCGTCCTCGCGTTCGTGATCGCGAATGAGATGACGGCGCGTGATGGCCTTTTCGGGCACGCCCGGACAATACGGGAGCGGACGCACGCCGGAATAGGCGTAGAGCACGTCTTCGCGTCGAAGCTCGGGGCTCAGCAAGCGACGGGCCTCCGTGAGCAAATAGGCGACCTCTTCGTCGCTGGCCTGCACCTGATCGGCATCGCCCTCGTCGCGGATGTCCGTCGTCCCGATGAGCACACTGTCTCGCCACGGCACGATGAAGAAGGGGCGGCCATCCGTTCGCGCGGCGGTGTAGAGAGCGTGCCGCAATCCCCACCGGTTCGGGACGACGAGATGACTGCCGCGCGTCCCCCCGATCTGACGGGGGATCGCGCGCGGGAGCAATCGGCAGACGGCGTCCACCCACGGACCGGCGGCATTGACCACGCAGCGCGCGCGCACGAGGACGTCTTCGCCGCTCACGCGATCCCGCACGCGCGCGCCGCGCACGGCTGCGGCTTCGACGAGGAAGTCGACCACTTCCGCGTGGTTGAAGACGTCGGCTCCGCGCGCTTCGGCCGCGCGCACGTTCTCCCAGACCAATCGCTCCGGGAACGTGACCTGCGCGTCGAAGTAGAGGAAAGCCGCGTTCACGCCCTCCAGGACGAGCGCGGGTTCGCGCGCGCGCACCTCCGCCGTCGAGAGCGCCCGATGCGCGGGCAGGCTCTTGCCGAGCGAGAGCAGATCGTACACGAGCAATCCGAGTCGAACGCGAGAGGGGCGATACGGCCCGTCGCGATGGAGCAGAATGAGGAAGGGCAGGGGGCGGACCAGATGCGGCGCCAGATGCAAGAGCGCCTCGCGCTCGCGAAGCGACTCGAAGACCAGACCGAACTCGCCGTGTTCGAGGTACCGCAAGCCACCGTGAATGAGCTTGGTCGAACGGCTCGTCGTCCCGCTGCCGAAGTCGTGGCGTTCGAGGAGCACCGTCGCGAGTCCGCGTCGGGCGGCTTCGCTGGCGATTCCGGCGCCGTTGATCCCGCCGCCAATGATGAGCAGATCGTAGAGCTTCTCCGCCAACGGGCGTAACGAGCGCCGCATGTTCGTCCCTCGCGATCATGGAGTGTGGGGGTCCGCCCATCGGCGCGCGCGTTCGACCGCGCGCTTCCATCCTCGATAGAGCGCTTCGCGCACGTCGGCCGGCCATTGCGGGGTGAAGCGCCGTTCCATCCGCCACTGCCGGGCGATCTCGTCGGTCTCTCTCCACAGGCCGACGGCCAATCCGGCCAGATACGCCGCGCCCAGCGCCGTCGTCTCCGTGATGGCCGGTCGCACGACCGGCCGACCGAGCACGTCGGCTTGGATTTGCAGCAACAAATCGTTGCGCGCGGCGCCGCCATCGGCGCGCAGTTCGTCGAGCGTGATCCCGGAGGCCGCTTCCATCGCCTCGATGACGTCGCGCACCTGAAACGCGATGGCTTCCAGCGTGGCGCGCGCCAGATGGGCGCGCGTGGTGCTCCGCGTGATCCCGACGATGGTGCCGCGCGCGTACATGTCCCAATACGGCGCGCCAAGTCCGACGAACGCCGGGACGAGATAGACGCCGTCGCTCGAGGGCACGGCGCGCGCCAGTTCCTCCACCTCTTCAGCCGAGCGGATGAGCCCCAAGCCATCGCGCAGCCACTGCACGGCGGCTCCGGCGATGAAGATGCTCCCTTCGAGCGCATAGCGCACGCCCTCGCGAAGTCCGACGGCGATCGTCGCCAACACGCCATGTCCGGGCGGCGCCGGCGCAGCGCCCGTATTCAGGAGCACGAAGCATCCCGTCCCGTATGTGTTCTTCGCCATGCCGGGACGAAAGCAGGCCTGTCCGAAGAGCGCCGCTTGCTGATCGCCCGCATCCCCGGCGATCGGGATCGGGACGCCGAAGAGCGAGCGCTCCGTCTCCCCGTAGATGTCGCTTGAGGGCCGGACCTCCGGCAGCAGCTCGGACGGGATGTCCAATCGCCGCAGGATCTCCTCATCCCACGCGCACGTGTGAATGTTGTAGAGCATCGTACGCGAAGCGTTCGAGGGATCGGTCGCATGCACGCGCCCGCCGGTGAGCTTCCAGATCAACCACGTGTCTACCGTCCCGAAGCATAACTCGCCGCGCCGCGCCCGCTCGCGCGCTCCGGGGACATGATCGAGCAGCCATCGAATCTTCGTCCCGGAGAAATAGGCATCGAGCACCAGACCCGTGCGCTCCAGGATCACGCGATCGAACCCCTCTCGGCGCAAGTCCTCACACAATGGAGCCGTACGCCGGCATTGCCAGACGATCGCGTTGTGAATGGGCCGACCCGTCGTTCGCTCCCACAGGATCGTCGTCTCCCGCTGATTCGTGATCCCGATGGCCGCGACCTCCGACGGCGCGATCCTCGCCGTGCGGAGCGCCTCCCGAGCCGCCTCCTGTTGCGAATCCCAGATCTCCTCGGGATCATGCTCGACCCATCCGGGACGCGGGTAGATTTGGCGGAACTCGCGTTGGGCGAAACCGCGAATCCGCCCCTCGATGTCGAAGAGAAGAGCGCGCGAACTCGATGTCCCTTGATCCAAAGCCAGGATGTAGCTCACGACCGCCTCCCCCTTGACCTTTTACCCCTCGGGTGGACCCGAATGGGACTCTCCCAGATAGCGACGAATCACCTCGGCTAAGGTCGCGGCGACCTCGCGCACGAGATGCGCGCTCTCGGCTTCGACCATCACGCGCGCGACGGGCTCGGTCCCCGAATAGCGGACGAGCACGCGCCCGCGTTCGCCCAACCGCGCTCGCGCTTCCGCGACGGCGTGAAGGAATCCGGGGATCGCCTCCAGCGGCGGCTTCTCTCGAACGCGCACGTTGACGAGGCATTGGGGGTAGCGGGTGAATCCGCGGCGCAGCTCGGCGAGGTCGCGCCCGGTCTCCCGCATGACGTTCAGGACCACGAGCGCCGTGAGCAAACCGTCCCCCGTCGGGCTGATCTCCGGCAGGATGAGGTGCCCCGAAGGTTCTCCGCCCAACGAGGCTCCCCGTTCCAGCAATTGCTCCAGCACATACCGATCCCCCACCTTCGTCCGCACGAGCGCGATCCCCCGCCGCGCGAGCGCTTGCTCCAGACCGAGGTTCGTCATCTCCGTCCCGACGACCACATCCCCCCGCAATCGTCCACGCTGCTGAAGATGCGTGGCGAGGATGTAGAGCAGATCATCGCCGTCGAAGATCTCCCCTTCTCGATTCACGAACACGACGCGGTCCGCGTCCCCATCCACAGCCAGCCCCACATCGCATCCGCGTTCCCGGACGACGCGACGCACGGTTTCGGGATGGAGCGATCCGCACTCGTGGTTGATATTGCGCCCGTCGGGGGTGACGCCGACGGCTTCGACCTGCGCGCCCAGCTCTTGCAGAAGTCGAGGGCCGAGCCGATAGGCCGCTCCGTGCGCGCCGTCAAATCCCACGCGCCATCCCGCGAGCGGTCGTCTCTCCGAAGTCCCCATCGCGCGCTCGCGCAAGAAGTGGAGATATTCGGTGGCGAAGCGCTCGGTCTCCGGCGACGGGGGCTCTTCTGGGCCCACCTGGGCTTCCCGACATCGCGCTTCGAGATCCGGCTCGCGCGCGAGCGCCAGGATCTCGCGCTCGATGGCCGCCTCGTGCTCGTCGTCGAGTTTCATCCCGCGGGCGGAGAAGACCTTGATCCCATTGTCGGGATACGGGTTGTGCGAAGCGGAGATGACGACCCCGGCCTCCAGCTCCGCATGAGCGCGCACGAGATAGGCGATGCCAGGCGTCGTGAAAACCCCAGCGCTCACCACATCGCCTCCGGCGGCGCGCACGCCGGCGCCGAGGAGGCGTTCGATCCAAGGACCGGACTCCCGCGTATCGCGCCCAAGGAGCACACGCAGCGGCCGGCCCAGTACACGCACCAGTGCCATCCCGCAGGCGAAGATCGTCCGCTCGTCCAGGGGATACTCGCCCGCGATCCCCCGAATTCCGTCCGTCCCGAAGAGTCGAGCCATCGTCCCTCCTCTCGCGCGATCTCGAAGACGGCCTCGCTACCTCCATCGAACCCTCACGCGCTCGGGCTCGCACCGCACGACACTCGCGCGCGAGCCGGTGGGGAGGCGCACCAGGGGAGCGACCTCCTGTTCCCCATCGCGTGTGGCGAGCGCCTGCAGCACCTCTTCCGGGAGCGTCGCGATGATCTCGTGCTCCCCAAGCGCTTGCACCGTGGAACGCGGCCCCCGCACAAGGACGTCCACAACCTGAGGGGTGATCACTATCCGTCGTCGCACCGCCTGGGCGAGGAGGATCGGACGTTGAGGGAAACGCCGCTCCATCACCTCCTCGACGTGGACCGTGACCGTGGCTTCTCGGGGAGTGATGCGGAGGGCTTCGGAGTCCACGGGTTCAAGGGGCACGGTGACCGTGAGCGAGGAGTTCACTCCCCCGAGCACGATCGCGCGCGTCGGAATCTCCTCCAGCCGGTTCACCCATGCTTCGGGGCCCGTGACGTGAGCGCGCTCCGGCTTCACCGCATATCCCGTCACCATGTAATTCGATGGGAGCGATCGCTCATCCAGGCGGGGACGGATGGGCACCTCCCGCGTGATCTCCCGCTGCACCTCGATAGGGAGGGTCGGGGGATCAATGCGCAGGACCTCGATTCCGGCAGGTCGTCGGACGAGGCGCTCATCGAGCGTGAGGATATGTCGTCCCGGAGTCAAGCGGCTCACGTCCACCAGGATCGAGAGGTCCTCCGGTTTGAGTCGAGCGATCTGATTGGCCGATCCGCGCACGCGCACATCCACCACGCGATAGGCCAGCCCCGTCACCAGCAGGTCCGACGATTCGCGCCGCACGCGCACGGGGACATTGTAGAGCACCACATCGCGCTGCGCATGTTCGGAGGAAACGGCGAACCACAGCAGCAACGCCCCGATGACCGACATGAGCTTCAGCCAGAAATTGACCACGATCGCCCGTCGGAGCGCATCCCTCAGGAGCATGCCCGCGAGCCGTCCGTGTCTGGATGTCTCCCCCATCATGTCCGATTGGCGCGCGCGCTCACGCCGTCAACTCGCGCAAGCCCCGACGCGGCTCCACGAGCGACGTGCGCAGGAAATGGCGCAGCCGCGTCGCATCTAGGTGCCGATAGATGTGTCCTTCCGCCACGAACGAGATGATCCCCGTCTCCTCGGAGACGACGATGGCGACGGCATCCGTGTCTTCAGTAATGCCGATGGCCGCGCGA
>BEHK01000025.1 GCA_002898775.1 bacterium HR08 | reverse complement strand
CCCAGACATACTGATCTGCTGCCGCTCCAGCTCCTCCGGCGACAGCTCGATCCCTAATTCCATGCACGCGCGCGGCGTCAGGGCCACTTTCTCATAGGCAATGTGCGCACTGCGCTCAACACGCGGATCCGGCACCAGGGCGCGAACCGCCTCCTTCACGAACTTCTGCAGATGCGTCTGCTCCGATCCGATCACGCTCAGATAGGCGGATCCCCGTCCGAACTCCGGGGGCGCACCTTCGGCCGTCGCCGCGCTCGTTGTGATCCACGTCGTATGCCCGTTGGGATACCGACGAAAAGGCCGATAGCTGAAGTCCACACCGAGCCGCCCGAGCTTCCAGAGATGATAGGCGATGTCCTTGCCCGTGTAGACGACCGTTCCATCGGAACGAACGAGCACCTTCCCCTCGTCCTCCCGAGCCCCCGTTTCGTCCTCCGAAGGCAGGCGCATCACCCAACACCCTCGATTCTTCCCCTCCGTCTCATAGGTGACCAGCCCCGCCGCCTTCAACAGCTCGAAGGCGCGATCCCAGAATTTCAGATGGAGAATCTCGCTCTCGCGAGGGAGCAGGTCATAGTAGATGCCCAACCGTTCGACCGTGTCCAGCTGATCGTTCAGCACGCGCATGGAGATGAACTCGGCGAGCTCGGCGGTCGGATTCCCGCCTTCCTCGATCTCACTGAGCGTTTGACGGCGCAGCTCCAAAGCCTCAGGGTTCTCTTCATACCAGGCCGTCACCCGCGCGTACAAATCCCAACAATAGTGATCGAACTTCCCCGGAATCGCCTCGATCTCCGCTCGGTCCTTCTTCTCCAGATACTTGAATCCGACGACGACGTCGGCCACCTGAACCCCCGTATTGTCAATATAGTTGTGGACTTCGACGCGCACGCCGCTCCAACGCAACAGCCGAACCAGAGCATCCCCGAGCACGGCATTTCGGAGGTGGCCAATATGCGCCGCCTTATTCGGATTGATGCTCGTATGTTCAACGATGATCTTCTCCCCGGATGGCTCCGGCGCGGCCTCCGGCTGTTGCAGGCCGAGCAAGAGCCGCGCGCGATCGAGGAAGACATTGATATACCCGGCCCCGGCGACCTCGATGCGAGCGATCCCCTCCATCGGTGGGAACTCGGCTGCGATCGCTTCGGCCAGGGCGCGCGGCGTGTACTTCTGCCCCGTTCGCTGGCGCAGCCGCTGAGCGAGCTGAAAGGCGATGGGAAAAGCCAAGTCCCCCAGCTCAACCTGCGGCGGAACTTCAACGGCGATCTCCTCCATCGTCAGATCGAACCGCTGCTGTACGCACTGCCGCAGATGACGCGCAATATGCTCCCGCAATCGCTCCAGCATAGGCCCCTATCGGTCGCGATGTCCTTCCATCTATAGCATCCCCGCGACGTCTCCGTCAAACCGCGCGCGTTCGCGCTCCGATCTTCGACGCCTCCATCTTGCCAAACAGGCGCTTCTCCTGTAATATTTGCTCAGCGTGCTCTCCCCAGTGGGATGTGGGACGAAGAAAATCACGATTTGGAGGGTACATTTGTGACCAAAAAGACAGTGCGGACGACATACGCGGACGTCAACACTCGAGGTCTCTATGACCCGAATAATCTGACGCGCACGCAGACGGTGCAACCGCAGCCGAAAAAGCGCGTGCCGCCTGAACAGACCCATGCGGAGAATTACTACTATCGGAAGCAGATGGAGGCCAAAACCCCGATGGTCGTCGTCCTGACCGACGGGGAGGTCCTTCGGGGTACGATCGAATGGTACGATAAAAACTGCATCAAATTACACCGAAATGGGGAACCCAACTTGCTCATCTTCAAACACGCGATCAAGTATCTGTACAAGGATTTGCCACCCTCCGAAGCGGGGACCTCTCCGGAGGGATAAATGGTGAATCGCCGAGGCGATGCTCCATGGGAATCCCCGTGCGGAGCGCTTCAGTGGGGATTTCCGGCTACTCGATGATCTCGATCCCGACAAGCCTCTGAAACTCTGAATTCGCGCGGAGGGGAAGGAAGTCGGGGTCCCGACGGGCATGCAGGCGATACGTCTCGCGCATGGCGATCGCCTGACGCAGTGTCGCGATGGCCTTCTCAACCTGCCCGCCTCGAGCATACGCGGCGGCCAAGGCGTAAACGGCATGATCGGCGCGAGGGTCGAGCTTGAGCGCTTTCTCGAAGTAGGTGATGGCCGGAGCGATATGCCCTCGATTCAGCTCGATGATCCCACGATCATAGAGAGCCTCAGCCGTTCGCGGTACGGGACGAGGCGCCTGCAGCTTCTGTTGGCAGATGGCCAGATAAGCGCGGGCGCGCGCCAGAACTTCAGCCTCCGTGGGGAAGCGCTCGATCACCGCCTGAAAAGCCTCGCGCGCCCGCTCGAACTCCTGACGATTGAAGAGCCGGACAGCCTGCTCGAACGCACGCACGGCCGGAGAGGCCGGCGCCCGCTCCAAGACCGCGACCGAGGACTGGCTCGCCCGCGCGACCTTCTTCTTAGACGAAGCTCCTTGAGAAGCCCGACGGCGCGCCGCCTGAGCTTTCTGACGAGACTTCACCCCACCACCAGCTTTAGTCTTCCCCCGCCGAGTTGCCTGTTTTCGGGAAGCAGCTGAAGTCGAAGCCAGGGACTTCGATTTTTTCGCTGTCCGGACGGTCTTGGCCACCGAATCTCGCCTTCTCCGTCGCGACGCGCTAACTTGAAATAGCATTTGAGGTTATCAAAAGACCCCGCCCGTCGTCAAGACGAAGCAGGAGCGGCGATCCGTGCCCGCGCCTCCCGCAGAACGGCCGCTATTGAATCTCCACCTTCTCGACACCGCCCTCCGACTCCGGCTTGAGCCAGCTCTCGATGTCTTCGATCGCGGCATCCAAGAGCGAACGCACGGCCAGCAGCGTCTCCTTCTGCGCATTCACCAAATGCTCCAAGGTCGGTCGGGGCACACCCAAAGTCTGCAAGGTCTCACACACTTTACGGCCGACGGTTCGGAAGATCATGTTCGAAGCTCCTACAGAAAAGGCCACTTCTTTGAGGAGGGAAAAAGGCTTGGTGCCGAAGGGGGGACTCGAACCCCCACGGGTTGCCCCACACGCCCCTCAAACGTGCGTGTCTACCAATTCCACCACTTCGGCACCCTTTTGCCAGCGTCCTCCACAAAGTGCAGTAAAACCTTACACCAACTCCGGCCTATTTTCAAGACCCCGCCCTCACTTTTGCGGGGCCGAGGGGGAGGGCGGAGTCTGGGCGGGCCGCTGCACAGGCGCAGGTTCCTTCACCTCACGCACGACCGAAGCCGGGCCGAAGACATTGGGGAGGCTGAAGATGAGCCCCAAGCCCATGAAGATCGCTGCCGTCACGATCGTCACCCAGCCCAAGAAATGCTGAGCTCCCCGCGGGCCGAAAGCCGTCTGGCTCCCTCCTCCCCCGAAGAGCGCAGCGGCATCGGCCTTCCCAGGTTGAAGCAGGACGGCAGCAATCAGCAGCACACAGTCAAGGACATATATGGCGACCAAAACCTCAACCCACCACATGGCCTTCTCTCCTCAGCGATACTGGACGATCTCCGAAAAGCTCTGGGGATCCAAACTCGCCCCTCCGACTAACGCCCCGTCAATATCGGGTTCGGCCATGAGCGGGCGAATGTTATCGGGCCGAATGCTCCCCCCGTAGAGGATTCTCAACCCATCGGCGACCTCCTGCCCAAGGAGCGACGCCACGCGCTGTCGAATGCAGGCGTGCATGGCTTGCGCTTGTGCGGGGGAGGCTGTGCGCCCCGTCCCGATGGCCCAGACCGGCTCATACGCGATGAGAAGACGGGACACTTCCCCCGGACTCAACCCGCTCAATGCCGCCTCCACCTGCCGTGTGACGACAGCTTCCGCGCGGCCCGCATCCCGCTCTTCCAGCGTCTCGCCCACGCAGACGATGGGCTTCAGACCCGCTTCAAGTGCCGCGCCGATCTTCCGCCGCACCAGCTCATCGGTCTCCCCATAGAACTGCCGTCGCTCGGAATGGCCGATGATGACGTATTCGCAGCCGGCATCGCGAAGCATGAGGGCGCTGATCTCGCCCGTTCGTGCGCCGAATCCGTTGACGTCGCACACGTCCTGAGCGGCGATCATGATGTTGCTCCCTTCGAGCTGTTGAGCGACGGCCCAAAGCGCAGTGAATGGTGGAGCGACGACGATCTCACAATGGGTGACCTGAGCGACGAGCGGCTTCAGGTGCACGACCGTCTGAATGGCCTCTGCGATGAGCTTATGCATCTTCCAGTTCCCTGCGATCACCGGCCTTCGCATTTCCGTCGCCCTCACCCCTTCTCGGTCAAAGCCCTCACCCCCGGCAGCTCGATTCCGGCCAGGAATTCGAGTGTCGCTCCCCCACCGGTCGAGAGGTGAGTGATCTGCCCAGCCACCCCCGCCTGTCGCACGGCGGCGAGCGAATCCCCGCCGCCGACGACCGTCACCCCGGAACACTCCGCCAGAGCGCGCGCGATCGCCACCGTCCCACGATCGAACGGCGGCTGCTCGAAGACGCCCAGCGGCCCGTTCCAGAAGACAGTGCGCGCCCGGGCGATCCGCGCGGCGAAGAGCTGCGTGGTCTCCGGCCCGATGTCCATCCCCACGGCCTCATCCGGAAACTCCTCCGTTCGCACGACGCGCACTTGGGCCTCCCCGTCCACGCGCTCCAGGACGACGTGATCCACGGGCAAATGGAAGGCGACGGATCGTGTCTCGGCCTCGGTCATGAGCTTTCGCGCCAGCTCCAATTGGTCGCTCTCCACGCGCGAAGCCCCGACTTCCTCCCCCCTCGCCCGCAAGAAGGTATACGCCATAGCGCCGCCAATGAGTACGGCGTCGGCGCGCGCCAGCAGATTCTCGATGACCAGAATCTTGTCCGAGACTTTCGCTCCTCCGAGGATGACGACGAAGGGACGCTCCGGCTCGGTGAGCAATCGCCCTAAATACTCCAGCTCTCGCTCCATGAGGAACCCGGCCGCGGCGATACGCACAAACCGCGTGATGCCTTCGATCGACGCGTGAGCGCGATGAGCCGCTCCGAACGCATCGTTCACGTAGAGATCGGCCAAGAGCGCGAGCTGGCGCGCGAACTCGGGATCATTCCGCTCCTCGCCCGGATGAAACCGAAGATTCTCCAAGAGGAGCACCTGCCCCTCCGCCAACCGGTTCACCAGCGCGATGACCTCAGCGCCGATGCAATCGGGCGCCAGGGGAACATCCCGCCCCAGAAGCTCGGCGAGCTTCCGCGCGACCGGCTGCAGCGAATATTTCGGATCTCGCTTCCCCTTGGGGCGCCCCAGATGAGAGGCCAGAACGACGCGCGCGCCCCGGTCCAGGGCATACCGAATTGTGGGAAGCGCGGCCTCAACCCTCCAGGCCTCGACAACTTGCCCTCCCTCGATGGGGACGTTGAAATCCACGCGGAGGAAGACCCGCTTCCCCTGAAGCTCCAGGTCGCGGATCGAGAGCTTGGCCATACGTCACAATCCCTGCTGGGCGACGAACGTGATCAGATCGCGCACGCGACAGCTATACCCCCACTCGTTATCGTACCAGGCGAGGACCTTCACCAAATTCCCATCCAGAGCGCGCGTGAAGCTCGCGTCCACGATCGAGGAGTGGGGGTTCCGAAGGAAATCCACCGAGACCAGCTCCTCCTCGCAATAGGCGAGAATTCCCCGCAACTCCCCTTCGGCCGCCTCCTTGAGCGCGGCGCGCACGTCTTCGGTCGTCACCGGACGCTTCAGCTCCGCCACCAGATCCACGACTGAGACATTGGGCACGGGGACGCGAATGGCGATCCCGTCGAGTTTGCCTTTCAATTCCGGGATCACCAGCCCGATGGCTTTCGCCGCCCCCGTCGTCGTCGGGATCATCGAGACGGCGGCCGCCCGCGCCCGACGCAAGTCCTTATGCGGCAGGTCGAGAATGCGTTGATCGTTCGTGTACGCGTGCACCGTTGTCATATAGCCGTGCACGATGCCGAACCGCTCGTGCAAGACCTTGACCACCGGCGCTAAGCAGTTCGTCGTGCACGACGCATTGGAGATGACGTGATGCCGCTTCGGATCATAGGCCTTCTCATTCACGCCGAGGACGATCGTGAGGTCCTCCTCCTTCGCCGGCGCCGTGATGATGACCTTCTTCACCGAGCCGCGCAGATGTTTCTCCGCATCCGCGCGATTGGTGAACAGCCCCGTAGCTTCGACGACGATCTCCGCGCCCACGGACTCCCACGGGATCTTCGCCGGATCCTTCTCCTTGAAGACCTTGAACGTCCGTCCGTCCACCGTGATCGTGTCTTCCGTATGCGTCACCTCTGCGTCCAAAGGCCCGAGGATCGAATCGTACTTGAGCAGATGCGCCAGCGTCTTCGCGTCGGTGATATCATTGACGGCGACGAACTCAATGTCGGGGTTTCCCAAAGAGGCGCGCAGCACATTGCGCCCGATGCGACCGAACCCGTTGATGCCGACTCGTATCGCCATGACCCTCCTCCTCTCCTCTCGCAGGATTCACCGAGCAATTATAGGAGAACCCCCATCCGATGGGAAGGCTGTCGCGCGAGCCGCCGTCTTGTCCGAACGCCTCCTCCCGTGCTATCGTGAAGTGTTATTGCGCTATGCCGATGGGTGGAAGAGCGACATTCGAGCGGCTGGTCGAAGAGTTCCTGAGCGGATATTTCGCCTTCAATCCCACGCACGCGACGGCCCTGGGGCTACACGAATATGATGATCGGCTGGAGGATCGGTCGGCCGAGGCCATCGCCGCGGAGATTCGCCGCTTGGAGGCATTCCGCGAACGGCTGGATCAAGAGGTCGCGCCCGAAGCGTTGCCCCGGGAGGCGCGGTTGGATCTCGTCATCCTCCGATCGAAGATCGAGGCCCAGCTCCTGCATCTGCGCGAGATTCGGTGGTGGGCGCGCGATCCGAGCTACTTCAGCGACCTGGCCTCCTGGTCTGTCTATAGCCTCCTGGTGAGACCGACGACGCCACGGTCGAAACACCTGGATGCCCTCGAGCGACGCCTTCGCGCCATCCCGCGGCTACTGGCCCAGGCGCGGGAACATCTCGCGCGCACTGTGGAGGCATCGCGCGAAACGCCCTCGCTCGGCATTCCGAAAATCTTTGTCCAGATCGCCCAGCACGAATTCGAGGGCGCACGTGAGTTCTTCGCCACCGCCGTCCCGAGCGCCCTGGCCGGACTGGCCGATTCGGAGCAGGCCCGCTCGCTCGAAGAGGCCCATGCCGACGCTCTGCACGCGTGCGCGGACATGTGCCGGTTCCTGGCGGAGGAGCTCTTGGAGCGGGCCGGCGGCGCCTTCGCCCTCGGCGCGGAGACTTTCGCTCGCTTGCTCGCGGCGGAGGAACAGGTGACCACGCCGCTTGAACAGATTCTGGAGCGCGGATGGCGCGAGTTGCGGGCGACGCAGCAACACATGCAGGAGATCGCGCGTCGGATCGCCCCCGCTCGCTCGCTCCCCGATCTGCTGCACGACTTATCCGAAGAGCATCCGACGGCCGAGGACTTGATCCCGTCGTATCGCCGGCGCTGCGAGGAGGTGAGACGCTTCGTTCTGGAGCGCGATCTGGTCACCCTGCCCGAGGGCGACCGGTTGGAGGTCACCGAGACGCCGCCCTTCTCCCGCAGCCTCATCTTCGCCGCCCTCGATCCACCCGGGCCCTTCGAATCCCAAGCGCACCCGACGTTCTTCTACGTCACCCCGGTAGATCCGGCGCAGCCAGCCGAACATCAGAACGCCTACTTGCGCGCTCACAATACCTATGCCCAGATCGCGACGATCATCCACGAGGCGTATCCCGGCCATCATGTCCAATCCCTGCACTTGAAGCGCTGCCCCTCGATCGTGAGGCGCGTGTTCGCCGCGGGAACGTTCGTCGAAGGGTGGGCGCATTATTGCGAGCAGATGGTGCTGGATGAGGGATTCGGGGGCGAGGATGCGAAGCTCCGACTCTTCCAACTCTACGAAGCCCTCTGGCGCATCGGCCGCTTGATCGCGGCGACGCGGATGCACCTGGGAGAGCTCTCCCTTTCAGAGGCGATAGACTTCCTCGTGCGGGAATGCTATCAAGAGCCGGAGAACGCGCGGCGCGAAGCCTGGCGCTACACGCGTGATCCGCTTGTGCTCGTCTATTCGTGGGGGAAATGGCAGATTCAAGCCCTCCGCGAGGAGTACCGTCGCGCTCGCGGAGATGGCTTCTCGCTCAAAGACTTCCACGACCGCGTGCTGGGACAGGGGGAACCCCCCGTGAGCGCCTTGCGCTCACTCATTCTCGATAGCGTGTGAGGAAGCCTTATGACGGCGACACTCACGGAACTCCGCGAAGTGGCTCAACGCCTCCGGCGCAATTGCGTGCGCATGACGACCGAAGCGGGATCGGGTCATCCGACATCCTGTCTCTCGGCAGCCGATTTGATCGCCGCCGTGTTCTTCCGCGCGCTGCGCTATGACGTGCGCCATATTCACCATCCCACGAACGATCGGTTCATCCTCTCGAAAGGGCATGCCGCACCGCTGCTCTATGCGGTCTGGGCGGAGGCCGGAGCCATTCCGGCCGAGCGACTCCGGACGCTCCGGCGCGTGGAGAGCGAGCTGGAGGGGCATCCAACGCCACGCTTCCCATGGGCGGAAGTCGCCACGGGATCGCTCGGTCAAGGCCTCTCGATCGGCGTGGGCATGGCCCTGGCGGGGAAGTATCTCGATCGGCTCGATTATCGCGTCTACGTCCTGCTGGGAGATGGCGAGACGGCGGAAGGAGCCGTCTGGGAAGCCGTCGCTCTGGCCGCCTACTACCGCCTCAACAACCTCATCGCCCTTGTGGACGTCAATCGCCTTGGCCAAAGCCAGGCGACCATGTACGGTCACGATCTCGACTCATACGAGCGGCGGTTTCGCGCTTTCGGCTGGCAGGCGATCTCGATAGATGGACACGATCTGGAGCAGATCGTCCGCGCCTTGGATGACGCGCAGCGCAGCGAGGAGCGCCCGGTCGCCATCATCGCTCGGACGGTGAAAGGGAAGGGCGTCTCCTTCCTGGAGGATAAAGAAGGATGGCATGGGAAGCCGCTGAAACACGGTGAGGAGACCGAACGAGCGCTGAGGGACCTCGGCGTTCCAGGGCACTGGCCGATCGGGGAGATCGAACCACCGGCAGGACTCCAACTGCTCTCCCCTCCTCCCCTTCCCGATGGAGCGGGCGCGGTTCAGGCTACTGCGCCGAACGACCCCTGGCCGCTCCCCACCTACCGCCTCGGCGATCAAGTGGCGACGCGCGAAGCCTACGGGACGGGACTTGTACGCGCTGGCCGGATGAATCCCCGGATCGTCGCCCTCGATGGGGACACGAAGAATTCTACGTTCTCGGAGAAATTCCAGCAGGCCTACCCTCACCGGTTCTTCGAGAAGTTCATCGCCGAGCAGAACATGGTGGGTGCGGCCATGGGGCTCGCGGCGCGCGGTTATATCCCCTTCGCCTCCACCTTCGCCTGCTTCCTCACTCGCGCGTTCGATCAGATTCGAATGGCCGGCGTCTCGCGCGCGAACATCAAGCTCTGTGGCTCGCACGCCGGAGTCTCCATCGGTGAAGATGGCCCCTCGCAAATGGGGCTCGAGGACCTGGCCATGATGCGCACCATCCCGGGATCGGTCGTCCTCTACCCCTCCGATGCCGTCTCGACCGAGCGGGCGGTGGAACTGGCGGCCGCCCATCAGGGTATCGTCTATATTCGAACGACGCGACCGAAGACGCCCGTGCTCTATCCGAACGAAGAACCGTTCGCCATCGGCCGATGCAAGATCGTGCGGCAGGATTCGCGAGATCGGCTCACGATCGTAGCCGCTGGCATCACGCTTCACGAAGCACTGCGGGCCTACGAGGAGCTGAAGAATCAGGGGATCTCCGTCCGCGTCATTGACCTCTTCTCGGTCAAACCCTTGGATCGCGAGACCCTGTGTCGCGCGGCTCGCGAGACGGGAGGAACCATCCTGACGGTGGAGGATCATTACCCGGAGGGGGGACTGGGCGATGCCGTCGCTTCAGCCCTCTCCGAAGATGGCCTGCGCGTGGTGAAATTGGCTGTGAATGATCTCCCGCGCTCGGGCAAGCCGGAAGAGCTTCTCGATCGCTACGGCATCAGCGCCCGCCGAATCGTTCAACGCGCGCGCGAACTCGTCGGGTGAGAACGCTCAAGTGGCGCAAGCCCGGACATGCGCTTCGAGAGCCCGTCACGTGGCCCGTGAAGGAATGCTCCAAGAGCGCACGCCTTGAAAAGTGCGCCTCAGGGTGGTACCCTGAGCGAGGGAGGAAGGGGCCATGAAGCGGGATCTCGCGAAAGAGTTCGGCCAAGCCCTGCGCCAGTTGCGTCAGGCGCGCCGGCTCACGCAAGAGGCCCTGAGTGAACGAGCGGATATCTCCGTCGAATATCTGAGCCGCATCGAGCGCGGGCTTCCCAAATCGCCGCCCTCCTGGGATGTCCTCGAACGACTCGGGCGGGCACTCGGCGTGATCGTCGAGAAGCACAATACGAGCTGGACGATCAAGCTCGCCGCCTGACCCGCGGCGCACAGGCGCGAGAGAACGGAGGCTCCTCCAGAGAGAGTCGTCGCTTTTTCCCACCATGGCCTTTTGGACCGCCCCCTTCCCCACTTCAATGCGAGCTTCACTTCGCGCGTGAAGGACGGAGCGGACGAGGTACAGAGCCCTCAACTCGATGGCGGAAAGAGGGCATCCGAAACCGTGTTCCTCGGTCGCAAGGGGAGATTCGCGGACCGCCCCATTCGACGATCGAGCACGCGATGGACTTCCGCGAGGAATTCGGTCGGATCGCTCGATTTGAGGACGTAGCTCTCGGCCAACCACGTGGTGTAATCGTCCTGAAAGGACGCATAGGCCGTGAGGATGATGACGGGGACGCGCGCCGGATGACTGGCGATGTGTTGAAGCAACTCGAGCCCGCTCTGCGACCTCAATCGGATATCGAGGACGATGAGATCGGGCGGCTCGGCGTCCAAGAGTCGCAACGCCTCGGCTCCCGAGGGAGCTTCCACGACATCATACCCCTCATCGGCCAAGACGGCGGAATAAAAAAGGCGAACGCTGGGCTCATCATCAACGAGCAAGATCCTCGCCATGGCCGCTCCTCCGTACACACTATCGGCGCTGCCCCATTCAGGGGCGCCACGCCGCACGGGAGCCTCGGATGAGCCCACAAAGAATGATCGCACGGGCTATGTCGAACACCGCCGCAACTGCTCTACTTCTTCGAGGAGCTGCTCCAGGCGGGAGACCAGAGCCTGGGTCTCCCCTGAGTCCTCGCGGGCTTCCATGAGCCGACGAGCGAGCTGCAGGATCTCTTCGTGCGCCTGATCCCACCGGGCCCATCGCTCGCTCTCATTCTCTACTTCCCAACGTGTCCTGAGATCGCCCCCCATCGCAGCCCCCTCCCCATGGCGATCTCCCACCGAGCGAAGCCGCGCAGTCGCCCGCACGGACATCTGCACCGGCCGTCACCGTTCCGAAAAGCCGTCCTGTAGTTTACCACCTTGCGGTGTCGGATGACAGGACCTAATAGGTCGGGTCGCTGGCGCGCCGCGGAGAAACATCTGCGATCGGAACGGGCCCGCTCCCGTCATGTCACGGCTTTCGGACGGATCCCCTTCGTCTCGGCGTCTCATTGACGACGCCAGCGGCGAGCGGGAATAATCTCTCGGCCATGATGGCCTCGCTCTATCAACAGCTCATGGATCGAGCCCTTCGGCTGCTCGCGCGCAAGGCGCGGAGCACGGCTGAGTTGCGCGCGAAGCTGATGGCGAAAGCACCGGGGCAGGAGCCGATCGTCGAACAAGTGCTCGCTCGCTTGCACGAACTCGGCTATCTGAACGATCGGCAATTGGCGAGCGACTATGCTGTCGCGCGCTTACAGGTCAAGCCGATGGGCCGGCGGCGGTTGCGCGAGGAGTTGCGCCGAAAGCACTTGCCGGAAGAGGCGATCGAATCGGCCCTCGATCGCGCGTACGATCGCATGGATGAAGCCTCTCTGATCGCGCGCGCCGTCCGCAAATGGGTGCGGATCAAGGGACGACCGAAGACGAAAGCCGACGCGAAACGGCTCTTCGATCATCTGGCGCGACTCGGCTTCGAATACGAGCACATCCGCCAGGCCGTGCGCGAAGTCTCCAGAGCGCCTCTGGAAGAGGACTGAGGGACGTCCCCCGCCGCCTCAGAACTGCACCTGGGGAACGCGCGTCGCTTCCGGCGTGGCTTTGAAGTAATTCTCCGCACGCTCGAAGCCGAAGAGGCGCGCGACGAGGACCGACGGGAATCGAGAGGTCGCGATGTTGTAATCCTGAACGGCCTGAATGTAATCCCGACGGGCGACGGCGATCCGGTTCTCGCTTCCGGCCAGTTCGTCCATGAGCCGCTGGAATGTCTCACTGGAGCGCAATTCGGGATATTGCTCGGCGAGCGAGAGCACCTGCACGCGCAATTGCGGCAGAAGCGCCTCGATCTGCGCGTTCGCCTGGACGCGCTCCTCCGGCGTCGCCTCGGGCTTGAGCAACTTGGCCCGCGCTTCCGCGATTCGAGTGAAGACCTCCACCTCTTGTTTTGTGATCCCACGGACCGTATTCACCAGATTCGGGATCAGATCGGCGCGCCGTTGCATCTGATTCTCCACTTGTGACCACCGACTGCGCACGGCCTCGCGCTTGGCGACCAGGCTGTTATAGGTCGAGACGGAGTAGCCACCGAAGAGGAGGATCAGCGCGCCCAGGAGAACGCCCCCGAGGAGCATTCGCCGTCGCCGCTGCTCGCGCGCCCGCGCCAGCTGCTCCTGTTCGCGGAGGTAGACGTGGCGAAACTCCTCCCGTGCTCCCGATCCCGGTTCCAGCCATTCGCTCATAGCTTCTCCTCCAGATGGTCCACGCGCTCGACGACCGTTTGAATGGCGCTCAGGTACGCGGCGAAGAGCCGCTCAGCCTCATCGAGCGGAAGTGAGCGTTTGGCCTCTCGAAGGTCCAGGACCGCCCGAAACGGCGCCACATCGAGCGCGAGCACATCGCCCAACCGCTCGACGACCTCTCGCCGCTTCACGGGAGGCTCGGAGAGGCCGAAGAGCCGAAGGGCGTGTCGGAAGAGGACCGTGAAACTCGCGATCGAATCGGTCATGAGCGCTGTCACCCGTTCGGCGCTCTGACTCGCCGGGATATACAATTCCCGCAGCCGAATGAGTTTGCCGCGCAGCTCGTATTCGAGCTGATGGCGCAGATGACGTGTCGGCACGTCCAATCCGACGAGCGGGTCCTCTCCGTAGAGGACGCGATGCGCCGCGCTCATGTCGAGGAACTCCATCGGAAAGACGTCCACCGCATCGGCGATCTCCTCCCGCGTGAAATAGAGCGGCAGCGGGTGTCCGCGCGCCTGCCAGTCTTCGATCACGGGACGCGCGGCTTGAAGATCCGCCGGCGTGATCGTCTCCAGGACAACCAGGACGTTATAGTTCGATCGCTCCGGATCGAAATCGCCCGTGACCGTGGACCCATAGAGCACGATCGAGAGGAGCCGCGATCCGTGCGCTTCTTTCAATCCCTCGACGAGCTTCATCAGTTCATCCGCCATGACACGCCGCTCCGCTCACCAACTCCCGCTCGCTCCCCCACCGCCGAAAGAGCCTCCACCAAAGCCGCCGAAGCCTCCCCCACGAAATCCCCCCCACCCGTGCGAGCTTCCTCCGATATGGCCACCGAATCCTCCCGACCCCCCACCGCTGAAGATGATGGGATACCACAGCCAATCCGAATCTCGATAGGGCCCTGAGCGCATGGCTCGTCCCCCTCGCCGCCTCCCCGTGCCCGTCGTCGCCGCCAGAACGAAAGCGAGGATGAAAAGGAGCACCAGCAGGATCACGAGGCCCATCCCCACCGCCGGAACCGATCGCCGCTCGGGAGCATACGCGAGCGAAGCATCCACATCTTCGATCGTCACCCCTCGCTTCTTGGCGAGCGTGGCGACGATCGTTTGGAGACCCAACGCCAGCCCTTCACCGTATTTCCCCTCTCGGAAATAGGGGACCATGCGCCGCCCGACTTCCCCGACTAATCCATCGGGCAATTCCCCTTCCAGTCCATACCCCACCTCGATGCGCCACTTGCGCTCGTTCGGCGCCACCAAGATGAGCAAGCCCGTGTCCTCGCCCTTCCGCCCGATCCCCCACCGGCGCGCCAGCTCGATCGAATAGTCCTCAATCGGCATGCCACCGAGCGAAGGAACGGTCACGACGGCGATCTCCACGCCCAATTTCGAGCGCACCTGACGAATGAGCGCCTCCATGCGCGATTGGCTCTCCGCCGCGAGGACGCCCGCGAAGTCGTTGACGTAGCCCCGAGGAGCAGGAAAATCCGCACCCCGTGCAACGTGGCCGATCGCCGAGCCGATGAGCGCGAGGGCGCAGATCGCTCGATGTATGGCCGCGCCTGTACCCCGCATCATGCCCATAGCTTACCAGACCTCCTCTTGATACGCCAACGGGATAAGTCCTCCGCCGGGACAGTTGGCGACGCCACACCCGCACATCCCTCTCTTGTGCTCGGCTCATCGTTCAAGATGACAACTGACCCAATAGATTCGCCAACGTCTCTCGCGGGTGAGCGCTCTCCAGGATCGGGCGGCCAATGACGAGATAATCCGCCCCAGCCCGTAGAGCTTCCGCCGGCGTCGCGTGACGCTGCTGATCGTGGACGGAAGCGCCAATCGGGCGAATTCCCGGGACCACGATCGCGAACTCGCGGTCCGGGATGGCCGCGCGAATACGCCGGATCTCCCGCGCGGAGGCCACGACCCCTCCGATCCCACACGCGTGGGCCAAGTGCGCCAGGGTGACGGCGACCTCCTCAAGTTCGGCTCGCACGCCCACCCTCGCCAGGTCCTCAGCTCCCAGACTCGTCAAAACCGTCACGGCGAGGATGCGCGGCCGAGCGATTCCCTCGCGCCCGCAGAAATCCGCGACGGCTTCGACGACGGCTCGCATCATCGCCTCCCCGCCAAGAGCATGAATGGTGAACATGCAGACGCCCAGACGCGTCGCTTCGACCCCCGCGCGAGCAACCACGGTCGGAATGTCGTGGAACTTGAGGTCCAGGAACACGCGCGCTCCTCGTCGGACGAGCTCGCGCACCAAATCCGGCCCGACGGCTGTGAACAGTTGGCTCCCGACCTTATAGGCGCCGACCAGACCGCAGGTCTGCTCGACGATCCACAGAGCCTGCCCAGCCGTCGGGACATCGAGCGCCAGAATCAGACGATCCCTCAGCTCTGGCCTCTCACCGGTCATCCGCTCCTCCCCCTCTGCGAAGATCGCCAAGCGCGCTCACTGCGCACCCGATCGGTTTTCGACCCGGCGGAGAATCCGCTGAACGCCCTCCCGGAATACTTCGGGAGGCGGGAGCAGGCTGAGGACAAAATACCCCTCCCCTTCGAAGTCAAAGAAATATCCGGGATGCACGAGGACGCCCTCCTGCTCCAGCAGTTCGATGGCGAAGGCCTCGTCATCGCGCACATCAGGCAGGTGCAGGATCGCATACCATCCCCCTTCAGCGTCCAGGCATCGGCAGCCGCCCGATCCTTCGACGCTCTGACGCAGATATTCTCGATTCGCCCTCACGCGCCCCTCAATCTGCCCGCGGAGCCCATCCCGCACGTCCATCCACTGCGGGAGGGCCCGCGCGACTGGCGTGCTCACGGAGAGATAGGTATCGCCGATGATCTCCAGTCGAAGGAGCGCCTCGTGCACCATCGCCTCGGGACCGGTGACGCCGATCCACGCCAGCTTCATCTGCGGCAGTCCGAGCAGCTTCGAGACCCCGCCGAGGACGAATGTCAGAACGTCCACCCCCTCCTCTCGAAGGAGCGTTCCGACCCGCTCCTCGTCTTCCGCGTAAGCATAATCCAGAAAGACCTCGTCGCTGATCACGACCGCCCCCTGCTGCGCGCAGCATGCGAGAATCTGCTCCCACTCGCTCCGCTTCACGAACGAACCGGTCGGATTGTTCGGATTCACCAAGACGAGGGCGCGCGCCCTCGGCCCGAGAGCCGCGCGCACGCTCTCGACATCAATGCGCCACCGGCCATCGTACACCAACCGGTAAGCGTCCAGCTCGACGTCATTCAAATCGGCGAGGAATCCGAAGAGCGGATAGCTCGGCCTGGGGACGAGGAGCCGATCTCCCGGATCGGCGAGCAATCGAAAGAGAAACGTGTACGCCTCGCTCGTGCTCGCCGTCAGGATGAGGCGGTCCGGATCAACACGTGCGCCCTGCTCGGCATAGTACTGCGCGATCGCCTCGCGGGCCCCTCGCATGCCCTGGGGCAGGGGTTCATATCGCAAATTCTCCGAGGAGAGGAAAGGCATCAGGATCACATCGCGCGGATACTCGAAGGCGCACCGGGTGGGATTGGATTCCGTCAGGTCCAGGATGGGCCCACCGCGCTCGCGCCGCTCGCGCACGCGACGCGTCAGCTCGTTCACCGCCGTCGGCCATTGGGTCCGTCGAGCGAACATCGGTCTCTCAGCATATCGCGTTGCTTTCAGAACCGGAAGAGGTAGCTGAATTTCACGAAGACCTGCCGCCCGACCGAATGCGCAGGCGCTCCGATGCGCCGAATCCCCGTCGGAGATGTCGGATCCAGCCCGAGGTTCTCCCAATGATCCGTGTACCCCACATAGAGCGCCGTCCACGGATTGACCAGATAGGTGAGCAGGATGTCCACGGCCAAGCGCTTCTCCCGCTGTGCGCTCACCAGAGTGGGATTCGGAAGCACGGCGGCATAATCGAGAATCGTTCGGAGCGAGAGCGCGCGGGTGAATTGGTAGTTCACCTTCATGCGAAGCAGATGATTGTTGAAGATGCTGACGGGTTTCCCCGATGGCGCGAGCCCCGGCGCCTGGAGCAGCGGCCAGGCATCGCGATGCACCCCCAAGCGGCTGTAGAGATAGACCTGGCTCATCCGAAGTTGCGAAGCGGGTCGAAGGGTCACTTCCACCTCGCCGTTGGCCGTGGTCGCCGAGAAGGGATCCACACTCGGAGCGGGATAGAAGTTGATCCCCTTCCCGAAGCGATAGCTTCCTCCGAGCGAGAGCCACCGCAGCCAGGCGGTCGAGACGCCGAACGACGTCTCGTGCTTCCGAAACCCCAGATCTCGGAACAGCTCGAACGATTCCGAGCGGCGAAAGGAGACCGCCGTCGGCCCGGCGAACTGCGCTTGGAATCCGCCGCTGATGATCCAATCTTGAAGGCGGCCCCGCCGATCCCAATTGACGAGGGTGAAGAGATTCGGGCCGAAGCTCTGCAATCGCTTCCCCTCGCGGAACCACCGATATCGAACGAAATGCTCCATCTGCCGCACGTCCACGCGGCGGATGAAGCCGAGTTGCGATTGAAAGCGCGGACTTCGATCCACGTACTCTCCCGAATAGAAGAAATGCCGTCCCGAATAGGAGAGATCGAGCGAGTAAGCGGGCCCGGACGAGCGCTCGTGGCCGCTGCGGGTGAGGCTGTGTATGATCTGACCG
Organism: bacterium HR08; assembly: GCA_002898775.1. Taxonomy (GTDB): domain Bacteria; phylum Acidobacteriota; class Blastocatellia; order HR10; family HR10; genus HR10. The sequence goes on along the minus strand of BEHK01000025.1, from coordinate 9,206 downwards.
GTGAGCGTCCAATTCGGGGCGAGCCGCAGCAACGTATCGAAGGCCAGGACGCTGTTGGACTGTGACCCGAAGGTCCGATGCGTCAGGAGCACGCCGGCGCTCGATTGCTCGGCGAACTCGCGTTGCACGCGGAGGACGCCGATGGCCGCCCGCCGTCCATGCGCGGGATCGGTCGGCGGCAGGCGCTGTCCGGGAGCTCGATCGTCCATGGCGAGCGCGCCCACCGCCCATCGCCCCGCTTTCCCCGTCACCCGCGCGCCGAACTGGGGGTCCACAATCCGACGAGAGAAGAAGAGATTCTCCAACGTCTGGAAGAATCCGGCATTCTCCAGGAAGAACGGACGCTTCTCCGGGAAGAAGACCTCGAACCGCTGATTGATCGTCACCTGCGGATCGTCCGATTCGACCTGACTGAAATCGGGATTCACCGTGAGATCGAGCGTGAAGGCATCGCGCAAGACGAGCTTTGCATCCATTCCCCCTCGACCTTCGACCTCTGCCCGCCAGGCGGGCACGCCCGCCCTCGAGAGATCGAGGAACCGAGCGGCCGCGAACGTCCCATATGGGATGAACTGCCAATTGCGCCCCGGCGAGATGTCCTCCAATCCCTCCAGCGTCGCCAGTTGCTGCAGGAATCCGGCCACGCGCCGCGTGATGTACGGCCAGAAGGCTTGCTCGTTCAGACGCGGGATGATCCGCCCCAGCGCAATCCCCCACGTTTGCGTCCGCGTCGCCGGGAACCGAAGGCTGCGAAAGGGAATAGCCATCCAGACGATGAATCCATCCTCGGTCAACCGCCCTTCGGAATACCACAGCGTATCGAAGCTGTAGTCGTCGTCTTGCCCCTCTCCGGTGATCCCGTCAGCTTGAATCCCGAGGGGATTCACGAGGAAGAGGTAGGCCCGCCGCCGATCATGAAACGTATCCAAGACCACACCGACGAGATCGTCCTCGAAGATCGCCTCGCGTCGAGAGAGGCGCGCGCGGACCTTCGCCGGATCGTCCTTGCAGATGAACACGACGTAAAGATGATGACGATCATAGGAGAGACAGGCCGTCGTCTGCAGGCTGACCGGCGTCCCATCCCCCGGTTCCCGCTGGCGAAAATCGGATACGCAAACCTCGCCCGCCGGTCTTGTTCCTCTCCGATAATCTTCCAACCGGGGAGGCGAGGGGACGCGCCAGAGCCGCAACCGCGGGCGCTCGTCCTGAGCCGTTCCCTTCGCGACCCCGCACATCATGAGCCCGAGGAGGATCAGGAGCGCACTTGCGCCTCTCCTCATCGCCGTCATCTCCCCTCCCTGCGGATTCCGGCATCGCCCCTCATATTACGGGGCGACGGGCTCATTTGTTCCCGCTCACTCCCGATATTCGATCCGCAGGCGCCCGAGCTCGCGTGGTGCGGGAATGACGACAAAGGGGATACGCCCGAGCAGCCGTCCTTCGGCCGTTCGCACCTCCACGCGCCAGCGACCGGGCGCGATCTTCCGCTTGAACGTATATCCGCGATAGCCACCGTCGCGTCCGCCGACGACCGTATAGGCGATCCGGTCCGTCGTGATCCACGCGCCGTTCTCATCTCGCCGTTGCCAATAGTGCCAGATCTGCTCCGTGAACGCTGTGGGCGCGAAGATGGCGGCGAAACAATAGACCGCATCGCCCGGCCGGTAGGCGAACTCGCGCTCATCCCGACGCCAGAAGAGCCAGCGTGGTGGTTCTCGGTACACGACTTCATATCGCGCGCCCACGCGCCGGACGCTGCGATAAATCCCGCCCTCCTTCAACGCCAGAGGAACCGGTGGGATCAGCTCCCCGAAGTAGCTGAGCAGGAGCCCTCCGAAGACGATCGCGGGGAAGATCAACGCCCTCAGCAGCTCACGTCGGCATCCGTAGATCGCTCCGAGAAGCGCGCTCGTCAGCACGACCCCCAGAATTCCGCTCAGCACGAAGAGCGTCGCGCTCATGCGCCGAAGGACAATCGGCAGAAAGAAGGTGAAAAAAGCCGACCCGCAGAAGCCGTAGAGCGTGGCCAGCACCCTCAAGTCACGCAACCGATGGGAGAAGAATTCATTGACCAGCATGAGCCCGAGGAGCAGACCGACAAAGATCAGCGATCTCCCAACGGCCGCACTCTTGAAGTAGAAGACGACGTAGCTCGACAGAAGGCCCCCGAGGAAGAAGTGCACTCCGGTGGTCATCAGATCGAGCCGTCGCCGGAGTCGCGGCGAGCGCGCGCGCTCACGTTCGGCTCGCCCGATCAGCATGATCAGGACGCCGGACGCCAGGAGATACCCGAGCAGAATCGCATTGTCCGACCATCGGTCAATGCGGGTGAGCGTCAAGCTGTCATATGTGAACCCCGCGACGAAGGCCAGGATCGGCCCGTACTTTCGGTGGCGCTCCAGGAACGCGCGCTACCGATCCCGCCATGTCGCGATCGGACGGATCATTCCTCCTCCGAACGTTCAATCAAAACAAGAGCCCGAGGGCTCGGTCAATCGGCTGAACGGGCCGACCAGGCGGGCGCGAGGTGTCAGCTTGGCTCGTCCGCAGATACACAGTATGATTAGAAAGCACCGCCAGGGGTTGGTGCATGTCCATCGGGAGGGAGAGCGCTTATGAGACGACGGTTCGCGATATTTGTCTCCGGGCTTCTTCTCATGTCTCCTCTCGTTCCCTGTTTCGCCGCCACCGACGCGTTCGATTTCTACGCACGGGGGCCATATCGGCCTTCTGTTCCACGCCCTTCGCAACTGCTCGGGTACGAGCCGGGCGAATTCCACACGGACTTTCGCGGGATGGAGAAGGTCATTACGGCCATCGCCCAGGCGGCGGCCGATCGCGTGCGCGTGATCGAATATGGACAGAGCTATGAGCGGCGCCCCTTGCGGCTGCTGATCATGAGCGCGCCGGAGAATCTGAACCGACTCGATGAGATCCGCGCTCGCCTTCAAAAACTGGCTGATCCCCGAAAGCTCAGCTCGCCCGAGGAAGCCGCGGAGATCATCCGCACGACGCCCGTCATCGTCTGGCTGAACTACGCCAATGATGGGAACGAATCGGCGGCCTTCGAGGCGGCGCTGCAGGTCGCCTATCATCTGGCGGCGAGCGAGGAGCCGAAGACCCGCGAGCTGTTGGAGAACGCCATCGTCATCCTCAACCCCGCGCACAATCCGGAGAGCCATGAGCGTTTCGTCGCCTGGTATAACGCCTTCGCCGTCGGCGCCGACGATCGCTTCGCCTATGAGCACAATGCGCCCTGGGGGCTTTCCACGAACAACAACCACTACCAGATTGACCTCAACCGCGACGCGCTGGCGAGCACGCAAGTGGAGACGCAAGCGCTCATGCGCGCGTACTTGCAGTGGAATCCGCAGGTCTTCGTGGATCACCACGGTCAGACGACGACCTTCTTCTTCCCTCCGCCGGCCGCTCCGGTGAACACGAACCTTCCGAAGGCCTACCACGAGTGGATGGAGGTCTTCGGGCGGGGCAATGCCGAAGCCTTCGACCGTCACGGATGGGCGTATTTCGCCCGCGATGTCTTCGATCTCTTCTACCCGGGATATTGGGACAGCTGGCCTTCGCTCAACGGGGCGATCGGCATGACCTACGAGACCGACGGTGGCGGCAGCCGGGGATTGCGGTGGGCGCGCGAGGATGAGACGGTGGTGACCTTGCGCGACGGGATCGCGAAGCATTTCGTGGCGAGCCTGGCGACGGTGGAGACGGCCGTGCGCCATCGTGAGCGCTTGCTCCAATACTTCTACGATTTCAAGCGCACGGCGATCGAGGAGGGAGCGCGCGGCCCGATGCGACGATTCGTCCTGCTGCCGGGGAACGATCCAGGACGCGCGGCGGAACTGGTCGCGACGCTCCTTCGCGCCGGGATCGAAGTGCAGATGGCTCAAGAAGGATTCGCCTCGCGCCTGGCTTACGACTACCTGAGCAAAACGAAGACGGCGCGATCGTTTCCCGCGGGCGCATTCCTTGTAGACCTGGCGCAGCCGCAGATGCGCTTGGCGAAGGCGTTGCTGGAACCCGAGGCCGAGTTGGATCCGCAATTCGTCAAGCGCCAACTGGAGATCCGCGAGCGCAATGAGCGGCGTGGCAAGAACGTGCCGAAAGAGCGCTATGAGTTCTACGATGTGACGGCGTGGTCTTTGCCTCTGGCCTTCGGCGTCGAAGCGTACTGGACCGAAGATGCGCCGCGCGTCCGTTCCGTCGCGCTGACGCTCGACGATGCCGGACGCGTGATCACGAGCGCGGATCGAACGCCGATCGTCACCGGTGGCGTCACGGGTCGCGCGACGTCGGCCTACGTGTTCTCCTACGAGACGAACGCGGCGGCGCGCTTGGCCTTCGCTCTGCTCAAGGAGGGCTACAAGGTCGCGGTCTCCACGCGGCCGCTGCGCGCCGACGGCCGCGATTTCCCGCGCGGCACGCTCGTCGTTCCTCTGGAGCGCAACCCCGAATCCGTGCACGAACGGATCGCACAGCTCGCCCGCGAATATGGAGTGAACGTCTACGCGGCGGCGAGCGCATATACCGATCGCGGCGACACGGGAGTCGGATCCCCGGCCGTCACCCCCTTGCGAACGCCGAAGATCGTCGTCATCGTCGGCGAGGGCGTCTCGGTCACCAGCTACGGCGCCATCTGGTTCCTCTTCGAGCGGCGGTTCGGCGTCCCCTTCATCCCGATGACGCTCGCCTCGCTCCATCGCGCCGACATCTTCCGGTATGACGTCATCCTCTTCCCCGATGGGAATCCCGCCGCCTATCACGCGGCCCTTGGGGATCGTGGCGTGGAACGGCTCAAGCGATGGGTAAACGAAGGGGGCGTCCTCATCGGCATCGGTGGCGCGGCGGAATTCTTCACGCGGAAGGGCGTGGAGCTGACGACCGCCCGGGTTCTCGGCGCCGAGGAGGAAGCACCGGCGCCGTCAGGACCGGGCGCCGCAGCTTCAACCCAACCACAGACGGCAGAGCGAACGGTATCTCCTCGTCCGCTTCCGGTCCCCGGAGCGATCGTGCGGGCCACGGTGGATCGGCACCACTTCCTGACCTTCGGATACGACGCCGAACATCTGCCCGTTCTGGTGAACGGCGCGCGGTTCTTCACGCGCAGCCGAGATGGAGCCAACGTCGTCACCTTCGAAGGCAAGGACCTGCATCTGAGCGGATTCACCTGGCCGAACAACACGGAGGAGCTGCTCAGCGGGACGGCCTATCTCATCCACGAGCCGACCGGACGCGGTCACGTCATCCTCTACGCTCAGGATCCGAACTTCCGGCTCTTCTGGCAGGGACTCACGCGCCTCTTCCTGAACAGCGTGCTCTTCGCTCCATCCATGCGTTGAGCGAGACGCGGTTCCCCTGGCGCAGGCCGGATCGCCAGCGGGGGGACCGCCCCCCCCTCGCGCCTCCTCGAGGCATGCGCGCTTGCCGCTTGTCCCCCCGCACATCTTTTGGCTATAGTCTCTCCCCTATGAGCGAGTACACGGAAGAACATGCCCGAGCCGGCCTGGAGGCTGAGCTGCCGAAGATCGAGTGCTGGCCCAATCAATTCAAGGGCTATGAGATCACCATCGTCATCCCCGAATACACCTCCGTCTGTCCGCGCACGGGGCTCCCCGACTTCGGAACGATCACCATTCGCTACGAGCCGGACCAGTGGTGCGTCGAGCTGAAATCGCTCAAATACTACATCCTGGGCTATCGCCAGCTTGGGATCTTCTACGAGAACGCCGTCAATCGCATCCTGCGCGACTTCGTCGCCGCGTGCCGCCCCGTGTGGGCGGAGGTGACCGGGGAGTTCAACATCCGAGGAGGGATGAGGAGCATCGTGCAGGCGCGGTATCGCGCCCGAGCGGAGTCTTCGGTCGAAGGCGAACGCGCGACTTCCGAGCCTCGCCCCTGATCATCGCGCTCCCGCGCGATCATGAACGTTCCTCATCCTTCGACGCCTTTCGCACGCCGAGATCGAAAGCGACCACAACGAGGATGACGCAGAGGGCGATTGTCGCGAGGGCGTACAGGAGCATCAGATGACCGCCTTGCATGAAGAGATAGATCACCCCACCGATGAACAGAATGGAGAGGATCCCCCAGAAGCTGAACCGCTTGGGCTCCATACGGTCTACCATCGCCTCTCTCCTCCCGCCTCCGTCCGTTCCATCTCTACGACCGACGGCCGCGGCATGAGCGCGTACCCCTCCGAACGCGCGATGAAGGCCGCCGCTGTGACATCCCCGGTGACGTTGAGCGTCGTCCGACACATATCGAGCAATCGGTCCACGCCGAGGATGATGGCGATGCCTTCGCCCGGGACGCCCACCGTCTGCAAGACCAGGATGAGCAGCGGCAGCGACCCACCGGGCACGCCAGCCGCGCCGATGGCCGTCAGCACCGACATGACGATGACGATCAATTGCGCTGAGAACGACAGCTCGACGCCGAAGACCTGCGCCAGGAAGAGCACCGTGACGCCCTCAAAGAGGGCTGTCCCGTTCATGTTCATCGTCGCGCCCAGCGGGAGCACGAACCCGGCGATCTCCCCGGGGATGCCAAGGTTCTCCTGCGAAACGCGTATCGTCGTCGGCAGTGTGGCATTGGAGGAGCTGGTGGAGAAGGCTGTGACCATCACGGTTCGAATCGCGCTGAAGAACTGCCAGGGATTCAAGCGCGCGAAGACGCGCACCAGGATCGAGTAAGCCCCGAATTGATGGATGGCCAACCCGAGGATGACCGTGAAGACGTAGACCCCCAGCTTGGCGAGGAGATCGAATCCGAAGCGCGCGGTGACACTGAAGATCAAGGCTGCGACGCCGATGGGCGCCAGCTTCATCGCCAGGTCAATCAAGACGACCATTGCTTCGCCGATCCCCGAGAGGACCGCCATCACCGGCTGCGCCCGACTCGCCGGCAGGAAGGTCAGGGCGACGCCGAACATGAGGGCGAAGAAGATGATCCCCAACATATCGCCCTGCACGGCGGCCGCGATCGGATTTCGGGGAACGATGTTGACGAAGGTCTGAATGCCAAAACGCGTTCGCCCCGCCTGTTCTAATGTCTCGGCCGTCTGTCCGCGATACGTCTCCAGAAGCTGCACCTTCACCTGTTCGGACAGGCCCTCCCCTGGCCGAATGACGTTCACTAAGATCAGCCCGATCGTGACCGCCAGCGCCGTCACCAGCACGAAATAGAGCAGGGTCTTCACGCCGATGCGTCCGAGCTTCCGCAAATCTCCGAGCCCAGCGACGCCGAGCGCGAGTGAAGCGAAAACCAGTGGTACGACGACCATGATGAGCATCCGCAGGAAGATCTGTCCGATCGGCTCGGTCACCGTTCGGACGATCCATTCGACTTCCGGTCGCCGACCAAGGAAGACATTGACACTGATTCCGGAGACGGCCCCTCCGACCAACCCGAGGAAGATCTTCGTATGCAGGGGAAGGGGGCGCCGTCGGCCCACGATGCCTTCGCTCATACGTTCAGTCCGCGGTCACCGGTCCATGGTCCAAAGCGGGCTTTCGCGCCGCTTTCCATTTCCACAAGGCATAGACAGGAGCTCCGGCCAGGACGATCAGCAGTCCGGGCCACGTGTTGGGCCGCGTCTTCGGGGAGATGAGCAGATCCAGCGCGATGAACGAAGCGGCGATGAGGTAAAGTGCCGGAACCCACGGATAGCCGAAGGCGCGATAGGGCCGTTCGGCATCCGGTCGCTTCCGGCGCAGGACGAAAAGGCCGGCGATCGTCAAGACGTAGAAGATCAGAACGGCGAAGATCACGTAATCCAGCAGCTCGCTATACGTCCCCGAGAGCGCCAGCACACAGGCCCAGAGGCATTGGACCAAAAGCCCATTGGCCGGGACATGATGAGCGTTCAACTGTCCCACGCGTTGGAAGAAGAGGCCATCGCGCGCCATGGCATAGTAGACGCGCGCACCCGCCAGGATCAAGCCGTTCATGCAGCCGAAGGTCGAGATCATGATGAGCACGGCCATAATGGCCGCCGCGCTCTGTCCGAAGATGACCTCGGCCGCCGCCGTCCCCACGCGATCGTTCACGGCGAATTGAATGCCGCGCTCGATGGCCGTTGCGCCCGTGGGATCGCCCCGCAGCGGGAGCACGCAGAGGTAGCTGACGTTCGCCAGAAGGTAGAGCACCGAGACCAATACGACGCCGAAGAAGAGACTGAGCGGCAGCGTGCGCTTGGGGTTCTTCACCTCCCCGGCCGTGAACGTGATGTTGTGCCACGCGTCCGAGGCGAAGAGGGGGCCGACCATCGCCGTCCCCAACACGAGCAGCAGCGCGAAGCCCCCGAGCGGCACCGCCATGTAGTGGGTCGCGCCCGGAGCCACCGGCGATGCGAACGTCGCCGACCACGCGTCTTGGAAGTTCGCCGCAATGGCGTCCGCGTTCCGCCCGATGAAGAGCCCGAGGCCGATGAGCAAGGCGAGCGCGCCGATCTTCGCGATCGTGAAGATGTTTTGCACGATCTTCCCCGCGCGCAGCCCCTTCGAGTTCGTCCAACTCAAGAAGATGATCACCGCAATCGCGACAAGCTGCGTCGGCGATAACGTCAGCCGACCGTATTCGAAGAACGTTCGCTCCTCGGAGATCTGCGGGACCAACACGCCCAGGAAACGGGCGAAGGCGACGGCCACGGCCGCGATCGTCCCCGTCTGAATGACCAGAAAGAGCGTCCAGCCATAGAGGAAGGCCCAGAAGGGACTGTAGGCTTCGCGCAAATAGACATACTGACCGCCCGCGCGCGGCATCATCGCCGCCAGCTCGCCATAGCTCAGTGCCGCCATGAGCGTCAGCACCCCCGCGATCGCCCATGCGCTCAGGAGCCATCCGGCCGATCCCACCTGTCGAGCGACGTCCGCCGAGACGATGAAGATCCCCGAGCCGATCATGGATCCGGCGACGATCATCGTCGAATCGAAGAGTCCGAGTCCCCGAACAAACGCCTCCTCACGTGATCGCGTCATCGTCTCCCGCCTCCGTCCCCGCCGTCATGCGTTCAGCTCCCTGCGGAAGTCCCCGGAATTACTTGCCGAATCCGACTCCGGTGGACGCTGTAGGAGAAGTAAATCACCAGCCCGATCGCCATCCAGATGATCAAGCGCTCCCACGTGTGCCAGGGCAATCCGACCATCTGCGCCAGGCAGATCAAGGCGCCGAGGATCGGCACCAGA
>BEHK01000024.1 GCA_002898775.1 bacterium HR08 | reverse complement strand
GAGCGCACGTCGCGTCGGGGGCGTCCTCCGTCTGGGGGGAAGAAGCCCACTACGCGCGTTTTGATCTTCCGACCAGCCCGGGCGCTGCGAGCTTGAGTCCGAAGCCCGGAAGGCCTTGAGTAACAGGTATGAGCCAGTAGAGGGGGACGATATGCAGCCCGTGAAGGCCATTCCGGATAAGCTCTATTTCAAGATCGGCGAGGTCTGTGAGATCACGGGTGTTCAACCCCATGTCCTGCGCTATTGGGAGACCGAGTTCCCGCAATTAGCGCCGGAGAAGAATCGCGCTGGACAGCGCGTGTACAAGCGGCGGGATATCGAGCTGATCTTGAAGATCAAGAAGCTCCTCTACGAGGATAAGTTCACGATCGCTGGCGCGCGCAAGCGCTTGGCCGCCGAATCGCGGTTCAAGCTCCTCTCCTCGGAGGCGCCATCCGATATGCCCGAGAGTGCGAGCGAAGGTCCGACGCCGCCGGTCTCTCCCCGCGTCTCTCAGGTCCTGCGCGAGGTCAAGCGTGGGTTGGAGGAGCTATTGGCAATGCTGAACCCAAGTGATATAATCACCCCCTCAAAGTGAGGGGCTTTGAAAGGAGGGAGACTCGCTTCAAAGAGGATTGCGACCGGGACGTGGCGCAGCCTGGCTAGCGCGCTTGCTTGGGGTGCAAGAGGTCGCCGGTTCAAATCCGGCCGTCCCGACCATTCCCCTCCCGTTCCGCTAGTTCCTCACCACCAGGAGTGAATCCAAGGACCGGTTGCCTCCTGCTTCTTCAACCCATGCGGCAAATCGGCCTGGTGCATCGCGGCTGCCGCCAGCGGTGTCTCCACGGGCTTCACTTCCCGGGGATCTCTTCGTGAGCGTCCCCTAGCCAGTAGAGTCCGTCAGGTGGGTTTGTCTTCAGCGATGGAGCGTGAGGTGGGTATCGGCGACCCGATGGTCGGCACGGCGTGGTGGGCTTGTGCTCACACCTCCGCTGTTCGACGCCCGCTCTCTCTGTCGGGCAGGCGCCGATTCAGACATTGGCGGAAGGTAAAAGATTGGCAACCGGGAGTACTCCCCCTCTAGTACGGGCACGGCATGCCGTGCCCCTACTCCCGCGTGATGAATTCTCGTTCCAGGGCCTGCAGCGTTTCTACGATCCCCGTGTACGCCAGCTCCGTATGTGAGGCCATCGTCGGTCCGATAAAGCCCTGACGTCGCCACTCGTCGGCCTTCGCCTGTACCTTCAAACGCGTCTGGTCCCATACGGGCCCGCCGAACATATCCACACATTCCTCGGCGAAACGCCCTTCAGCATCCATGGAGAAGGCCAGGCAGGAGACGATGGGCAGACAGAACGGTCCGGTCACCGGCGTGTTGATGGGAACGGGCATGATGGGCATCACGTGCGAACCTCGGGCATCGCCGGCGACGAAGTGTCCGAGCAGGAAGGGCTCGACGATCTCCTCAGGAGCCGGAAAGATACCCTGCGTGCGGACGATCGCCACCGGATCATCCTTGCCCGTATATCGGCCGGCGATATTGTGCAAGCGTGTGGCCGAGACGGCGACGATCTGCTCATCGGGTTTGTAGCGCGAATGGATCGCTTCGACGGCGAACCGATCGGGGTTCTGCAAGAGCGTGGCCACATCCCAGATGCGTTCGGGGACATCGAGCCGGATGATCCGATCCCGATCCTTGGCGTCCATGTCGATGATCGTGAAGGTGAATCCCCGGTGCATCTTCGGGTTGAGGAGCAATCCCCCGTTGTGCATGGGATCGCAGAAGGCGGCATAGAGGGGGTAATTGTACGCGCCGGGACTGCACTTGTCAGCGGCGAAGATGAGAAACGCTTCCGCCGGACGATCCTGACTCTGCGGATCCCGCTCGAACTCGATCTCGGCGACGGCCGGACCCGCCCCGCGGATATTCCCCGAGGGGGCATCCACCAGAAGGTCTTGTCCGGCGCCGTAGAGCCCTTGTTGGCGAGCGACTTCGGTCGCCGCCAGGAAGCATTCCCAAGCGAAGCGATGCACCGCCGGTGCTCCCACCCCATGCGTGTGGCTCATGATGAGGGCGATATCATCGCCGGTGAACGTGACCAGTCCATCAATGAGCAGCCCTTTAGCGGAGCACGCCGATTGCAGCATCTCCCGAACGGCGTGGAGCATCCGCTCCGAGGGGCGTGTATGCCCGCCAATAGACCCCACATCGGCTTTGATGACAGAGAGTGTGACTCTCATGGCCTCTCCCCTCCCGAAGGACATTCATCGCCCGATCTCCGGATCCTCACCATGCGTAATCCGGGAGTTGTCATTATAGCACTGGGGGGTCTGTCGGGGAAATGCGCGTTCATCCTCTGAGCGAGAGCGGGTTGAATCGCGCCTGGTCATCGTAGACATCCAGACCCTCGACTCGCTTCAGAAAGGCGACGATCGCATACGTCGCGGGCGTCGCGATGGCCTCGTAGAGCGACTTCACGAGCCATTGGGTGAGGAAGGCGCGCAGCAGGGCTTGAAATGGGATCGCCCCGGCGAAGGCGAGCGTCAGAAACAGCCCCGAATCCACGGCCTGGCCGACGAGCGTGGAACCGATCGTGCGCATCCAGAGCCAGCGCCCGCGCGTGATGATCTTCAGCCGGGCGAGCACGTAAGCATTGGTGAACTCGCCGAAGAGATAGGCCAGGAACGAGGCCATGAGCAGACGCGGCGTGTAGCCGAGGATGCGTTCATATGCCGCCTGCCCATCCCAGAACGGCGCCGGGGGCAGGATCTGCCCGATCCAAATGGCGATGACCGTCAGGAGATTGCAGAAGAAGCCGAGCCAGATGACGCGCCGCGCCTGACAATAGCCATAGACCTCCGTGAGAACGTCGCCGAAGATATAGCCGATCGGGAAGACGACGACTCCGGCCGGAACGATCCAGCCGCGAATCTCGACGAGCTTGACGCCCGTGATGTTCGCCGCGATCAAGCAGGTGATGAATCCGGCGGTGACGAGGACGAACCAGATCGAGTATCCGCGCGCGACATCGAGATCAGAGCTTGAACCGCTTCTCATCCGATTGCCCTCGGGTCAATTCTCGCAGCAGCTCTTCCGCGCGACGTCGTTCGCGCTCGCGGCTCTCGCGATCCAGCTCGAAGCTCACGCGCAGATGATCCCCGGCCGTCACGCCCGGTGGCAGATATCGCCGCGGGATGTCGAGTCGGACGCGATCATCCTCGTAGAGATAGCACACGGCGATGTCATCTTCGATCCGATCCACGACCAACCTCATACATCTGCTCCTTCGGCGCTTCATATCCCCGCTTCACCGAAGAACGCTCTCTCGCGGGCGAAGTCCTTGGCGCTTCGCGCGACGATTCCATCGGGAGAGAAGAGCCCGCGCGCCCGTTGCGCGGCGCCGAGAGCGAAGGCTCCTCGGCGCGGAAGCGCGGGCGTCGTCCGCGCCAGAGGTCCTCGGCGGCCACGGCGCGCTCGGTGTGAATCTCATAGCGGTGCCCGTCCGTGCGCAGCACGATCTCGCCTTCGAGATCGGTCCGGTGCAACTCGCGCACCCAGCGGCGCAGCCGGTCGAGCGTCTCCGGCGCCGGATGGCCGTACTCGTTCTCCGCTCCGCAGGAGATGATCGCGACCTCGGGGCGCACGCTGGCCAGGAAGGCGTGCGTCGTCGAATGGCGCGACCCGTGATGCGCGACCTTGAGCACGCGCGCTTGAAGCGGCGCCGTCGTCCCGTCGTGTTCGAGGAGGCGTTCTTCGGTCTCTCGCTCGCTATCTCCCGTGAAGAGCATGGAGAATGCGCCGTACTGCAGTCGGGCGACGATCGAATTCGCATTCTCATCGCTGCGCGTCCCCCGCAGCCGCGTGGGGAAGGGGGCCAGGATCGAGAGCGTCACGCCCGTCCCGATCTCGAATTCCTGTCCCGCCTCGGCGACCACGAATCGAATCCCCTTCTCTCGAATCTTCTCCAGCATGCGCGTGTACGTGCGCGTCGGATAGGGCTGGCCGCTGTCCAGGAACAGGCGGACGGGGATGGCATCGAGCACCGCCGTCATACCGCCGATGTGATCCGCATGCGGATGCGTGGCGATGACCAGATCCAGTTGCGTGACGCCGTATCGCGCGAGCGCCTCGCGCACGCGATCGGCCGTCTCCGGGGGGCCGGCATCAATGAGCACAGCCTTACGCTCCGGGGTGAGGATCAGGAAGCTATCTCCCTGTCCGACGTCGAGCGCGACGACCGTCAATCGCCCAGGTGGCGGGCGTCGCCCGATCTCCAAACGATGAAGCAAAAAGACGGCGGTCAGCAGCAGAACGCTCAGCAGCAGCAACAGGAGCGTTCGACGAGGGCTTCTCGACTGTGCGGCGCGCGCTCTCGGTCGTCGGGCCATATTCGCCTCAGCGCTCCGGCGTCAACGGGTCCCCAAGCGATCTCGAGATCACTTGGGGTGCCCCGAGCAGAGGGCCGGCCGTCGCCGACTGGCCCACGCACCGGATGCGACGCGGCTGGTATTCCGGGTCAATTTCGGTCGGGTAGCGGCCCGTATAACAGGCGGTGCAATAGCGGGTATCCTCCGGATCGCCGCAGGCGCGCAGCAGCGATTCGTGACTCAAGTAGCCGAGGCTCTCGGCCCCGAGGAAGCGACAGATTTCCTCGACGGACATCCGCGCGGCGATCAGTTCCTCCGCGCGCGGCGTGTCAATCCCGTAATAACAGGGGGCGATCGTCGGCGGGCAACTGATGCGCACATGAATCTCGCGCGCGCCCGCCGCGCGGATCATCTGCACGATCTCGCGGCTCGTCGTTCCGCGCACGATCGAATCATCCACGAGCACGACGCGGCGATCTTCCAGCAGCTCGCGCACGGGATTGAGTTTGACCTTCACCCGCAGGTTTCGGATCGCGGCTCGCGGCTCGATGAACGTGCGCCCGACATAGTGGTTGCGCACCAGGCCGAAGACCAGGGGGATCCCCGATTCCATCGAGTAACCGATAGCGGCCGCCACTCCGGAATCAGGGACCGGGACGACGACGTCCGCCGAGGCCGGATGTTCGCGCGCCAGCAGTCGTCCGAGCAGATAGCGCGATTGGCTCACAGGCCGGCCGAAGACGACGCTGTCCGGACGCGAGAAATAGACGTGCTCGAAGATGCATTGCGTCGGGCGCCGCCGCGGAAAGGGGAAGAGCGAGCGCCGGCCCGTCGCATCCACGACGATCATCTCGCCCGGTTCCACATCGCGCACGAGCGTGGCGCCGATCAGGTCGAAGGCGCAGCTCTCCGAAGCGAAGACCGTCGCCCCATTGAGCGTCCCCAGCAGCAGCGGTCGAAAGCCACGCGGATCGCGGACGGCGATCAGCGCCCGAGGTGTCGCGAAAAGCATCGAGTAGGCGCCCTCCAGTCGGCTGAGCGCTTCGACGATCGCTCCCAGAAGATCGGGCGCGCGCGAGCGCGCGATGAGATGGAGCACGACCTCCGTATCGCTCGTGGATTGAAAGATCGCCCCCTCGCGCTCCAACTCCGCGCGCACGCGCAGCGCTTCGGGCATATTGCCGTTGTGGCAGACGGCGATCTGCCCACCGTGAAAACGGACGACCATTGGCTGCGCCTCGCGCAGGCTCACCTCTCCGGTCGTCGAATATCGCACGTGGCCGATGGCCGAGCGGCCCGGCAGCGCGGCGAATGTCTCCTCGCGGAAGACGTCGCTCACGTATCCCATGCCCCGGACCACATGCAGGCGCTCCCCATCGGAGGTCGCAATGCCGGCCGATTCCTGCCCGCGATGCTGGAGGGCGTAGAGGCCGTAATAGGTCAGGCGAGCCGCTTCCTCATGGTCGAAGATCCCGAAGACGCCGCACTCTTCGCGGAACTTGTCTTCGCTCATGGCCGACCGCCTCTCAACGCCTTGCTTTTATTACACGCGCTCGGAAAAGTCAATGGCGCGGCCCACGCGAGAGCCGTGATCTTCTCCGAATTCGTCCAACGCCACAAGCGCCCCGGACACCGCGCCCCTCCATTTGTCGGCGTTCTTCAGGGGGCTCCAGGAGCTGCCGCGACCGTGCGCACGGGGCAGTTCGTCTCGCCCTCGTCGGAGCGTGGCGATCGCCCGCCCTCGCGATCAGTGGCCCGCGCCGAGACCAACGTCCTGAAAATCCTCCCCGTGGGGCCGCGATACGCGAGTCGGACGCACAGCCGGCGCGACATCCCGCGATCCATGAGGACGTCGCGTGGGCTCACGATTCCGGCGATCCCGCACCTGGCACGGAGGCGATCACTTCGCGAGCCCGCGCGCGCGCCCACGCATCAGCCTGTAGCACATCCTCAATCGTGCGCGGCTCCTGTGGCTCATGTTCGCGCATCACGCGTTCGATCACTGTGGCGATGGCCGGGAAGGGGAGACGATGCTCCAAGAAGGCCTGTACGGCGATCTCATTCGCGGCGTTGAGGACAGCGGGCATCGTCCCTCCTCGCCGCAGAGCCTCGTAGGCCAGACGCACGCAGGGGAAGCGATCGAAGTCCGGCGGATGAAATTCCAGACACCAAGCCGAGGAGAGATCGAATCGAGGCAGCGGCGTCGGTCGCCGATCCGGGTAGGTGAGCGCATACTGAATGGCGTACCGCATGTCGGTCGGCCCCAACTGCGCGAGGATGGAGCCGTCCACCAACTCGATCATCGAGTGCACGATGGATTGCGGGTGAATGAGAATATCGATCTGCTCCGGCGCGAAGCCGAACAGCCAATGCGCCTCGATGACCTCCAGCCCCTTGTTCATGAGCGTCGCCGAGTCAATGGTGATCTTCGGCCCCATGCGCCAGGTGGGGTGCTGCAGCGCTTGCTCGGGCGTGACGCGCGGGAGTTCGGTCGCCGGGAGCGTCCGAAAAGGCCCCCCCGAAGCCGTCAGGATCAGCCGCGCGACATCGCGGCGTCGAACCCCTTGCAGACATTGGTGCAGGGCGTTGTGCTCGCTGTCCACGGGCAGAATTTCGGCGCCGCTGGTCGCCGCTTGCTCGGTCATCAAGCGACCGGCCATCACGAGCGTCTCCTTGTTGGCCAGGGCCACGCGTTTGCCCTGCTCCAGGGCCCGATAGGTGGGCAGAAGGCCCACGGCGCCGACCGTCGCCACGAGCACAATGTCCACATCCGGCTGGGTCGCGACAGCGATAAGTCCCTCCGGTCCGTGAAGGATTCGCGGGCGCCAGGACGCCCCTCGCCGATCGAGCTCGGCGTCCAGCTCGGCCGCCGCTTCCGCCGTCGCCACTGAGACCAGACGAGGCGAGAATCGAACGATCTGGTCGGCGAGCCGCGCGACATTCCGGCTCGCGGCCAATCCGATCACGCGAAAGCCCTCCAGGTGTTCGAGCAGCGCGAGCGCGCTCGTGCCGATCGAACCCGTCGAACCCAAGATGGCGATGCGCTTCGTCACGGCCTACCTCACCGCTCCCCGCGGCTTCGCGCATTCGGGGGGCGACATTCGCCGCAGGCGATCCGAGCCGATCATGATAGGAGAAGTCGGCTGTAGATGTAAATGATCGGCGCGTTGAAGAGAATGCTATCGGCGCGATCCAGGATCCCCCCATGACCCGGGAGCAGGCGCCCGGCATCTTTCAGGTTCGATCCGCGTTTGAGCATGGATTCGACCAGATCGCCGATCTGCCCGATTGCATTCAGGATGAGCGCGAGCCCGATCGCATGCGCGATCGGCAATGCTTCGAAGAACCAAAATTTCCCCCCCAGGGCGGCCAGCACGCTCCCGAGCACTCCTCCTGCAGCCCCCTCGATCGTTTTGCCCGGGCTCACGCGCGGCGCCAGTTTGTGGCGCCCCAAGGCGCGCCCCACATAATAAGCCGCCGTGTCGCCCGCGAAGATGATGAGGAAGAAGAGCGAGAGGAGCCGGGCCGCCATCCTCGCTTCCGTACTCACGCGCAGGAGGATGAGGAATCCCAAGCACACAGCGACGTAGAGGACGCCGGCGACGGTCACGGCGCTCTCGGGCAGCACCCGCTCGAACCGTTCCGCTGTGAAGAGCGAGAGCGCGAGCGTGAGCGCCAGCAGTAGCAACAGGCCCCCCAGGATCAGCAGCGCGTTCTGCTGGTAGAACCCGAAGAGGACGACCAGAGCCGTGGCATATCCGAGCCCGCGATCGCTCCGATATCCCGCGCGCTCGGCCAAGGTGTAGAACTCATGCAAGCCGAGGAGCGTCCCGGCCACGACCCATCCGATCAGATAATGCGGGCTTGAAGCCCATAGAGCGAAAACGAAAAAGGGCAGCAGAACGAGGGCCGTGAGCACTCGCGCCATAGTTCCTCCTCCTCGCGCCTTCGCATGGGATCTCCGCCAGACGGTGGCTCAGGGGAGCACGGCCGGGGAGCGCTCGACCGCGCTGAGTCCTCCATAGCGCCGCTCGCGCTTCTGATATTCGATCAGGGCCTGAAAGAAATGGGCCGGGCGAAAATCCGGCCAGAGCGTCTCGGTCACATAGAGTTCCGTATAGGCGATCTGCCAGAGCAGGAAGTTGCTCACGCGCATCTCGCCGCTGGTTCGAATCAAGAGGTCGGGATCAGGCAGATCGGCCGTCTCCAGATATCGCGTGATGAGCGCTTCGGTGATGGCCTCCGGTGGCAGCCCGCTCTCGCGCGCCTCGCGGTAGAGGCGGCGGAAGGCATCCACCAGCTCCGTGCGCCCGCTGTAGTTGAGCGCGACGACCAGTTGCATGCGCCG
This sequence comes from bacterium HR08, assembly GCA_002898775.1. Taxonomy (GTDB): domain Bacteria; phylum Acidobacteriota; class Blastocatellia; order HR10; family HR10; genus HR10. The sequence continues at coordinate 20,500 of BEHK01000024.1, read as the reverse complement.
ATTCGCCGCCGTCTCGACCATGGCCCGATGCAACTCTTGGCGAATCGTCTCTTCCAACTCCTCCCATCGCCCGATGATGCGCAGACGGATGTCGTGACGCTTGAGCGTCTCCAGCTCTTTGCGGAGGAATTCCCGGAGCAAGCTCATGAGCGCTTCGATCTCCTCCTGCGGCCGCTTCCAGTTCTCGGTCGAGAAGGCGTAGAGCGTCAACACAGGGATGCCCAAGCGAGCCGCCGTCTCCACGATCCGGCGCGCAGCCTTGGCCCCCGCGCGATGGCCGACCACGCGCGGCTTCCGCCGTCGCAGCGCCCAGCGCCCATTCCCATCCATGATGATGGCGACGTGTTGGGGGAGACGCTCGGGGCGGATCTGCGTGAGGAGAAGCGCTTCGCGTGAACCGGGTTTGATGACCCCCTCGAACTTCTTCTGTAGATCCTCCATCGAATCACCCTGGAGGGCCACCACTTGGCCCCCGGTGATCTGCGCGGTGCGCGATCGCTCGCCTCACCGACAGATGCAATCTTAGTAACGGACGCGCAGCAGCGTCAAGCCTTTAGCCGGGAAGGTCGGGCCGGCCTCTCGCCGATCGCGCGCGCGCAGGATGCGCTCCATGTCCGAAGCGCGCCAGCGTCCGCGGCCGATCTCGCAGAGCGTGCCCATGAGCGTGCGCACCATGTAACGGAGGAATCCATTGGCCGTGATCTCCAGGTGCAGCAGATCCCCTTCGCACCATAAGCGCGCGTCGTAGACGCGACGCACCGTCGTCTTCCCCGCGCGCTCGCGCGTGCCGAAAGAGGCGAAGTCGTGTTCGCCGATGATCGCCTCGAGCGCCTCGCGCATAGCGGCCAGATCGAGGGGAAAGGGAAAATGGTGCGCGTAGCGATAGAGGAAGGGACTGAGCACCGGTCCGAGACAGAGGGTGTACCGGTAGGTCTTCGACACGGCGCTATAGCGGGCGTGAAAATCCGGCGGGACGAATTCCACAGCCATCACGCGCACATCCGGCGGGAGATTCGCGTTGAGCGCGCGTTGCCACTCGGTTTCGGACATCTCGCGCGTGAGGACGACACTGGCGACCTGCCCGTGCGCATGCACGCCGCGATCCGTTCGCCCGGCGCCGTGCACGGTCACGGGACGATGCTCCAGACGCGAGAGCACGTCGGTGAGCACGCCCTGGACCGTCCGCGCCTCAGCCTGAATCTGCCAGCCGTGGAAATCCGTCCCATCGTACTGCAGGAGGAGCTTCGCGTTGGGCACACCCCCTCCTTAAGCGCCTCAGGTGGTGTCGCCGTCCCCTCATGCGAGGTAGCGACTGCCCGGTGTCGTCAGCGGCAGGCCGGCAGCGCACAAGGGGCACTCGTCCGGCGGATATGTGGGCAGCTCCACCTGCAGCAGGGCGCGCAGCGGCACGCCAAAATAGAGCGCTCTGCCGCTGCGATCAATCAACGCGCCGACGCCGACCACTCGCCCCCCTGCGGCGTGGACCAGCTCGATCACTTCGCGCGTCGAGCGTCCGGTCGTGATCACGTCTTCGACGACGAGCACGCCTTCGTCGGGCGCGATGGCGAAACCCCGGCGGAGCGTGAATCGCCCCTCTTCGCGCTCGGCGAAGATGGCGCGCGCGTCCAGGTGCCGTGCGACCTCATGCGCGACGAGGATGCCGCCGATGGCCGGAGCGATGACCGTTTGAATCGGCACCTCCGCGAAGGCTTCGGCCAATCGCGCGCCGAGCGCCGTGGCGATCTTCGGATATTGCAGCACGAGCGCGCACTGGATGTAGCGGGCGCTGTGCAAGCCCGAGGAGAGCCGAAAATGGCCCTCCAGAAGAGCCCCGGCCTCCCGAAAGAGGCGTCCGATGTCGTCTGTGCTCATCCCCTCGTCTCCTTCAGAGGATCATCTTCGCGTGGGGGGAAGGACGTCGCGCCTCGCGGCTCTCCCTCTGTCGCCGGCGAGGCGACCTCTCCCTCGCCCTCGAGGGCGAGCGCGATCGGAGGAGAAGCGGGCGTCGGGGGAGCCACCCGAGGAGCTGACCGCAACCGCTGGGCGAGCCGATCGAAGAGTCCGCCGAGCAAAAGGGCCACGTCTTGTTCCGGTGAGCGAACCGTTGAGCGCGGGGCCGATTCGCCCCGTTGCTGAATCGCCTTGCTGTAGGCGGCTGTCGCCCCTTCGATGTCCCCCTTGATGTAGAGCATCCGTCCCAGCTCATTGTAGGCCTCGGCGAAGACGCCCTGACGTTGAGCGATCGCCGTCTTGAACGCTTCGATGGCTTGGGCGACTTCACCCCGACGCGCGTGCACGCGCCCCTTTTGATAGTAGGCTTCGGGGAAGACGCCGCGATTGGCCGCGATCGCCAGGGAGAAGTGATCGAGAGCCGGATCGAGCATTCCCCGACGGCTGTAGAGCAGGCCCAATTCGTAATGGGCCTCGGGGAAGCCCTTGGGATGAGCGGCGCAGACCGTTCGCAATGCGGCGATGGCTCCGTCCACATCGCCCTGGGCCGTCAGAGCGCGCCCGAGCCAATATCGCGCTTCCGGGAAATCGCCCTGCTGCTCAAGCGCCGTCTGGAATTCGCGGGCCGCCGCGGCATATTCCCCCCTCTCGTAGAGCGCCTTTCCGAGGTTGAAGTGCGCTTCAGGGAAGGGGCCACTCTTTTGCTCCAACGCCTGGCGCAGCTCCCGGAGCGCCTCCTCCAGTTGCCCCCGGCCGAGCGCGAGCACCCCCAGATAGTAGTGCGCTTCGGGATCGCTCGGGTGAAGCTCCAGTGCTTTCCGGAATGAGGCTTCCGCCTGCTCCCACTGGCCCGCTTGCAGGAGGACCAGGCCCAAGTTGTGATGAAGAGCGGGATCGCGCCCGCCCGTTTGCTCCATCGCCTGCTGATACGCCTCGATGGCCTGAGCGATGTCCCCCTGCCGCACGTGAGCGTTCCCCAAGTTCCACAGGGCTTCGGGGAAGCGCCCGCCGCTTTGTTCGATCGCCGTGCGATAGGCCGAGATCGCCTCCTCTATTCGCCCTTGAGCGAGGAAGACATTCCCCAGGCTGTAGTACGCCAGGGGGAACAGCTCGCACTGAGCGATCGCCTGACGGAGCGCTTCCAGAGCCGCATCCAGCTCGCCTTGCTCGAGGAGCATGGCGCCCAAGCTGTAGTACGCCTGGGGGAATGCCTGAGGCTCAACTTCGATCGCGCGGTGAAAGGCGGCGCGCGCTTCGGCCACCTCCCCACGCTCCCAGAAGGCGAGGCCGAGCCGATAGTGCGCTTGACCGAAGTCGGGCTTGTGCTCGATGGCCATGCGATAGGCCGCGATCGCCTGCTCCAAGTCTCCGCGCGCGAAGTAGGCGTTGCCGAGATCGTAATACCCCTCCGGGTACGGGCGTCCCGCTGTTTGAATCGCCGTCTGGAAGGCGGCGATGGCGCGTTCGATTTCGCCCCGATCCAGAAGCGCCACCCCGAGGTCATGATGCGCGCGCGGGAGATCGGGCTTGAGCTGAAGGGCGCGCTCCAGGGCGCGGATCGCGTCGTCCAGCTCGCCGTTCAGATAGAGCGCGACACCCAGGCCGTGATACGCGTGCACGAAGTCGGGGCGGAGCGCGAGCGCCTGCCGATAGGCTTCGATGGCGTCCTCCACGCGCCCAAGCTGCAGCAGGGCGCGCCCCAGGTGATCGTAGGCCTCGGGGAACTCCGGTTGCTGTTCAATCGCCTGGCGCAGACTCTGGATCGCGTCTTCCCACTCTCCGGCATCAAGCAGGGCGCGTCCCAGATGATAATGCGCCTCGGGGAAATCGCTCCGCGCGCGCACGGCCTGGCGGAAGGCCTCGATGGCTTCCGGAAGCGCGTCCATCCCTTTTTGTTGGAGCGCGCGCCCGAGTTCCAGGTACGCTTCCGGCCACGGCGTCGGGCGCGCCGCGATCGCGCGCCGATAGGCCTCAATGGCCTCCTCCAGCTTTCCCTGTGCGAGGAGCGCGAGTCCCAAATCGCGCCATGCCTCCGGATACGGTTCCTGGCGTTGATGGATCGCCGTCTGGTACGCTGCGATGGCTTCGGCCAAGTCGCCGCGGCTATACGCGATGCGCCCCAGCAAATGGTACGCCTCCGGGAAGTGACGCTCGCGCTGCTCGATGGCCGTTCGAATCGCCTCGCGGGCCGCCTCCAGCTCCCCCAGCTCCAGAAGCGTACGGGCCAGATTGAAATGCGCATTGGGGAAGTGCGGATGTTCGGCGATCGCGTGACGGAAGGCGTCGGCCGCCGCCTGCAGCTCGCCTTTCTCGTGCAGCACGCGCCCGAGGTTATACTGCGCGCGGGGGAATGTCCCCCCGGCTGCTTCCAGCGCCTGGCGAAAAGCCGCAGCCGCTCGATCCAGATCCTTTCGGAGGAAGAAGAGATGCCCGAGCTCGTACCAGCTCTCGGCCACCTCATACCCTTGGGCGATCACGTGCTCCAGATGCGCGATGGCCTCCTCCAAGCGTCCGGCGCTGGCGAGCGCCCGCGCCAGCTCCAGCTCCGCCTCGGGAAAGTGCCCCTGTCGCTGTTCCAGGGCGCGGCCGAGAGCCGCGATGGCCTCCTCATACGCGCCTTGCGTCGCATACAAGCGGCCGAGGTCGTAATACGCCCTGGGGAAGAAGGGATTCTGTTCGATGGCCCGATGATACGCGGCGGCGGCTTGCTCGACATCTCCTTGCTGCGCGAGCAGCAACCCGAGTTGGTGATGCGCCGCGGCGAAGTTCCCTCCGCGCTGGCGAATGGCCGTCTCCAGGGCTTCACGCGCGGCCTCGAGATCCCCCTGCCGCAAATACGCGCGCCCGAGGTTGAAATAGGCCTCCGGATGATTCGGCGTCACCTGAAGCAGCGCGCGGAAGGTGGCGATCGCTTCCTCCAAGCGCCCTCGCGCCAGCAATGCCCTCCCCAGCTCGTACTGCGCTTCGGGATACACCCCCCCGCGTTGTTCAATCGCCGTGCGAAAGGCTTCGATCGCTTCGTCCAGATCACCTTTCCCCATCAGGAGCCAGCCGAGCTGAAAATGGATGTCCGGACTGTGCCCTCCGGACTGCTCGATGGCCGTGCGATAGGCCGCGATCGCCTCCTCGATGCGTCCGGTGTGCGCCAGCGCGAACCCCAGGTGAAAGTAGGCGCGCGGGAAGATGCCGCCGCGTTGCGCGATCGCCTGTCGAAAGGCTTCGATCGCTCGTTCGATCTCTCCCTTACCAAAGAGCGCCAGCCCGAGATTGTGGTAAGCGCCGGGATGGTTCCCACCCGTTTGTTCGATGGCTCGCTCATAGGCCGCGATGGCCTCTTCGAGTTCGCCGCGCCGAGCCAGCGCCATCCCCAAATAATGGTGCGCTTCCGGATACTGCGGCTGTTGCTCAATGGCCGTCCGAAACGCGGCGATCGCTCGCTCCACATCCCCGGCGTCATAAAGGGCTCGGCCCAGCAGGAAATAGGCTTTGGGAAACCGACCTTGCTGCTGCTTGATCGCCATGCGGAGGGCCGTGATCGCCGCTTCCAACTCCCCCCGCTGATAGTGGTGCTGTGCTTGGTCGAGATAGTGCTGAGCGAGATAACCCGTCATGACCCCCCCCCTCCTGGCGCTCCATGCCGGTCTTATTCCCGAAAGTGGAAGAGCACGGCTCGACCGCCACGAAGCGAAACGAGAAGCGGAGTGCCCGTAGTTGCTCCCGTTCGCTTCGCCCGGACGATCTCTCGACCGTTGAGCGCCAGCGCCACTTCGTGGCGATCCGTCATGAACGTAAGCGTCCAGGGCATCGCCGGATCCGGCGGATCGCTGAGCGGCTCCAGCACGTCCTCGCGCGCGCCGATGAGGCGAACAGGGCGAACGCTCCACACGGAGAGCTCACGCGCGCGCTCGAGCCGAAAGCCGAGCGCCACATCCCCTGACCGGAGGAGGAGGACGCCGTGTCGTTCGGTCGAAGGCGGAGCGAGCGCCAGATCGAAAGTGAGCCGGGGAGGGACATCCGCTCGGAGCAGGCGTTGGATCGGTTCTCCCTGAGCGTGGAGCAGAAGGGCGTCGCGCGTTCGATCAAGCCATGCCGCTCCCTCACTGCGGGAGAGCGCCTGCTGCCACAGACGGCGCGCGTCCTCCAGGCGACCGAGGCGCAGCGCGTACAGCTCGGCGAGCGCTTCCCGAGCCTCCGGGAACTGGTCAGGTCGCAGCTCAAGCAGCAGGCGCAACTGCTCTTCCGCCTCCTCGTAGTGTCCGACGGCGGGGTCAGCGAGGACCAGGGCCAGGTCGTACCGAGCCTCCGGAAAATTTCCCCCGCGCAGGAGGAGAGCCGCGCGGAGCTCGGCGAGCGCCCGCTCGTAGTCGCGCAGGCGATAAAGCGCGCGCCCCAGCAAATGACGGGCGGTCGGATCATTCCCCCCACGCTTGGCGAGCGCCGTCGAGAGCACTTCGACGGCCAGCGGAGCTTCTCCCCGCTCCAGGAGCACGCGCCCGAGCACGAGATAGGCTTCCGGAAAGCGGCCGTTCTTCAATCGAATCGCCCGCCGGAGTTCCCGCACGGCCAGTTCATATTGCTTTTGCAGAAGGAGGATGCGCCCGACTTCGAGCAGATCCTCGGGGTCCTCCCCCGCCCGCTCGAGCGCCTCGCCGAGCAGGCGCTCGGCTTCCTCGCGCCGCCCTTGACGCAGATACAACTCGCCGAGAGCCGTGGCGGCTGCGATCAAACGGCCGCGACTTTGTTCGAGAGCCGCTCGAAAGGCGCGCTCGGCGCCCTCGGCATCCCCCTCCTCCCACAACACGCGTCCGAGCTGAAGCTGCGCCTCTGGGAATACTCCGCCTGCTTGTTCCAGCGCCAGCAGGATTTCGCTCTTGGCCCCGGCGGTCTCCCCCTGATCCAGATAAATGAGGCTCAGCAGATAATGCGCGCGCGCATTGCCCGGTGCGCTCCCGGCGATGATCTCTCGCAACAGTCGAGCAGCGCCCTCTCGATCCCCCTCCTCGAACAGGCGCCAGGCCTCTGAGAGCGGATCATAGATCGAGCGCGGCGCGGGCGGAGCCGCGATGGCCGGCGGCGGCGGAAGGGGCGGCCAGTTGGTCAGCCACCGATAGGTCCGATATCCCAACCCGCTCGCGCCCACCAGCAGGAACGCGCTCGCCAGCGCTACCCCCCATCGGGAGCGAATGAGGCGAGCTGTGGGCGCCGCGCTCTCTTGAGGACGCGTGGGGCGAACCGGAACTCCTCCGACCGAAGTCGGGCGCGATGGAAGCCGCACGGTTCGTCGCCCCGCGCCCGCGCGCACCGCGCGCTCGAACTCCTCGGCCAATTCCCACGCGCTCTGCGGCCGAGCCGCCGGATCCTTGCTGAGGGCGCGCCGCACGACGGCCTCGATCTCCGGACTCACATCTGGTCGCAGCGCTCGAAGCGACGGGGGCTCCTCATGGACATGCTTGAGCATGACCTCCATCGGATCGCCTTCGAAGGGGGGGCGTCCCGCCAGCATCTCATACAGGATCACGCCCACGCTGTAGATGTCCGAGAGCGCCGTCGGACTCTTCGCCTGACATTGTTCGGGAGAGGCGTATTCGGGCGTGCCGATGAAGACGCGGCGCGAGATGGCGTCTCGATCCCGCTCCTGCCCATCCACCACCTTCGCGATGCCGAAATCGAGCACCTTGACGTAATCCTTCTCCCCAGCCGCCTGCTGCAGGATGATGTTGTCCGGCTTGAGATCGCGATGAATAATCCCGTGAGCGTGCGCCTCGGCCAGTGCCGAACAAATTTGCGTGAGGATGCGCGCCGCGCGCGCGGGCAAGAAGGGGCCTTCGCGCTTCATCACCTGGGTGAGGGTCTCCCCCTCCAGATACTCCATGAGCAGGTAGACGACTTCGCCCTCGCGTCCGCAATCAATGATGTTGATCGCGTGCGGGTGCGTGACGCGGGCCGCCGCGCGCGCCTCATGCAGGAAGCGTTCGACGAAGCTCGGATAGGCCGCCAGATCCTCCAATAGGACTTTGAGCGCGACCACTTTCCCCGTCACGACGTTCCGCGCACGGTAGACGCTCCCCATCCCCCCTTGTCCGATCTTCGCCTCGATTTGATACTTGCCCGCGATCGTGCGTCCCAGCAACCGATCCGGCTTGGTCTCTTCCATCGGTCCGGCCATCCGCGCGATGCTCTTGCTTGATCCCCTCTCTTGCCGTATCCTGATAGGCTTTATCTTATCGCAAAACGAATCGGATGCAAGTCATTTCCAGCCAGGGAGGTGAGCGGATGCCGAAACTCACACGCCGCCATTTCGTGTTGAGCGGGATGACCGCCATCGTCTCCACGCGCATGCGATCCGCGCGAGCGCCGTCTCGATCTCCCAATCGGCCATTGGCGATCGCCAGCGCCAATCGCGTCACCTTGCCCGACGGCACGGTCTATTACAACGGGATTCGCGCGACGGCGCGGGCGTTCGAGCTGATGCGCGCCGGGAGCGATCCCCTGGATGCTGTGATCGCCGGCGTCACGATCGTCGAGGATGATCCCAACGATATGAGCGTCGGATATGGCGGCTTGCCGAACGAGGAGGGCGAGGTCGAATTGGACGCCTCGGTCATGCACGGACCGACGGGGCGGTGTGGCGCCGTCGCGGCCTTGCGCTACATCAAGAATCCCTCTCAGGTCGCTCGTCTGGTCATGGAGGAGACCGATCACATCTTGCTCGTCGGCGAAGGCGCGCTGCGGTTCGCGCTCTCATTCGGATTCCAGAAGCAAGACTTGTTGACGGAGCGCGCGCGCCAGGTGTGGCTCCAATGGCGACGCGAGCGCAGCGAGCGCGATCACTGGATGCAGAATAAACTTCCCGGGGCGTTGCGCTCGGCGCTCCCGACTCTGGATTGGGCACACATGACGGGGACGATCAATTGCCTGGCGGTCACCGAAGCCGGAGATCTGGCGGGCGTGACCACCACAAGTGGCCTCGCCTTCAAAGTCCCCGGGCGCGTCGGCGACTCCCCGATCATCGGGTGCGGCCTCTACGTGGACAATGACGTCGGGGCAGCGGGCTCGACCGGCTGGGGCGAGGATAATATCCGCGTCGTCGGCGCCCACACGGTCGTGGAGAATATGCGGCGTGGTATGAGTCCGCTCCAAGCATGCCTGGATGCTCTGCGGCGCATCGTCAAACTCTACGGCGGGCGGCCCGCGCATCAGGTGAATTTCTACGCCATCAACAAGAACGGCGAATACGCCGGAGCCGCCATCTTCAAGGGGGCGCAATTCGCCGTCACCGATGCGCGCGGCAGCCGCGTCGAAGACTCCGCTTATCTCCTCGAACGCCCACCGCAGTGAGTTCACGCGATCGCCCACATCGCCGAGGGCCGTGAGCTCACCCGTCAGCCGAGGTGCTCGCGGAGGATTCGCACCAGGTCCTCAACCTGAAACGGCTTCTCGATCACGGGCCTCTGGACCCGATCCAGAAAGGCGCGCGTTCGCGGATCCACGAGGTCTCCGGTGAGGAAGATGATGCGCTCACACATCTCTGGCCATTTCTCCGCGATCTCTTCATAGACCGCTTGTCCGCTGAGGCCCGGCATCTTGAGATCGCAGAGGATCAGGTCATAGGTGCGACGCCGCAGCTTCTCCAGTGCTTGAAACCCATCGCTCGCAGTATCCGTGCGATGTCCCTTAAAGGGACAACGCTTTTTGAGCTGTGCGCTTCCGAGAGCCTCGTCTCGCACAGCGTCCGCCGATATATCCGGACATCGGCTGTGCCCCCACCAGTTGGCGGCACCCCCCCATGGTTTGAGGTGAGAGCGCGCGAGCCGCAGGATGTCTCCCGCGACAGCGCGTCTCATCCATCGCTCACGGCCTCATCGGTGCGCGGCACGAGGGTGGATGCGCAACTCCTCGACGTTCCAAAGGAGGAAATCGGGAATGAGGCCGGGTTTGAGGTTCTCCACATGGGCCTTAGCCGCGACGATCAGATCGCGAGCCACTAAGTAAATGAACGGCACCTGCTCCGCCATAATCTCCTGCACCCGATCGAAGAGCGCCTTTCGTCGTGCGGGATCGAAGGTGCGCATCTGTTCGTCCATCAGTTCGTCAATCTGTCGCTCCCATTCGGTGGCCGGAGCCTTCTGCCGAGGATACCACCAGTGGCTCGTCCCCCAACTGGGAAGGACATTGTTGAGGGCCGAGGGATCCGTGTCCCCGAGCGCGAGCCCCAGCAGTCCGGCTTCATAGTCGAAGCTTTGTTCGATGCGGGCGAACAAGGATTTCGCTTCCAGAGGCACGAGCTGGACTTGAAGGCCCACCTTCCTGAGGTCCTCTTGGATCATCAACCCGAGGCGCTCGCGAATCGGATTTCCCGCAGTCGTCACAATAGTGAAGGCCACCGGGTGTCCCTGCCGGTCTTCCAATCGCCCATCACCGTCGCGGTCGGTCAGCCCCATCTCCGCCAGGAGAGCGCGGGCGCGAATGGGATCATACGGATAGGTTCGCGCCCCCGGATGGTACCAAGGGCTTGATGGTGGGACCGGCCCCCAGACCGGAGTGGCCTTCCCCGAGAAAAGGACTTCGACCAGGGCCTGACGATCAATGGCGAAGGCGATCGCTTGGCGAAATCGCGCATCTTGAAACCACGCCCGCTTCCACGGAGGGAGGGACGGCGCTTGAGGATTCAGATTGAACCACAGGACCTCGGAGATGAGGCTCGGACCGAGATCAAGCACACGAACAGCGCGGGCCTCTACTTGAGGCTGCAATCGCGCCGCTTCCTCCGGCGTGATCGGAGCCAGAAGATCCAGCTCTCCTTGCTGGAACTTCAGCAATCGGGTGTTCCGATCGGGCACGATCAGGAAGAGGAGCTCATCCAAGTAAGGGAGCCGTCGCTTCTGCGCATCGCGCTTCCAGTAGTAGGGATTGCGCACGAGAACGGTTCGTTGTCCGGGCACATATTCCTTCAGCCTAAAGGGGCCGGCACCGACGATGTCCGACGCCGGTGTGGAGAGCCCCCAGGCTGAACGGAAGCGCCCCTCGCGATACGGTCGCTCCAGACGATGTCGGGGTAGGATGAAGATCGCGTCAAACAAGCGCTCTATCGGGGCATAGGCATAAGGGAGTGTGAACGTGAGCGTGAGCTCGTCCTCGCGATGGACCGCGATCTTCTGCCCCCCGATTTTCAATAGGTCGGCGAGAGCGTTCGGCAGGTTCGGATCATAAATGACCTCGAACGTGAAGAGAACGTCGTCGGCCGTGAGGGGATGCCCATCGGAGAAGGTGAGTCCGCGTCGGAGTCGGAGGATCAGTTGCGTTCGATCCCTCGAGTAGCTGAGCGATTCGGCCAGTTCGAGTTCCGGCTGGCCCGTTTGCCGATTGATTCGAATCAGCGGGGCCATCAGACAACTGAGGACGCTCAAGCTCTCTTGATCATCCGCGAAGAGCGGGTTGAACGTCTTCGGCCCCGCGGTCTGGGCGAGCACCAAACGTCCTCCCGCTCCCGCCGAGGAGGGGGGAGAAGGAACGCGCTGGCCGCAGGCCGTCACGCTCACAAGCAGGAGCATCCCTAGTCGCGTGATTTTCGCGCTGTTCATCCCGTTGCATCTCATGGTAGCATGCTATACGGTCAGATCGCGCGCTTTCAAGGAGGCGAACGCTCATGCGAATCCTTCTGCTGCGGCGCGGCGTCCAGGCGATCGGAGTGTTGATCGCCCTCTCTTTCGTGACTTTTCTGGTGCTGGCTCTCACCCCCGGGGATCCGCTCGCCCATAGGGAAGGGCGCCTCCCTCTCTCTCCGGAGGTGCGCGAAGCGTGGCGCCGACAGTGGGGATGGGATCAGCCTGTCCTGGTTCGATACGGAAGATGGCTCGCTCAGGTCGCGAGGGGGCACCTGGGATATTCGATCGAGTACCAGATGCCGGTCTCGGAGTTGATCGGCGCGCGCCTTGGAGCGACGCTCTTGCTCACCCTCGCGGCGAACGTGATCGCGTGGGGGGTCGGTCTTCCGCTTGGGATCGTCGCCGCTCTTCGAGCCCACACCTGGGTTGATCGTCTCCACGCGGTGCTCATGACGGCGGCGTTGACGACACCTCGATTCTTCCTGGCCTTAATCGCCCTCCTTTTTGCGATGGTGACGGGATGGTTCCCCTTAGGGGGGCTTCACTCCCCGGGGATCGAAACGGCGCCCGTTGTCCCACGGATTCTGAACGTGATCTGGCATCTGGTGCTCCCGGCGCTGGTGCTCAGCGTGCACCCTCTGGCTGTGATCTCCACCCACCTTCGAGGCGCGCTCGTGGACGTTCTGCAGGCGGATTTCGTATGCGCCGCTCGCGCCAAGGGACTTCCGTCGCGGGTCCTCCTGTGGCGGCACGCGCTGCGTCCGGCGCTCGCTCCCGTGATCGTGCTCCTCGGCTACTCCATTGGGAGTCTCCTGAGCGGCTCCGCGGTCGTCGAAACGGTCCTGGCTTGGCCCGGACTCGGACAACTCGCTGTCGAGGCGGCATTGGCCCGGGATCCCAATGTCCTCATGGCCGCTGTTCTCGCGAGCGGAGCCGCGTTGATGTTCGGGAATGTCATCGCCGATGTGCTCCTCATGCTGAACGATCCGCGCGCTCGCATCGAGGGATGAGGTGATGGCTTCTTCATCAGGCCTCCGTCGGATATGGGCCCATCCACGGGCGCGCCGACTGTTGGTGGCGGCTATGGGCGTTGCTCTGCTGGCACTTTTGGCCGGATTTATCGCTCCGTATGATCCCCGGACTCAAGATCGAGAAGCGGTGAAGATGCCCCCACATCTGCTGCGCTTTCGTGATGCCGAGGGGCGTCTCCATCTGCGTCCTTTCTTTTATCCCTGGCGCATTGTGGATCGGGCGCGCTGGCGATACGAAGAAGACCGATCGCGCCGCTATGAGCTGGTGTTCTTCGTTCGGGGGGAGCACGCCCCGCTTTTCCTCGGCTTGAGGACCTCGTGGCATCTCTTCGGGGCCCGCCCTGCTCCTTCGGCGCGCCGGGCGGACGCCTTCGATCGAGGGGATCGGGAACGCCCCCCGCGCTTTTATCTGCTGGGCGCGGATCCGCTGGGACGCGACGTTTTCTCCCGCCTCGTTCACGGTGCGCGCCCCGCGCTGTTGATCGCTTCGTTGAGCTTGGCTGGAGCGTTCCTCGTCGGATTCGTGCTTGGTGGTCTGGCCGGATACTACGGTGGGATTGGAGACGCCGCGCTGATGCGTATCGCCGAGCTGGTGGAATCCGTCCCCGTTCTCTTCCTGCTCTTGGCCTGGCGTGCGGCCCTCCCACTGCACCTCCCGGTCGAGATGAGTCTCTTCACGTTGGTGGCTCTCTTTGTGCTCGTGAGCTGGGCGGCAGTCGCCCGTATCACTCGCGGATGCGTGCTCTCGTTGAAGACGCAGGACTTCGTCCTGAGCGCGTTCGCGCTGGGAGCGGGTCCGGGGTGGGTCTTGCGACGTCATCTCCTTCCGAGTGCGCTCACGCCCGCACTCATTCAAGCGACGGTCATGCTCCCCAGCTTCCTCTTAGGAGAAGCCGCGCTCTCCTTCCTCGGGCTCGGAGTTCCCGAGCCTGAGCCGAGTTGGGGGAATATGTTGACAGCCGCGCGGGATCTCTCTGTGCTCTACGCGCATCCATGGCTCCTGGCTCCGGGATTCGCCATTTGGGGACTCGTCCTGCTCTTCACGCGGTTTGGCGAAGCCGTCCGTGCCGCCTCCGATCCCCGTTATCCACACTCGGCGCCGCTCATGTGAGGACGTCGCTCTCGGGGGCTCCAAGCGATCTCGAGAGCGCTTGGGGTTGGGCTCACGACGCGGGTTCGCTTCCCTCACCTTAGGCTAAACTCGATCGCCCGCACGCGAGAGGTTCGTTGGTGGACGCGTACAGGTGCTTGACAAAGGGCTGGAGGAGGGCGTAGTATCCCGCAGGGAGCCGGCGCGAAGGGGGATGTGTTGAACGTACCGAATGCGGTGACATTGCTCAGAATCTTCATCGTCCCGCTGCTGGTCGTCGTCTTGCTCACGCGTGTTTCGGAAGCCTGGTTTGGCGTCTCGCAGCGGTTGTTGGGCGTGGCCATCTTTCTCATGGCGGCCCTCACGGATTGGTTGGATGGATTTTTGGCGCGCCGCCGTCGCCAGGTCTCTCCACTGGGCATGTTGCTCGATCCTCTGGCCGACAAGCTCTTGATCTCGGCGGCATTGATCGCGCTGGTGGACAATCGGCTCGCGCCGGCCTGGGCCGTCGTCATCATCATCGGGCGCGAATTCGCCGTGACGGGCTTGCGCAGCATGGCGGCGCACGAGGGGTTGGTGATCGTCCCCTCCCGGATGGGAAAGTTCAAAATGCTCGCTGAGGTTGTCGCCGTCGCCTTACTCATCCTGAGCATGACCGATGAGGGAGGACCGCCGGTGACGCCCTACGCCGTTCCCGTCTTCTGGGAGGCCCCGGCCTTCGTCCACGTGCTCGCCCGTTTCTCCGAAAGCGGACATCTCTCGGCGCCGGATCTGCGCATCTTGCTCTACAGCGCGGGCCGCGCTGTCCTCTGGCTCGTCGTCATCTCTTCGATCTGGTCCATGTACGGCTACTTCCGGCAGTTCTACGCCTTCGTGCGCGAGTCAGCGCCGTCGCGCCATCAGGTCGCCTCGGCCGGTGAAGATGCGGTCGCGCCCTCGTCCAGGCGACCGATGATTCACCCGTGAAAGAAGAGGCCCCAATAGCTGTTCACCATCCAATGCAGAAGAGCGGCGATCGTCACCTTCCCTGTCCGCACGTAGGCGAGCCCGTAGAACCATCCGGCGATGGTCGCGAGCACGACGTACACCCAGACCGGTTGATCGGGATTGTTGGCGTGAGCCAGGCCGAAGATGAGCGAGGCGAGCGCGAGCGCGCGGAGCGGATGCGCGCGGAAGCGCCGAACGAGGAGATTTTGGATCACGCCGCGGAAGAGCAGCTCTTCCGGGAGCGCGATCAGGAATGCCGTGCCCAGCAGAAGGGCGCCGATTTCCGAAAGCGGTCGCATCCTCGCCGAGGAAGCGGCGAAACCGGTCGGAATCGCCAGTGGTAGGGCGAAGAACGTCACAAAGAGCGCGAAGTACACGAGGGCGCGCTTCACGTCCTCTCGCCCGAGCAGGAACGTGTATCCGATGTCCAGGCGGCGCACGGCGAGAAAGAGCACGAGCAACCAGGTCACGCCGACGAGCTTATCCACGCCGATACCCGGTCGTCGGGGGATTTCGGCCAGCGGCAGCCACTCGAACTCGATGGGGAACCAGAGGGCCAGAATGGCGAACGTGTCCTGCCAGGTGAGTCCCTCCGACTTCGGACGCCGCAGCGTGAGCGCGGCGGCGGGGAGCGAGAGGTATGCCGCGCACGCCCCCACGCCTCTCCAATGGAATTGGCCGAGCCCGAAGGCCACAAGCGCCACAAGCGTCGTGAGGGCGAGCGCCAGGCCGAAGACGCACGCGCGGCGGATCGAATCACCCGCGTGGAGGGCGGCCGTGAGCCGCTCCCGCACGTCCGCCAGGCTCAGCAGGAGCATGGGCCAGAACAAGAGCGCGAGCGCCAGAAGCGCTCCGAGGCGGACGCGCCAGGACTCGTCCTTCAGGGCATAGGAGGAGAATGCCGCAGTCGTCATGAGGATGAGGAAGAGAACGATCCCCCTCTCTGGCGTCGTTGAAGGCCTCGGCGTCACGTTCGTCTCAGCAAGCGCTGTGCTCTGGCCGTCTCGCCCCATTCCTGATAGAGCGCGGCCAAGCGCTGGCGCAATCGCGGCGCTTTCGCGCCGAGCTTCTTGATCCCTTGTTCCCCCACGCGCATGGCCCGGTCCGGGTAGTTCGTCGCCAGGTAATGATCGAACAGCTCCACGTAATCCTCTGCGGAGACCAGGCTCTTCTGCCGGGCGGCCTCATACTCTTCGATTCGACCTTCGAGGCGGCAGAGTCGGGCGAGCAGGGCATACGCGCCGGTGTCCGACCCGAGCCATTGCTCCTTCAAGAGGGTGATAGCCTCCGCGCGTCGGTCCCAGCATTCGGTCAGCTTCAGCAGTGCCGGCTCAAGGAGCGCGCGCGCCGGGGCGCGCGCCATGAAGAACAGTTCGGTCAGGGCGCGCACAAGGGAGGTCGCGAGTTTCGGATTGCGCCCGAAGGCCTCGGCATGATGCTCGATGAGTTCGAGCGCGCGCGCGATGATAGGGGTCAGCTCCGCGTCCGGCCGATGCCGATGCCACTCGAGCGCCCGCTGAAGCGTCTCGCGCGCGATCGCGGCCGCCGGAGTGGGCTCGAAGGTCTTCGCCCATATGAGCAGGTGTACGATGCGTTCTTGCTGGCGCCGAAGGCCTTCTTGGGAAGCCCGCAGCATGCCGCGAAACAGGTGCGCGATGCGCGCAGGCAGGGACTCCGGGCGCAGCGCCTCTCGCCATCGGTGAAGCGCCTCCTCGACAGCGCTGTTGGTGCGGCTCTCTTCTTGGAGCACGTCGCGGAGGATGTCAGGCGGGATCGTCTCCAGCCACGTGGCCAAAGTGGTGGCGCGATCACTCGGGGGTCTGCCGTGGCCGATCTCCTCGCGCTGATCGAGCCATGCCAAGAGGGCGGCCACCACGTGCTTGCAGACGCCCCAGCTATATGGGCATGAGCAGTGCGAATACAGCTCCTGGTCTTCGATCCATAGCTCCACGCGATAGGCGCGCTCTTGCTGGCCGCGGACGCGCGCCTGCAACCGATCCGCGGCCACAAGCCGCAGCTCACGGACGCGGCCGCTGCGATAGTAGCTCCGCCCGCGTTCCAAGATGGCCTCGCTGCCCGCGTACCATTCAACATCCCGGTGGCTGAGTGTCCAGAAGTCCGGCATACATCTTCCGGCCTGTTTGACCCGTTCGTTCGGCCATTGGTATTGTATGTCATGGGGAGGCGAGCGGAGAAGCGGATGGCCAACATTTGGCGACATCGCGGATGGGCACTGATCGTCAGCGGGATCGTCGCGCTGGGAGGGGTATTCCCGGTCCCGCCTCAGGGGAGCGCTTCCGTGAGGTGGAAGCCCGTCGGGCACGTGAGCGCGGACACGACGCGGGGCATGGCGGAGCTTCAGGCGCTCTGCTCGCGCGGGAGGGAACCTTCGGACGCTGAGCTGCAGTCCGTAGAGCGGCGGCATCCGAACACGAAGGCGGCGGCACTGGCGCGATTGCTGCGGGGGTATCGGAAGTACGCGAATCGGGAATATGCCGCGGCCGTGGACCTCCTTCGAGATCCGCTCATTCCGACCCGAACGCGACTCGGGGATTACGCGCTCTTCTACCTGGCCAAGAGTCTTCTGGCCCTCGGCCGCGCGACGGAGGCCGAGGCGCAGTGGATGAAGCTCTGGCATTCTTATCCGAATTCGATCCATGCGCGCTCGGCGTTGCTGGAGGCGGCGCGTTCGGCGCTCCAGCGTCGGGACGCGCGCGCGGCGATTCAGAATCTGACGCCTTTGGCGGAAGCCGGAGATGTAGAGGCGCTGCTTGTGCAGGCCGAGGGGTATGAGCAGCTCGGTCAGCGAGAGCGCGCGATCGCGCTCTACGAGCGCATTCACTTCGATCTGCCCCCCGTGCGCGCGAGTGCGCGCGCGCGCGAGCGGTTGCTGCGATTGGGCGTGGCCGTGGATGAAGTGGCGCGCTATCCGCTGGAACGTGTGCGCGGGCGCGCCGATCGGCTCTACGCCTCCGGGGCCTTTGAAGAGGCGGCGCGGGCTTATCGAGCGCTGCGTGCGGCCTTCCCCGAGGTGGCGCGCGACGATGCGGCGCTCCTTCGCTTCGGCATCAGCCTCTTGCGCAGCGGGGCTGTGGGAGAGGCGATCGCTACGCTCAAGCAGGTGAGCGATCGCGCCCCGGCAGAGCTTCAGGCGGAAGCGCTCTATCATCTGGCCGACGGCTACCGGCGGCTCGGGCGCGTCGCCGAATTCCTGGAGACCAGTCGGCACCTGGTCAGGCGCTATCCCTCAAGTCCTTGGGCAGCCCGTGTCCTCTTCGCGCGCGCCCAATTTCACCTGAGCAATGGAGAGCGCGAGGCCGCGCTGGAGGCGTTCGAGCAGCTTGTCCGCCAGCATCCTGATTCCGAATTCGCTCCGGAGGCGCTCTGGGCGATCGGATGGGACGCCTATCGTCGGCGGGAGTACGAACGAGCGGCGACAACGCTTCTTCAGATCGTCGCGCGACATCCTCGCGCGGATGTCGTCGCTCAAGCGGCGTACTGGGCGGCGCGCGCCGAGGAGAAGCGGGGGCAGAGAGGGCGCGCGGCGCTTCTCTACGAGAAGATCGTCCAGCGATACCGCGATGCCTATTACGGACAATTGGCGCGGCAACGCGCGGAACGCTTGAGCGCTCAGGGCGTCGCGCCCGTGGCGTCGCGACCGGCTCGGCGACAGGGGGAGGTGGCCGCCAGCGATCCGCTCTTTGATCAAGCGGTGACGAACCTGCGTCCCATCCGCGCCCCGGAGGAGACGGCCGGACCGACGACGCTCGAACGCGTGGAGAAGGCCGTCGAGCTGCGCGTGATTCGGCTGGACGAGCTGGCGCTCGGCGAACTCACCGCCGCTCAACAGGAGGCGCCCACGTCCCCGCGCGTGGCTTTGGAATTGGCTCGCCTCTGGCGGGATCGCGGCGATCCTCTGGCGGCCATCAACGCCTTGCGGCAGGCGCATCCCGAATATGCCGCCTATCGCGGCGATGAAGTATCGGAGGAGGTCTTCCGCTTGCTCTTCCCCCTCACCCATTGGGAGGTGATTCGGCGGAATGCGCACGCGCAGGGCCTGGACCCGTACGTGATCGCCGGGCTGATTCGTCAGGAATCGGGATTCCATCCGCGCGCGCGCTCGGTCGCCAACGCGCGCGGACTCATGCAACTGATCCCCTCGACGGGACGGCTGGTCGCGCGGCGATACGGTCTGCGGCGCCTCTCTCCGGAACGGTTGTACGATCCGGTCTTGAACATTCGCTTGGGAACGGCCTACTTCGCCGAGCAGCTTCGGCGGTTCGGGCGGATCGAGTACGCCCTGGCGGCCTACAATGCCGGACCCGCGCGCGTCGCGCGATGGCTCAAGGAGCTCCCCACCGAGGAGGTGGATGAGTGGGTCGAGAGCATTCCGATCACGGAGACGCGCCAGTACATCAAGAGCGTGCTCCGCAATGTGGCGCATTATCGCCGAATCTACGGCGCCTCCTGAGTGGCGATGATTCGTCCGTGTGTCTTCAGTCTCGTGTGCTCAGCGCTCCTCCTTCAGGGAGGAGAGGGGCAGCCCGCGCGCGCGCCTTCGGAGAATCCGCGCGCCGAGGCGCAAGTGGTGATCTCCACGCTGCCGGAAGCTGTCGTCTTCCTCAACGGCGTGCGCCGTGGGACGACTGATGCGCGCGGGAGGTTGACGCTCACGGTGGAGCCCGGGACGTACACGCTGCGGGTGAGCAAGCTCGGGCGTCAGGAGGTGCAGAGGCGCGTGCGCCTTCAGCCCGGTGCCGAACGGCGGCTTGTGCTCTCGCTCCCGCCATTACGGGACCGCGCCGAGCGCCATCGTCAGCAAGGCGATGCGTGGCGCGAGCAGAAGCTCTTCGCGCGCGCTGTCGCCGAGTATCGGCGGGCGATCGCGCTGAGGGGGGGGAGGTTCCCTCGCGCGCGGCTGGGACTGGCGCGCGCACTGCTGGCGCTCGAAGAGCACGAGGAAGCGGTGCGACAAGTCCGACGGGCTCTCGCCGAGAGCCGGACCCCATTGCCCGAAGCGCACACGCTCTTGGGGAACATCCTCCGCGCTCAGGGCCTGTATGAGGAGGCGATCCGCGAATATCGTGCGGCGCTTCGGCACGCGGGCGGTTTCTCTCCGGAAGCACATGCCGGCTTGGCCCTCGCCTTGGAGGAAGTCGGGGAGATCGAAGCCGCCATCACCCACCTGCGAACGGCGATCGCCCAAAATGCGGACACGGAGCCGATCCTGTATTACCTCCTCGGTAACCTCTTGCTCACGGCCGATCGTTTGTCTGAAGCCATCGCCGCCTATGAGGCGTATCTGCGATTAGCCCCGCAGAGTGAGATGGCGCCGGCGGTCCGATCGCTCGTCGAACAGCTTCGCAAAGAACTCGCGTCGCAGGAGCAGCGATGAAGCCGTCGGCCGAAGAGATGCGGGTCTTCGAGCGAGGGGAAGACGTCCAGACCGGGTGCGATGCATCCGGTGAGAGTCCGAGCGTCGTCATCCTGGGACGCCCCAATGTCGGGAAATCCACGCTCTTCAATCGGCTCGTCGGCATGCGGCGGGCGATCGTGGGGGATGAGCCGGGGATCACGCGCGATCGGATTCACGGGCGCGTGCGCTGGCGCGGCCGCGAGTTCGAGCTGGTGGATACGGGAGGGCTTCTCCCCGATGAAGCGGCGATCATCCCGGCCAGCATCGTGCGCCAGGCCGAGGTGGCCATCGCGCGCGCGCATTTGCTCCTGTTCGTGGTGGATGTGCGCGAAGGGGTGACGCCGCTCGATGAAGATCTGGCGCGGCGCTTGCGTCGCTTCGGCAAGCCCATCTTCCTGATCGTCAACAAAGTGGATACCGC